>CAZJRG010000008.1:0-33868 GCA_964548435.1 uncultured Sulfurimonas sp. | reverse complement strand
CATCAGCATGATAGACTCACCACTCTCAAGCGATGTGCCGCTAAGCTCATGGTAGAGATGCTCAGTGATAAATGGCATAAATGGATGCAGAAGCTTCATCGCCTCTTTAAATATCGCTCCGAGCTCTACTACAGAGCCTTTATCAGCCTTAGAGAGTTCGATTCCCCAGTCACAAAACTCGTTCCAGATAAATTTGTAGATAATGAGTGCCGCATCGTTAAATTTGTACTCATCAAGAGCGGCTCTTACCTCTTTTGTGGCAAAGTTGAGACGCGAGACCATATAGCGACCAAGCGGTGTTTCAACGCAAAAGCCACCCAAATCAGGGAAAGTCTCTACGTTCATCTGCAGATATTTACTCGCGTTATAGAGTTTGTTGGTGAAGTTGCGGTTGAGTTCAAGCTTCTCTTCGCTCATTCTGATGTCGCGTCCTTGCGCCGCAGATATTGCCAATGTAAAACGCAGGATGTCCGCAGAGTATTTGTTGACCATATCGAGCGGGTCGATGACGTTGCCTTTTGATTTGCTCATCTTTTGACCATGCTCATCGCGAACGAGGGCATGGAGATAGATGTGGTTAAACGGCAGCTCGCCAAGGAAGTTCTCACCCATCATCATCATACGCGCCACCCAGAAAAAGAGGATGTCAAAGCCTGTGATAAGTAGAGAGTTTGGATAGAAATCTTTCATATCATTAGACTCAAAGAGTTTCTCCATCTCTACATCACCCTGTTGACCCCATCCAAGTGTCGAAAATGGCCATAAAGCGGAGCTAAACCAAGTGTCAAGAACGTCTGGATCTTGCGTTATGTTTTTTGAGGCACACTTTGGACAATCAGCGGGTGCATCTTCATGAGAAGCAAACTCATGCCCACAATCATCACAGTAAAAGACGGGAATCTGATGTCCCCACCAGAGTTGACGGCTTATACACCAATCACGCAGCTCGCCCATCCATGAGTTATAAGAGTTTATCCAGTGTGGCGGGAAAAACTTCGCTTCACCCGCATTTGTCTTCTCTATAGAGCTTTTTGCAACTTCGCTTCTGACAAACCACTGTTTTGAGATATAAGGCTCTACGATGTTTTTACATCTGTAACAGTGTCCGACTTGGTGTTTATGATCTTCTATTTTCGTGATAAATCCCTCATCTTGGAGGCGTTTGACGATCACTTCGCGAGCGGCTAAGCGCTCGAGTCCCGCGAACTCTCCAGCATGGTCGTTTAAAATTCCCTTCTCGTCAAATACGGTGATAAACTCTAAGTTGTGGCGTTTGCCCACTTCGTAGTCGTTTTGATCATGGGCAGGGGTGACTTTTACCACACCCGTTCCAAACTCCATATCGACATGCGCATCAGCGATGATGCTGATCTCTTTGTCCAAAAGGGGAAGTTTGACTTTTTTGCCGATGAGGTTTTTGTAACGTTCATCCTCTGGATGAACCATCACCGCAGTGTCTCCAAAGTAGGTCTCAGGACGTGTTGTCGCTACCTCTATAACGCCGCTTCCATCAGCAAACGCATAGTTCATGTAGTAGAATTTCCCTTCGCTCTCTTCGTGTTCGACTTCAATATCAGAGAGTGCGCCATCATGCGTACACCAGTTGACCATGTAGTTGCCACGAACTATGAGCCCGTCATTGTAGAGCTTTATAAACGCCTCTTTGACCGACTTCTGTAGACCCGCGTCCATCGTAAAACGCTCTCGCTCCCAAGCAGGTGAGACTCCCATTTTTCGAAGTTGTTCTGTCATAATGCCAGCAGATTCAGCTTTCCAAGCCCAAGCACGCTCTAAAAACGCTTCGCGACCTATTGCCTCTTTGGTTGTGCCCTCTGCGAGGAGCTGTTTTTCCACCACGTTTTGCGTTGCGATTCCGGCATGGTCTGTTCCTGGTTGCCAGAGTGTTTTGTAGCCATCCATGCGTTTATAGCGTGTGATGATGTCTTGGAGTGTAAACGTGAGGGCATGACCGATGTGAAGACGCCCCGTGACATTTGGTGGCGGCATCATGATGGAGAAGTTTTTTCCCTCCTCTTGAATCATTTTATTTGCGTCTATCTCAAAATATCTGCGTTTTTCCCAAATTTTGTAGTATTTGTCTTCTGTCTCTTGCGGATTGTAAGTTTCTGCTGCCATAAATCGCTGCCTTTTTGTAAGAAAAAATTTGCGCGATTATAGCGAAGTGGGGGTAAGGGGATGCTTAGATAGTTTTGATTCGCTCTTTGATCTGGAGTTTGTCTGCATACATCGCTTTGTCCGTAGCTTCTAAGATAGAAACACATGAATCTTGTGCATTAAAAGCGGCAACCCCAAAGGAGAAACTCAAGGTAAAAGTGTTGTCGTTGGTTTTAAACTTCTTTTTGAGAATCTTCTCGCGTAGATCACTTAGGAGAGTTTTGACATCTTTGAGTGTGAGTTTGGTATCAAACATGATGAGAAACTCATCGCCACCGTAGCGAATCACAGGGTACCCTAACTTTAAAAACTCAGACGCAAGAAAGACAAGCACTTTGTCGCCGATGACATGACCATAGTTGTCGTTGATGATTTTAAAGTAGTTAAGGTCTATAAGGGCTAAAATTCCAGCGTTTGAGCTCTCAAATGTCTCCTCTTTGGTGTAGTTGTCTTGAAGCCATTTACGGTTGTAGGTTCGGGTGAGTGTGTCGAGATAGATCGTTTTTTTGAGTTTTTCTATCTCCTCTTTAAGTTTTTGTGTCTCGCTCAGAACCTCTTGAAGTGCTGTTTGGTTGCTCTCTTGGATGGCACTGAGTGCTTTTGAGGTGGAATCACTTAAGATTGAGACATTTTTTGAGGTCTGCATTTGCAGATCTGTCAGTGCAGAACACTCAGCCTTGAGAATGTCGTGAGTGAGTGCAGCTTCATCTTTTATGGAGAGCTTGTGCTCTTTAGCGAACTGGTAAAAGAGCGAGCCAAAGAGAGAAGGGGTAATGATCTCAAGTTTCTCTATCGATGACTTTATCTCGTTTGTGACGATTTTTAGAAGTTTTTCATCTGAGTGCACAGTTTGCTTCTTAATGTTAGGTTAAAGAGGGGAGATTGAATTTTTGTGTGACTAACTCTCCCTCATTGTTGAAAAAGAGATAGTAGAGCATATCTTTTTTGACCTCAAGTCCTGCAAGATAACGCAGTGCCATATTTGCCTGAAGCGATGCGATATGCATCACTATTGGGGCTGCAATACCAGCGGGTGTTTTTTTTACTATTTTAAAGGCATCAGAGAAGGAGGAGTTGTCTAAAAATGCCACTTGACCATGAAAAGCCTCTACACTTCCATAAACCCATGGCGTTTTACTTTTTATGGCATAAGCGTTTATCTCGCCGCGTGTAGGGAGGTTGTCTGTGGCATCTATGATGAGATCGACATCGATCTCTTTTGCGCTCCAAGTGGCAAAATCACACTCGTGAGCAACTGCGTTTACATAGGGACAGCGCTCCATGATGAGAGATGCATTTATGTGCGCTTTGTTTTTTCCCACATCGTCAACTTTAAACGCCACTTGTCTATGGATGTTGTGTAGGCTTACCTCGTCAAAGTCTATCATGTGAATCTCACCAATACCACTTGCACCCAAAGCAAACGCAAGAGAGGAGCCAAGGCCACCAGAGCCTATAATGGCTACTTTTTTTGTTTGGAGGTTTAGCTGCGTTTGTTCACCCCAAAGCTGCACCTGTCTGTGAAAATACTCCATCATAGCTCTATCCTTTTGTGTATTGCCTCTTTAAATCCCCAGACTCTGCGAGAGGAGACTACATCTGTATGGCTCATCTCGACTATCATGAGCTCCTCTTTGTTTCCTAGATGATTTAAGAGTTCGCCATCTGGTGAGTAGAGTACGGAGTCACCATAAAATTTCCAGTCAAACTCTTTATCGTTATACTCACCAATACGATTCGCACGTAAAATATAGCAATTATTTGTAAATGCGCGAGTGCTTAAAACCATTTTCCATCTCTCATAGGAGTCAAAGGTTGAAACACTTGGAATCAAAATACAGTCGACGCTCTTCTGTGAGAGTTTTTCGAAAATAGCATCAAAATGTATCTCAAAACCAAAAATTACTGCAAATTTAAAGCCGTTTATTTTAAAAGTGAGCGGTGTCTGTAGCGGTGCTACTGGGTTTGCATAAAACTTCTCTTCGTTCCAGTGTCCATAGTTGATGAGAATCTGTTGGGTATAGTAGGCTGTAGAAGTAGGGGAAAACTTTACGATAGTCTTGTAACACTTTCCTTTTTTTACGATAATGAGCGGAGAGACAATGGTTATATCGTAGCTCTTTGCAAGCTCTTTTAAAATTTTGGTTTGATGAAGAGATTGCTCTTCTATCATGCTTGGGCTCATATTTTCAAGCTCTTTAAAAAAGGGGTTGAGAACATATTCACCCAAGAGTAGCAGTTTTACACCTTTTTTATTTGCGACTCTTATGTGGTTGTAAAGTTTTGTAGAACTCATCCCCTGTGAGCTAAGTTGTAAGACTGCGGCTCTCATTTTTGCAGCTTTATCTCTTGAATTTTAATGACTGCATCCTCTAGCATCTTTTGTGCATCACTGAGCTCTTTCATTCCCTCTTCATAGGCTTTGAGACTGTTTTGCAGTGTGATCTCTGGATCCATAAGTTTTTCAAGAATCTGCTTTGCGTTTTGGAGTTTCTCCTCAAAGTTTTGGTTTGACTGGGGCATCGAGCACCTCCTTTATGTAGAGATCAAATTTTTCTAGTTCTATTAAAAAAGCATCATGTCCATAGTCGCTTGGGACATCGAGATAGTGATGGTTTGTGTTGCCAATCTTCTCTAGCTCATCGGCTATCTCTCTCATTTCAAAGTTTTTAAACAAGATATCATCACGAAAACTGATGAGATAGAGCTCTGATTTAATTCTTTTGAGTGCCTCACTTAAAGAGTCGAAGTCACGTGAGAGATCGTAAATATTTATCGCTTTTGTGATGTAGAGATAAGAGAGTGGATCAAACCATTTAGAGAAGTTGTAGCCGTTGTACTCCAGATATGACTCCACTTGAAATTTTCCAAAAAGCTCATAAAGCCCATCTGTAAGTTTATACTCTCTGCCAAATTTTTCACGCATTGAAGTGTGAGAGAGGAAGCTAATGTGTCCAGCCATGCGACCTATTGCCATTCCTGTGAGTCCATTTTGTGCCAATATAGCTGGGTCATAGTAACCCTGTTTAAATTCAGGGTCTCTTACAATCGCCTCTTGAGCCACCTTGTTAAACGCGATAGCCCAAGGTTGCGTTGCATGAGTTGCTGCAAGGGAGATGATTTTATCTGCAAAGTTTGGGTAGTGTATGGCAAAAGAGAGCGCTTGCATACCGCCCATACTGCCACCAATGATGGCATGCACACGGTGAATTTCAAGCCTGTCAAACAAGATGCGTTGCGCCTTGACCATATCTTTAATGCTTATGACTGGAAACTTGTAGCGGTAGGGCTCATGGTGCGGGTGCTGCATGGACATTGGTCCTGTTGAACCAAAACAGCTCCCTATTACATTTGAGCAGATTACGAAGTATTTGTCTGTATCTACGGCTTTGCCTGAACCTATGAGCCCATCCCACCATCCAGCCTTACTCTCACCTTCGTAGTATCCAGCCGCGTGATGTGAACCTGTTAGTGCATGACAGATCACAATGACATTGCTTTTATCTTCATTGAGCACACCATATGTCTCATAGGTGATGTCGTAGGGCTCTAAAATACGTCCGCTCTCAAGATAGAGAGGGTTGGTAAAATGTGCCGTATGTGTTTGCAAATTTAAAGACAATGTTGCATGCTCCGTGGAAAAATTGGTGTTATTTTAGCAAAAATGGCTTAAGCTTCCAGAGCCTGCTTCATATCCGCAATGAGATCAGCCGCAGATTCCAAACCGCACGATATACGAATGAGCCCTGCAGGAACACCGCATGCTATAAGCTCTTGGTCGGAGAGTTGCTGATGGGTTGTAGAAGCTGGATGTGTTATGATTGATTTTGAGTCTCCAATATTAACTACAAGCGAGTAAAGTTGTGTGGCATCGACAATTTTTGTTGCTGCTTCAAGAGAATCTACCTCAAAACTTAAAAGCCCGCTGCAGAGTCCCTCTTGAAAATATTTTTGTGCATTTTTGTAGTTAGCATTGCTTTTTAATCCTGGATAGTTTACTTTTTGTACTTTTGGGTGAGACTCTAAGAACTCAGCAAGTGCGAGTGCGTTTTTAGAGTGCTCTTTCATACGAAGCGAGAGAGTTTCAAGCCCTTGAATAAAGAGCCAAGAGTTAAAAGGAGAACTTACAGCGCCAAGATCGCGTAGGAGTGCCAAGCGAGCTCGAAGGCTAAATGGTGGGAGTGGCACATCAACATAAACAAGCCCATGATAGGATGGATCTGGTTCGTTAAAGTGTGCATAACGCGGGTTTGATTTGAGTTTTTCTACAAGATTATGGCGCTCAACCATGATACCACCAATGGCGAGTCCTTGACCTGTTGTGTATTTTGATGCACTATGCACTGTAACATCAACACCGTAATCAAATGGACGGCAAAGCACAGGTGTTGCTACTGTGTTGTCTACTACTGTTAAAACGCCGTGTCTGTTTGCAATTTGCGTGATTGCTTCAATATCTGCAACATCAATACTAGGATTTGTTAGTGATTCAAAAAAGATCACTTTTGTTTTTGCATCGATGAGAGACTCTATCTCCTGTGGGGTTTGTACATCAAAAAAGCGTGCCTCGATGCCAAAGCGTTTGAGTGTATGTGCTGTGAGTGTGAGGCTTCCACCGTAGAGCTGTTTTGCGCAGAGTATGTTGTCTCCAGCTTCAGCTGCGTTTATAATGGCAAAAAATATAGCACTCATACCGCTTGAGGTAGCAATAGCGGCTGCTCCGCCCTCTAGTGCTGCAAAACGTTTCTCAAATACATCTGTGGTTGGGTTATTGAGGCGTGTATAGATGTTACCGAGCTCTTTAAGGGCAAAAAGATTTGCTGCATGTTGAGCATCTCTAAACTCATATGCCGTAGACATATAGATCGGCACAGCCATTGTCCCTTGTGTATCTTTTTCATATCCCGCATGGAGTGCTTGTGTTTGTAAATCCATTTTCATTTTCCCTTTTTTAATTTATCTGTTTGATTTTTCGTATTCGGCTATTTCGCGATGTTTTGATTGGAGCGTCTCATCTTTGAGTTTGTCTAAAAACTCAACGATATTCTCCTGATATGCAAGTGTCTCTTCATCTTTGGTGCACAAAAGGAGTGCACAGAGAGGTTGTGTTTCTATTTTTTTTGCATAACGCGGAATCACTTTGAGCTCATGTACGATATCTGCAATGAGGATGTCGGGTGTGAGTCCACCAGATTGGTGGAGTTTTTTGACAAGCTCTTGAGTGGTAAGTAGTAGGAGATTGGCACGATCCTCATCACCATTGTAGATCTCAAGTCCTATGTTTTTGACGATGGTGAAGTTCTCTAGAGCAAAATTTTCATCCACACCAATGATGAGTGCTAATATTTTCGCTCGAAACTCCAAGGATCCGTGATGGTGCACAAAAAGCTCACGAAATGCATTGAAAATATAGTGTTTGAGTTTAAATCCGACCCGCATAACCACTCCTTGTGCGGTATTATACATCTAAAATGGTATAATCGCACAAATTTTAAATGAGGGAATTTTTTATGGGTAGAGCATTTGAATATAGAAAAGCATCAAAATTAAAAAGATGGGGAGCTATGTCAAAACTGTTTCCTAAGTTAGGAAAAATCATTACAATTGCGGCAAAAGAGGGTGGACCAGATCCAGACACTAACGCGAAGCTTCGTACAGCTATACTCAATGCAAAGGCTGAAAATATGCCAAAAGAGAACATTGAAGCTGCCATCAAAAGAGCGAGTGCGAAAGATCTTGCAAGTATGTTGGAGGTCAATTTTGAAGGTAAAGCGCCGCATGGCGTTTTGCTCTTTATAGAGTGTGCGACAGATAACAACACAAGAACGGTTGCCAACGTTAAAAGTATTTTAAATAAAAATCATGGAGAGATGCTTACTAATGGCTCTTTGGAGTTTATGTTTTCACGTAAGGCTATTTTTGAGTTTGGACTTAAAGATGGTATGGACATCGAGGAGCTTGAGCTTGAGCTCATTGATGCTGGTCTTGAGGAGATAGAAGCAGAAGAGGGTGTCTGTCTTGTAACGGGTGATTATACAAGTTTTGGAACACTCAATAGTGCCCTTGAAGGTATGGGTATTGAGATCACAAAAGCGACACTTGAGCGAATTGCCAATACTCCTGTAAGCCTCACAGAAGCACAACAAGCCGATATTGATAAGATACTTGAAAAACTTGAAGATGATGAGGATGTACAAAAAGTATTTACCAATATTGCCTAAGACTCTATGAAACAGAGTAAACGCAGTGCTATATTTACATACGAAGTGAAGCAGTCAAAATTTATTGCTCACTTCATCCCCTTTAGCGATTTTCATAGAACCCTCCAAGAGCTCAAAACCAAACATCCAAAAGCGAGACACTTTGTAACCGCGTCGCGTTATCTCAATGCATTTGATCAGATAGTTGAACACTCAAATGATGATGGCGAACCCAAGGGAACATCAGGAAAGCCATCACTCATGGTGCTGCAAGGCGAAGATATAATAAACGCAGGAGTGATTGTTGTACGTTATTTTGGCGGAACTAAACTTGGCACAGGAGGTTTGGTAAGAGCCTATAGCGAAGCGGTGCATGGCGTTTTAAAAGAGCTTACATTTGAGGAGTATGAGAAGCGAGAGAGTGTTTTAGTCGCCTTGCTCTATGAAGATCTCCGCCTTTTGGAGTATGAGTGTCAACATTTAGGAGTGGAGATAGTCGAGAAGTCTTTTGATACAGGAGTCGTTTGTCGACTCCAAGCCGAGCAGAAGAGCCTTACTTTGTTGTTTGAGAAACTCCAAAGAGTTCTCACGACTCTTTAGAATTTTTATCTTCCTTGGACAGCGTTACCCATATCCCACATTGGTAAGAAGATTCCAAGTGCGAGTAAGATAACCATACCTGCGATTAAAAAGAGCATAATAGGCTCGATTGCTTCGCTGAGACCATCGATGATGGCGTCAAATTTCATTTTGTAGTATTCTGCCACCTTTTTTATCATGGCATCGAGTGTTCCACTATCTTCTCCTGCACTGACCATCTGAATAATCATATTTTCAAAAAGTTCAGTCTCTTTGAGACCTTTGTTGAGTGTGCCCCCCTTTTCAACGGTGCTACGTACTGATAGAAGTTTTGATTTGAGTGGGAGACTATCTATCATGCCAATGGCGGTTTCAAGCGCTTCAGCGATGGGAATACCTGCACGAATAAGCTCAGAAAAAACGAGAGTAAAACGACTCAGTGTAGCATACTTAATAATATTTTTGATGAGCATGGTACGCAGCAGAAACTTGTGCCAGCCAAAACGCAGATGGGTATTGTTCTCTATCATGTATTTAAAAACCATGACAAATGCCACTATACCACCAAGCACGAAAAGACCGTAGTTTGTAAGCAGATCAGAGAGCGTGAGAAGAATGATAGTAGGAAGCGGAAGTTCAGCATTGAGCTGTTCAAAAATATCTTTGAACTGCGGCACAACATAGGTAAGCAAGATACTAAACGCCACTGCCATAGCGATCATGACATTTCGTGGATAAGCCATTGCTTTTTTAAACTTTATAATGTTTGCACGAATCTCTTCGAGCATGTCCGCAAGTGCATAAAGCGACTCATCAAGGTTACCAGTCTTCTCTCCAAGCTGCACCATGGCGATGGTGAGATTTCCTATCTCAAAGCGGAAGTTCTCCATAGAGGCTGAGAGTGAGTGTCCCGAGTTGATGTCATCGGCGAGTTTTGAGAAGACGAGATGTAAAGCTTCATCATCAGTCGCTGCGGCGATATTTCCAAGTGAGTCGTGAATAGATATACCCGCGTTTGTCATAACGGCAAGCTGTCGAATCGCTGCGATAAGCCTGTCTGGTTTGATTTTTTTCTTTTTGATGCCCTGAAGGAGATTGGTTTTAAAACGCTTAAATTGTGCTTCAAGTGGTTCTTGACCCTCTGCTACTTTGATGATAATACCGCTAAATTTAAGTTTGGCTATGCCTGATGCCTCTTTTTTGCTCTCAGCATAGAAACCAAACTCCTGTTTTTTTCCTTTTGTCAGAACAGTTGCTACAAAATACTTCATCCTTTTGCCACCTTTAAAACCTCTTCAATACTTGTTATGCCATCTATCGCTTTTTGAATTCCATTTTTATATATCGGCACAAATCCCTCTTCTAAAGCTACTTTGAGCATCTCCTCTTTAGAGGCACCATTGGCTATGAGTGAAGAGAGACGCTCCGTGATTGGCAAGACCTCACAGATCATCTCTCTTCCCATGTAACCAGTTCCGCCACACTCTCTGCATCCTACACCTTTGTAAAACTTCGTTCCCTCAGGTATGAATGAGTGGAGCTCTTCAAGGAGTGATGCGGAGAGTGTCTCCTCCTCTTTACAGTGTTTGCAGATTTTACGAACAAGTCTTTGTGCTTGAATGGCAACGAGTGCTCCACTAATAAGATAGTGCTCAATTCCCATATCTGCCATACGTGGAATAGCAGATATGGAGTCGTTTGTGTGAAGAGTAGAGATGACTAAGTGTCCTGTGAGTGCCGCTTTTATAGCGATTTCAAGAGTCTCTTGGTCACGAATCTCCCCGATCATGATCTTGTCAGGGTCTTGACGTAAGATAGAACGCAGGGCATCGGCAAAGCTGAGTCCTACCTTGGCGTTTACCTGTACCTGCTGAATGAGGTTCATTCTGTACTCGACTGGATCCTCAACGGTGATGACCTTGTCTTCTACATTTCTAAGCTCATTGAGCGCTCCATAGAGTGTTGTCGTTTTACCACTTCCTGTTGGACCCGTGACAAGGATGATGCCATAAGGGGCTTTGAGGCACTTGATGAGCTTGTGGTAACTCTCTGTATCCATCCCTGCATCTTCAAGCTTTACCAAAGCTTTTTCTTTGTCGAGTACACGCATAACAATGGACTCGCCATAGAGAATAGGGAGTGTCGAGATACGAAAATCATACTCGCGGCTTCCTACACTTGTAGAGAAACGCCCATCTTGAGGCTTGCGTTTTTCAGCGATGTCTAAGTTTGCCAAAAGTTTTAAACGCGATGCAAGAGGAGGGTAGATATCTTTCTCAAAGATAAAAACTTCGGTCAGTTTTCCATCGATGCGTCCTCTTACTACACAGTTTTTCTCTGTTGGTTCTATATGAATATCGCTTGATCTTTGGTTAATACAAGTTTTAAGTACTACATCGATAAGCATTAAAATTGAAGATGCCTCTTGCTGCTCCTCTATGGTGGCGATGGAGTTTAGCTCATCTCTGATCTTTTTAATAAGATCTTTGACACTATCTTTGAGTGAAATCTTGTAAAGATAGGAGGTGATCTGTTTTTTGGTACTTAGGGCAATTTTAAGGATTTTTCTTGGAAAGAGTCTTTGCATCGCCTCTTGTGCTTCGATGTCAAGTGGATCATTAAACGCCACTGTTACACTCATCTCATCTTGAGAGACTGGAATGACATTGTATTTTTGCAGCTGTGCCAGAGGAACTTTTCCTGTGAGATTGTAGTCCATATCGACGGAGTCAAGATCAATAAAGAGATGATTGAGCTCGTGTGCAAGTTTTTGAAGCACGACCGACTCGTGGATGTAGTCGTAGTTGTCTATGATGGAGAGCTTATAAACACCATCTCTTACCTGCTGCACTATGAAACGCACAAGTCTGTCCATAGTCATAAATCCAGAGAGTGTTATATCTCGCAATATAAGATTTTCATCAATTCCTTTTGCAAGAAGCCTGTCGACTTGCCCTCGCATGATCGAGCCATTTTCAAGTAAGTCTGTAGTGATTCTATCCATCTTTTACTCCTTACCAGTAGATGTGGCGTTTGAGCATTGAACCATCATGGTACTCCTCAATAACGATCTTGGCTACTGTATCATTTTTGGTTACATAGAGTTTATAGCTGCGTTTTGGATCTTGTTCATCTCTAAAGATATAACTCTCTTGTGGTCTCTCTCTTGTCTCTTTTACATAGAGGTCAAAGACTTTGGAGAGAATATAATCTGTAGAGGGTAGTTTGTATGTAGAGAGATCATAGTTGTCTAAAAGTGCATGGTAGAGTAGTTTCTTCTGCATTAAAATGACAGCAAAATAAGCTGCGTTTGCTCGTGCTTCTTTCGAAAAACGCAGTGTTACGCTTGGTACTGAGAGTCTGTCAATGAAGTCAGCCTCAAGACATGCAAAGGAGTATAATGAGATAAACTCCTCATCGCGTTTGTTCGCTTCAAATTGTGAATACCCAAGTTCGCATGATGCTTCATAACTTCCCTGTTTGTAAAGTTTGAGCATCTGCTCTTTTACATTTGCATGGAGTGAGAGCAGCAAAAATGTACTCAGTAACACAAGGATTCTCATTTGAACTTTCCATTTAAGATATCATCTAAGAGTATGCTTGCACTCTTGGAACGAGAGTTTTCAATATACTCTTGAAGTGTACGGGCTGCCATCTCTTTTTTTCCAAGTTTTACAAGTGATTTTGCGAAAATAAGCCAGCTTGACTCTATCTGTGAATTGATATTGTTTGTAATAAGTGCATAGTTATAAGCATTATGATAGTCTCCCATCTCATAGTATTTTTTAGCTACAAAAAGGCTGAGTGCTGGATTGTTATTTTTGTTGAAACGCTTGATGACAGCTTCTATATCCTCTTGCGCATCTTTGCGTTTAATGGCTATCTTCTTGCTCTCCTCTTCTTCATAATAATCGGGTTCTTCTTCTAGACTTACGACTTCCTCTTCGTAGTTTTGTGTGGGTTCAAAACTCATAGTTGTGGTATCACTTTCAAAGCTACCATTTTTATACACATCTGTAGTGCTCGCTGATGGCGTTTGAGGAGTTTTGATCTGTTTCATGAACTCCATTGAGGGTTTTAAGACTCTTGTAGGAGTCTGCTTTGGAGCAGGTGATGTCTGCGATGGTTCTTGGAGTGTAGGCTCTGGTTCAATGAGTTGAGCTGGAGCTGGTGTTGGAACTGGAGTCATAAGTGCTTTTGGTGCCTCTTCTACTTGTGTTTGTAGAGTTTGAGTCTCTTTATCTTCTGGTGTTAAATCCTGTTTTACTTCCGTTTTTGGCTCTGATACCATAGCTGTAGCTTTACTCGTTTGGCTTTGACTCTGCAAACCAAGATAGTAAAACAGTGCAATAAGGAGTCCCAGTGTCACTATAAAGAGTCCCACATAAGGTAAAAAAGTACGTAGTTTGTAACGCAGCCAACGTGCTTCTAGATCTATAAGATTAAGCATGAATAAGTCCTGTATGGATCGCGGCCATCTCTATAATTTTATTGGAGACAAAGTTTGTGTTGACCTTTGAGAGTTGATGAGAAGCTTCGTAACTTGCATAGATATCAAAAAGTGCATAGAGTAGTTTGTTTGTATCTCTATAGTTACCTTGGGTAAGGGAGTAGATCTTGGCAACGGCTTTTTGAGTAAACATATTTGCAGTATCAAAGCAGTTTGCTTTCATAAGCTTTTTTTGAATGTATATTTTAAGCTCCATAGCAGAAGCATTTTCAAGTTCAAATGTTTCCCAAATACGTGTTTGGAAGTGCTCTTTGGCTATAAGATCCTCTTTTTCTGTTTTATGAAGTGTAATTATAAATTTAATTGAGCGTGAATCAGCGATGAGGCGAATCTTCTCCATAAGATTGTCAGAGTAGAGTTGTGCCTCATCGAGAAGGACAAGAGGAGGGTGCTCTTTTTTGTTTGCCTCTGCTATTTTCATAAATTGCGTAAAGTTGAGTTCCGCACCAAATTTTGTTTCGTAAATATCTTGTGCAAGTAGTTTATAAAACTCACTCTCGTCGAGTATGGGTGTTTTGTAGTAAAAAAGTGAGTGTGTTACCGAAAGCTCTTTGGTGAGTTTTGTAAGAAACATACTTTTGCCTGTTCCTGGTTTTCCAAAGAGTAAGATCATCTTTAAAGGTTTTGAGATTGACTCTTTAAGAGAGTTGTAAATAGTGGCTACTCGATCGAGTTGAATGTAGTCAGCAGCATCGACAGTATCAAGAAATACCTCTCTTGAAATTTCATAAATACTCTCCATCTGCTTTTTACCTTAGTGTATTATTTTTGAGACTCTGTTGCGTTTGACTCTTTTGTTGCATGCTCTTGCAGAAGTATAGAGTTTTGTAAGCCTTCATATCCTAACTCAGAGAGAGAGACGGAATTGACCTCTTTATCTATAATACGAGGTTCGATAATAATGACAAGTTCTTGCACCTGTTTAACCATCTCTTCATACTTAAAGAGGTAGTTTACAACAGGAATATCCCCTAATATTGGTACCTTGTTTGACTCATTTACTTTTTGAGTATTTATGAGTCCTCCGAGGATGATTCTATTGCCATCTTTGACAGTAACAACAGAGGAGAGTTGACGGCGATTGAGGTCTGGAGGCATTGTTCTGCCTGAGTTGTCCGCTTGAGAGATGTCACTTGCAGTCTCCGAGAGTGATGGGCTGATTTTGAGTGTGATGGTCTTGTCATCAGCAATCTCTGGAGTAATCTCTAAGAGAACACCCGCAAAAACAGATTGGACATTTTGGTTTTGGCTTTGAGCACCAGCTCCCACACCACCTGCGAGTGTTTGGGTATTTATGATTTTGTAAAAATACTCACGACCTGCTGTGATGAGGGCTGGTTGATTATTGAGTGTAAGCACTTTTGGGTTAGAGATGGCGTTTACATCTCCTTGTGTCTGAAGAAACTTCACTACTTCGTTTAGCTTTTGATCCCCTTTGAGAGTTATCATAGAGCCTACAGCTTTTTCATCGCCGTATATTCCTTCGGTGATTGATTTATCTTCAAACTCTGTAACATTTTGCCACTCACGTCTGTCGATGGCGACATTAAGATTTTGGAGGGCATAGAGCTGTTTCCAGTCTATACCAGTGTTTTTTCCTTCACTCATAGTAACAGAGAGGAGTTGTACATCGATAAGGACCTGCAGTTGTACTTTTTTTTGAAGTTGATTGAGATAGTCAGTGAAACGCTGTAGCTGTTTATTTGTCGCTGTTACAGTAACGAGACCTGCATTTTTATTTATAATAGGTGGATTTGCCACATATGCATCATGTGGACGGTTAAGCACTTTTTGAAACTCCAAGTCAAGTTCTTCCCAAAACTTCACTTCATCTTCACTCTCTATCTTGATACCAGACTGAGAGTTTGAACCTGGCATGCCCATACCGCCCATAGCTCCACCAGCCATTCCGCCTGCCATGCCTCCAGCCATTCCGCCTGCCATACCTCCAGCCATTCCGCCACCCATCATACCGCCCATCATACCCATACTTGGTGTAGAGCTAAGTGTGACATCAGTGCTTCCCTTACTCTTTCTTTGAGAGAGAATGTAGTCAATTTCAAAAACTTTTGTTGTGAGATAGGAGATTTTTAAGAGATTGTTCTCTAAGGTGTAAGAGAGGTTGTTTTCAGAGAGAATAATCTCAAGAACTTCATCTATGGTGAGATTTTTGAGGTTTGTTTTGTTAAGCTTTTTTTGCAAAAAGCTCTCAGCACTTGGATCGGTGACAATGATGCTAAAACCGCACTCATCACTAAGCTGATCTACGAAGTCGATGATTTTTGTATCTTTAGCAGAGCTGATACTAAAGAGCTCATAGGAACAATCAGCAAAACTACTTGTTGAGAGCAAAGCACAAAGAAGTGTTGAGCAAAGTGATGTTTTTATTAATTTCATTTTTTCGTCCTATTTGTTATTAAATTTAAGATTTTTACTGCTTGTTCTTGTGGAGAGCAGAAGTTTTTTCTTTTTGCTTGTTAAGAGCACTTCATTTTGGTGAATTTCGCTCACCTTGTATCCATCGATACTATCACCTTTTTTGTACCAAGTCTCGTTAATCATCGCTTTGTTATTGAGAACTAATGAGAGTATGAGAGGCTTAGGAGTCTTTTTGAGCGTTTGCATCGGAGTTTTAGCACTGTTTGGAAGGGATGATGCTACATTTGACTCTTTTGTTTTCTCTTTTTTTACTAAAAAGACAAAAGGGTCTTTAATGCCTGAAAGCTCCTGCGTTTGCATTCCCTTACGTGGAGGTTTAATCGCCTCTACCTGAGCATCTACCCATCTTAACTCATCTGAGAGTAGGGAAGTGACAAAAATGACCGTGAGTGTTAAGAGATACTTTTTCATTAGTATGTAATCCCCCAGACTGAGATGTTAAGATCTGAGATGAGTTTTTTGTCAGCTTGAATGGTCAAATCATGAATATCGACGACAAGATCACTCTGTTCTAGCGAATTGATAAAGTTGAGTGTGTTTGTGTAGCTTCCACTTGAGGTGACCGTAATATCAAGAACATGTCCAAACGCAGTCTCATTGGCTTCATATTTATTAGTGAAGTTACTGATTTTCATCTCATATTTTTGAGCATTTTTTGAGATCGAGTCTAAGTATTCACCCCAAGTTCGCTCATCGTATATCAAAAATGCGATAGTCTCTATTTTGTGTTTGATGTAGCTATTCATATCGCGTTTTTCAATAATTTGTGTGTTGATATTGGCTATTTGGTTCTCAAGATCTTTGATAATTGTTTCAGGGTTTGCCTGAAGGTACTGCTTATCACTGTTGATCTTGTTGCTTAGAGATTCAACATTTTGACGTGTTTTTTCAAACTCATCATAGGAGCTATCCCAAAAGAGCAAATATGAAAAAGCAAATACAACAGATACAATCATGATGTAGGTCATGTTGGTATCTTTTTTACTTTTCTCTTTAAAGAGAGCATCTATTTTGTGTAAGTAATCTTCTACATTTATCTTCATAATATACTCACTTTTAGTTCACTAAAGTACTTTTTAAAATCTTCATCAAAGTTGATTTTTTCGAGTTCGAATTTAAATCGTTTTTCATGCTTTTTCGTTAGATGTTCAATAAGCTTCGTAACATGTCTATCGTGTGTTGAGACGAGGTTGAGTGTAAAAGTTTTTGTCGCGTTTGCTTCAGTGTAGTTGATCTTTTCTACATCGACTTTGAAGCTATTAAGATCTTTGGTAAGCAGGGTGAGTAATTTTGCTTTCATAGGATAGTTGACTTTTACATCATGAATCTTAACAAGTGTGTTTTTCTTATCTGTATACTCTTTCTCTTCAGCACTGAGTAGCATCTGTGCTTTCTCTTTGTCTGCTATACGATTTTTAATAGTTGCTTCTCGAGTTATTTTGACGATATGAAGGTCATTATACTCCTGGGTCAAAAGATCTTGTTGTAGTGCTTGCGCATACGTGAGTATCCAGTAGGTTATAGGGTATGCAAAAGCAAGTGCAAATGATGCTGCTGTGAGAATGATAAGCTTACCACTTTCACGTTTTATAAAAACTGGTGGACGACTATAGGTTGTGAAGTTACACTCATAACGCTGCTGAGGCTGGAGTGTAGTGTAGATGTGCATAAGCTGATGTATCTGGTCAACATACTCCCCTTGAGGGGTCTCATAACCGTAGTGAAACTCAAAGTGATTCGTTTTGATGTTGAGTTCAAACTCAAGCATTTCATCAAGTTTTGTAAAAGTTTGAATCTGTGTGCCGACATAAACAGCTTCAAATTTATCTATCTCAAAAGCTCTTTTAGCATACATCAAAATATCATTAATGTTCCCAAAAAGCTCTTTATAAAGTTTTATGAAATAGGGCTTGTACTCACTGTTTGACTCTTTGAGTGACTCGTTGGCAAAAAAGTATAAAAAGGAGTCATAATCTATGCGTTCACCATAAAGTTCACAAAATCGCTCATGCATCTCTACAAAAGAGTATTTAAGTGATTTTGTGTAGATGAACTCTTTATCTTTATAGAGCGTAAGTGAAGCGTCATTCTCTTCAAAATATATAAAACAGTGAACGCCATTGTTTTCTATGATCTCTTTAGAGTAGAGTGCTTTGTAGAGTAGCGGTGCTGGTGTGATTACATCAAAGTATTTGATCTTTTCAACGCCAACCTTAAAGCGCTCGCTAAGGTGCAGTGGATCTACTACAAAAACATGGAAGTATCTGTGTTCTTCATCGAGATTGCTAAAAGATTCAACATACTGTAATTGATACTCTATTGCCTGGTCTAATGCAAGGTCATCGTAAATCTTAGAGTTTATCGCATCATAAATATCTTCATGTGGAATGTTTTTACTGATCTGTATCTGTGCATTGAGAAACTCTTTTGTGTTGAGATATCCGATCGTAAATTGGTCTTTGGAAAACTCTGGAGATTTTGTGGCACTTATAAAACTGGAGATACTTTTATAGTATGTATCTTTATAGGGATTAACAGATAGTACACTTGTGAAAGTATGGTGTGAAGATGTGCTCATATAATCTAATCCTGTTTAAAATGCACCATTGTCATGGAGCAAAATTCTTCGTTTTTGTAAAACTCAACTCTGTAGACAGTGTTGTTTTTGTCTACAGAAAATCTTTTATCTAAATCTTTGAGTGAAATTTTCACATCACTTTCATCTTTTAGACCCTTTTTGCTATAACCAATAACATTTACACGACAGTTAGTGTTAGGTATAACTCTAAAATCGTCATTTACTATTATTTCTGAAGCTTTTGGAGCTTCAATTACATTTCCATCTACTTCAAAGTGTAAAACTTCAGGACACTCTTTGGCTAAATGAAAGTGCTGCGGTTTTAAAGTTGTTATCTTTTTGTTACCAATAAAGAGTTCATAACTACCACGAACATCTTTTACCTCTCCAAGTGGATGTGAAAAGGTAAATCGATTAGCTGTCGATTTTATCGGAATAAAGCTTAAATGTTTTTTGATATTGCTTAAATCCAGCGATATAGTGTCGTTTATGGATAGTTTTCCATAATTTTTTATTATCTTATCTACCTCTTGGGTAGTGAGTTCAAAGTCTCTTTGAAACTTAATATTCATCACTTTCATAAACTCTTCAATAGCTATAAGTTGATAAAAAACTTTATGTGCCAAAGAGGAGAGATTTTTACTCGTCTCAATAGCAAACGCCGCTTTGTTATGTGTGACAGCAAAGTAGGTGAGTGAGTGTTGCATAGTCTCATCTTCATACTTTGTGTTTGTGTTTTTAACATCAAAGCTGTGATGCTCTTTGAGGAGTTGTGTGTTGATATTGTTCTTGATCTGCATGGCGATCTCATTGAGATTTCCAAATGGTTGTTCTTGCTTGAGGTTCTTTTGATCTATAACACATGTCTGTCCCCAAGCAGTTGGATTAAAAACAGTACCTTGATTCTCTTTACGATAAAATCCATTTCCATCATGAAGATTAAGGACGAGAGAAACATTCTCTTCGAGGATTATTTTTTTAATTGCATCGACTCTGCTTTTATCTTTATCGTTTTTTTTGATGGCTGCAAATTTACGATTCATATCACCATGGATTCCACGGTTATTTCTTATGATACTCTCTTTGTTGAGATTAGGAACAATCCAAACATTTTTAGATTTGATAGTGTAGTGTGTGGCAAGTACAGAGGCTGCAAAGTAGCCACCTGGTTCATTTCCATGAATTCCAGCTATAACTAAGAGTGTTGTGTTGTCCTCATCCCTGTTTTCATGTTTTATCAGTTGTATCTCTGCTTGAAGCAGATCAAAAATGAGTAGTAAAAGGAAGAAAAATCGTCTCATTAGCGCTCTGTGATGATCTGAAGTTTATTCTCTTTGAGTTGCACAATGAGTACTTTTTCGCCATCAAAGGCATAACTAGGAGATTTGTAACTCTCTTCAAAAGTGATTTTATAAGTCGCTTCACTTCCTGGATAAGGAATAAGATTTATTTTACGAAACACAATCTTTTTTGGCTCTTGTTTTGCAAAGACTCGCGTTTTATAGCGCACAAAATCATCGCGTTTCATACCATCATGTCTGCGGAATTCAGGTGCATAAAAATCTAAATAGCTTTTTATGTCATTATAGAGCCATGCATAACGCCATTTGTAGAGCTGTGAGAGAATTTTCGAGAGCTCTTTTTTTGGAACCTCTTGAGCGATTTTTTTCTCATTAATGATAAGGAGTGTCTGAGAGATATTTATGTTTTTATCGAGGCACTCTAGGTTGTCGTTGTTAATAGCGATACACCCTTTTGTAAACTCATCACGCTCTTGTGCGGTAGGGAGACCGTGAATCCAAATGCCTGAGCCATTTTTACCTCGGTAGATATCGTAAAGATTTGGGTATGATGTAACAAATGCGAGAGGACCGTAAAAAGAGTCGACATTGGAGAGTTTTTGTGTAAGCTTGTAGATTCCAACAGGAGTTTTTAGATCTCCCTCTTTGAGTTTGTCTCCTTTGGCTTTTCCTGTGTAGGCACTGTAGCTTTTTTTTAGGTCAAATTTCCCCTCTTCGTTTTTCACATAAAGAGCAAGTGTTGACTTTTCTTTATTGCAAGTAAGCACATTTTGGTAGGATTCGAGATAGCCAAACTCTGTGTTTTGACTCAGGAGATACCTGTCCCAATACTCTCTTTTACCGAGCTCAAAGTCTAGCTCTTTTTCTATGTCTATGATACCGTTTTGTCTGTATGTAGTTAAAATATCTGCACTGAGTGCAGAAAAACTTATGAGCAATAAGAGTGAAAAAAACCTATTTCGCATTGTCGTAACCGATCTCCTTGAGGAAGTTAATATCTTTTGTCCACCCTTTTTTTACAACTACTTGAAGCTTTAAAAAGGTTTTATTTGTGCTCAGGCGCTCTATTTTTTGTCTTGCAGCTTTGCCGATACGCTTTATAGTTTCGCCCCCTTTACCGATGATTATCCCTTTTTGTGACTCTTTTTCGATGATGATCATGGCGTAGATACTATCTAAACCATCCTCCTCTTCAATAGCTTCGATGATAACATCAGACTCATAAGGGACTTCATCGCTGACATTTTCAAAAACTGCTTCACGTATAAAACCTGCATAGATATCACGTAAAAGTTCACTTGTTAGATCTTCTGGATCAAAAAGATAGGGTGATTCTGGGAGAAGTTTTGTAATGGTATTTAAAAGATCCGTATGTCCTACTTTTTTAGGAACAGCTACAGGAATGAGTGCTTCAAAGTGCTCAGCGTACTGGTTGTATGAGGCTATGGTTTTGAAGAGTTTTTCTTGACTTACTTGATCAATTTTACTGATGACAATGATATGTTTAACCTGTTTTTTGTTGAGTTTGAGAAAGTGTTCATAGTGCGCAACACTATCGGTAACAGGAGCGAGATAGACAATGAGGTCACAATCTCCTATGGCTTTGAGTGCTTCATCGAGCATGAACTGGTTAAGAATCTTCTCGCGTTCGTGAATTCCTGGAGTGTCTACGAAAATGATCTGTGCATCATTGTGCATTACAATGGCGTTTGAGCGGCGGCGGGTTGCATTTGCTTTTTGTGATACCATAGCTATTTTTTCACCCAGTAATGAGTTCATTAAGGTGCTTTTCCCTGCGTTTGGACGTCCTATAAGGGCAACAAAACCTGCTTTAGTGTTCTCTTGAGTTAACATAACGATCTCCTTTATAATATGTAACGCGAAAGGTCGTCGTTTTCTACAACTTCATCGAGTTTTTCATGTACCATAGCGGCACTCAGAGTGATGGTCTCACCATCGTGACTATCTGCATCAAAGCTGATCTCTTCTAAGACACGCTCCAAGATGGTGTGGAGTCGTCTTGCCCCAATATCTTGTGTGAGTTGGTTTGCTCTATGTGCAAGTGAAGCCATAGCTCTAATGGCTTCATCTTCAAACTCTAGTCTCACACCCTCAACACTTAAAAGCGCTTGATACTGTTTGAGAAGAGAGTTGTTTGTTTGTGTGAGAATCGCATAGAGTGTCTCTTCTGTAAGAGACTCTAGCTCCACACGCAGTGGAAAACGCCCTTGCAACTCTGGAATAAGATCACTTGGCTTA
Source organism: uncultured Sulfurimonas sp. (assembly GCA_964548435.1). GTDB lineage: Bacteria > Campylobacterota > Campylobacteria > Campylobacterales > Sulfurimonadaceae > Sulfurimonas. Next base: position 11,827 of record CAZJRG010000008.1, on the reverse strand, counting down.
CTTACATGAAACGCACCAGCTGCTATGAAGAGGATGTGATCTGTTTGGATGGTGCCATATTTTGTCGAGACAGAACTCCCCTCTACTATAGGGAGAAGATCACGTTGTACTCCCTCTTTACTTGGGTCGTTTCTGCCACTAGATTTTTCACTTAGTGCTATTTTGTCAATCTCATCTAGGAAAATAATTCCGCCGTTTTCTGCACGACGAAGGGCCTCTGCATTGATGGCGTTTGTATCGAGAAGTTTTGCCGAAGCCTCTTGTTTGAGGAGAAGTTTTGCATCTTTGATGCTTACCTCGCGTCTGTTCTCCTCTTTGTTAATGCTTGCAAATACCTTAGAAAAACTCTCTTGAACCTTTATCATCTCAGGTGGCAATCCGCTATCATCGAACTCTACTTGAAGTTTTGCGATCTCTAACTCAATAATCGTCTCATCAAGCTCGCCACTGAGCACTCTTTTTTCTGTTGCTTCAAGAACTCTTTGATAATCATCTTTTTTACTCTCGCTCGCACCAGCAGGAAGGGGAGGTACTAGCTTTTCAACTATTTTGTTGATGACATAGTTTTCTATCTTCTCTTTGTTGAACTCCTCTTGCTCACTTTTTACAAGCATAACCGCATTTTGAACAAGATCACGCACCATAGACTCAACATCACGCCCAACAAAACCAACCTCAGTATACTTAGAGGCTTCCACTTTTATGAATGGAACTCGCATCATCTTCGCAAGTCTACGAGAAATCTCGGTCTTTCCAACTCCTGTTGAACCTATCATTAAAATATTTTTTGGAGTGATGTCATTTTGGAGTTCTGCAGAGAGTTGCATACGTCTGTATCGATTACGCAGAGCTAAGGCGATGGTTTTTTTCGCTGCGTTTTGACCGATAACGTAGTCATCAAGATATGCAACTATCTCTTTTGGCGTTAAGTTCATACTTGGGTTTTTCCTGTGTTTAAAGTTTGAGGGTTTTGATGTTGTGATTGGTGTAGATACAGAGCTCCGCGGCTATGGTGAGACTCTCTTTTACAAGAGCCTCTTCATCTAGTGAAGCATGTTTTTTAAGAGCGCGTGCGGCGGAGATGGCAAAATTTCCTCCGCTGCCTATGGAGGCAATCTCACCATCTTCTGGCTCTACGACATCTCCATTACCAGTGAGAATAAAAATATGCTCTTTGTTGAGAACGATCATCATCGCTTCTAAACGCCGAAGCACTTTATCTTTTCTCCATGCCTTAGAAAACTCAACAACGGCTTTAAGCAGATCTCCTTTTTTATCTTCTAAAAATGTCTCAAACATCTCAAAAAGATTAAAAGCATCAGCTGTACTTCCTGCAAAACCTGCAAGAATTTTGCCATGGTAGAGTGTGCGTATCTTTGTTGCGTTTGCTTTGAGTATAGCATTGCCAAATGTCACCTGCCCATCACCTCCTATAACGGCTGCGTTTTTACCTTTGTAGGCAAGAATGGTAGTGGCATCAAACATAGAGACTACTCTCCTTGAACATCTACATGGAGTGTTGCATGCAGACCATGTCCAAGTTTGAGATCGACTTCATGCTCGCCTATGCTTTTAATGGCAATTTTATCAGTGATGTGTTTTTTGTCTATCTCAATGTTGTGTTGTTCTAAAAGTGAGTGTGCGATTTCATCTTTTGTGATGGCACCAAAAAGATGGCCATTTTGTCCAAGTTTTTTCGTGATAATGATCTCACACTTGTCAAGTCTCTTTGCCATCTCTGTAAGCATTGCTATCTCTTCTTTGAGTGCAGCTGCCGCCTGGGCTTGCTCTGCTGCATGCTGCTCTAAAATCTCTTGTGTTGCGTGCTTTGCAAAACCTTTGCCAATAAGAAAGTTCTTACCATAGCCGTCTTTGACCTCTTTTACCTCTCCTGCCTTTCCAAGGCTCTTCACATCTTTAATAAGTAAAACTTTCATTATCTCTCTTTTTCTCCACCATAAGATACAATTCCGTATGTGAGGTTTGATATATTTTTATAACCCATATCTGTAAGAATTCTTGCAACATGTGCAGAGCGGCTTCCTACATGACAGTAAACAATGATGTTGTCATCTTTGCTGAGCTTTGCTTCATCCCAAGTCTGAAAGAATGAACTTGTTGGAATAAGATGATCAGCACCTTTAATGTGTGCCATTTGCCACTCCATATGCTCTCTAACATCCACAAGAGAGAATGAAACCATGCCAAGATCTCTTGCTTCAAGAAGGGCTATAAGCTCATCTCCGTCGATCTCTTTTTGATTGACAAGTGCTTGGCACTCCTCTTTTGTAAGACCTCTTGAGTGAGTGTGTGCTACCTCACCGATTCCCATTTCAAGGCGTTTTGCTGCTGCGAACTCTGGAGTACAGAAGATTCCACAGTGGCATGAACCGATCTCTGGAATCTCTTGTTCAATGGCTGGGGTACAAGGGCATGTTCTATTGTCTACGGATTGAAACTTACCATCTTTCTCTTCCACCATAAAACATGGACAGAAGTATTTGTTGTACATCATTTTGTTACGAGCAAGTCCCATTTGGACTCCCTCGTTCACTTCCATTTGCGGGTTGTACTCCCAACCAAATTGAGCGATGACTTTGTCGGTAAACTTTACAGTTTTTTCCATTTTCTCTTTGAACTCAGGCGAGTTCATATCGATTTTTATAATGCTCATATTTTTTCCTTCATAAAGAGTTTATTTAAGGTGATTTCTTTTTTTTCCTGCGATAATACGTCGTAATGCATTGAGTCTAATGAACCCTTCTGCATCTTTTTGATTGTAGACTTCATCCTCTTCAAATGTTGAGTGTGCCTCAGAGTAGAGAGACATATCTGACTCACGTCCTACTACTTGCACATTTCCTTTGTAGAGTTTAAGCTTGACTGTTCCTTGAACATATTTTTGTGTCGCATCGATAGCTGCTTGCATCATTTCACGCTCTGGAGAGAACCAAAAGCCGTTGTAGATCAACTCAGCATACTTTGCTATCATGCCATCTTTCATATGAGCCTCTTCTCTATCTAAACATATAGATTCGATAGCTCGGTGTGCTTTAAGCAAAATAGTTCCACCTGGCGTTTCGTAGCATCCACGTGCCTTCATACCAACAAAACGATTTTCAACGATGTCAACTCTTCCAATACCGTGTTTGTTTCCATAGCTGTTGAGTGTTCTAAGAAGTGTCGCAGGTGACATCTCTTCTCCATTGATAGAGATAGGGTCACCATTTTTAAAGCCTATCGTTATATACTCTTTTTCGTCTGGTGCGTTTTCTGGTGCAGTTGTCCAGAGCCACATAGAGTCTTCAGGCTCATTCATAGGGTTCTCAAGGTGTAGTCCCTCATAAGAGATGTGTAGAAGATTTGCATCCATCGAGTATGGGCTTATTTTTGGGTTTCCATCAGCATCAACATGTTTTTGGTCTATCTTGATACCATGCTCTTTTGCATAGGCTAAGAGTTTTTCACGTGAGTTTAGGTCCCACTCTCTCCATGGTGCAATAACGGTGATGTCAGGCTGAAGTGCTAAGTAACCCATCTCAAAACGTACTTGATCGTTTCCTTTTCCGGTTGCTCCGTGACTTACAGCATCGGCTCCCATTTTCTGAGCGATTTCTATCTGTTTTTTTGCGATGAGTGGACGTGCTATGGATGTTCCTAGAAGATACTCGCCCTCATATATGGCGTTTGCACGAAACATAGGAAATACATAATCACGTACAAACTCCTCTTGAATATCTAGTATAAAAATATTTTCAGGCTTGATTCCGTTGTCGAGTGCTTTTTGACGTGCTGGCTCTACATCTTCACCTTGACCAAGATCTGCTGTAAAAGTGATTACTTCAGCTTTATATTCATCTTGCAGCCATTTTAAAATAATACTCGTATCAAGCCCTCCAGAGTAAGCAAGGACTACTTTTTTTACATTTTTTTGCATAGAAAAACCCTTTTTGTATCGTGAAAATTAGTGGAGGATTCTACTATAAAATAGATTAAGTTATGGTTAGAGGTTTATTAGAGGGTGAAAATTACCCTCTAGAGTCAAAAAGTATGCCGCTTACTTCTTGCATTTTTGGTAAGAACTCTTGAGCTTTTTCAGCTGGAAAACGACGTATCATTTTGTTTGTTTCAGACTCGATAACAGAGACAAAAAAGATATCTTGAGAATCAACACCAAATTTTAGGTTGGTATTTAAAGGCTCGAGTGCCTTGTTGAGATCTTTGACAAGATCTTCAACTTGTTCTTTTGAATTAATTTTCTTTTCAGAACTCATCGACTCTTGTTGAATCTCTTTGACTACATCTTGCTGTTGCGGTTGTTGCACCTGCTGTTGTACACTTTGAGCTGCTCTTCCTTGAACATCTGATACACCTAGTTGTGATTGTTGCTGCCGTGCAACATTTGCTATGCCATCCATGACTAACTCCTTTGTAGAGAATATTGTTAAACGAGGTATCGACCAAAAATGATAATACTTTAATTTTTTTTGGAAATTTTTTTAATTCTTTTTCATTTGTGCAGAATGATCCATTTTATGCTACTCTTGCGCCGATGAAAAATTATCTTCTTTTACTCCAATCCAATACTATTCTGCGTCGTCTTTCAGCCATTCAGCTCATCGCCTATTTTGGTGCTTGGTTTTCAAATGTTGCCATCTACACACTGCTTTTAGAGCTTGAGGTGAGTGCTGGCATTGTTGCATTTGTAGCAATGCTGCATTTCTTGGCAGGTGTTGTGCAAGCTCCTGTTTCAGGCACTATCATAGATAAGATGCGACCAAAAAAAGTTCTGCTTATACTTTTGGGTGTTGAAATCTTGGCAACCTTTTTTCTTATATTTGTGGATAGTTTAGAGGATATGATGCTCCTCTATGTTCTCATCTTTGCTAAGATGGCGGCTGCCTCTTTTTATTTCACTACAGAGATGTCTCTGCTCCCAAAAATACTCAAAGGTAAGAATCTGCAGCATGCCAATGAGCTTCACTCCATAATATGGTCTTTCTCTTACACTTTAGGTATGGCTTTGAGTGGTTTTTTTGTCTACTCTTTTGGAGTTCAAGCTGCATTTTTGTTTGATGTGGCGATGTTTTTAGTGGCGTTTTGGATGCTTTTTACACTCAAGCTTGATGTCGAAGCGATCAAAATCGAAGAGAAATTTATAGAGATGATGGGAGATACATTTGCATATCTTAAACGCAACCCTCTCGCTTTACATCTGATGCTCTTACATGCTTTTGTGGGGCTCACTGCGTTTGATGCACTCGTAGCTTTGATGGTTGATCACTACTATGCTGGCATTATCGCGACATCTTTGGCGTTAGGACTTCTGCATAGTGCACGAGCAGTGGGTCTTGTCATCGGTCCTATGGTTTTGAGTCGTTTTCTCTCTAATCGATTTGTCGTGGGTGTTTTTATAGCACAGGCATTTGGCGTTTTACTCTGGGCACTTCTTATGCACAACTTTTATCTCTCCCTTTTTGCGAGTGTAGTTGTAGGTTTTTTCACTACAACACTCTGGTCATACACCTACACACTTTTGCAAAAAAATATTGAAGAGAAGTATTATGGTCGAATAGTTGCCTATAACGATATGCTCTTTTTGAGTTCAGCTGCGTTTACCTCTTATATGATTGGTTTTTTGGCAACAATCAACTTTTCACTCGAACTCATCACCATAATTATGGCGTTTGGGTTTGTTCTTGGTGGAATCTATTTTTACTGGATTATTCGAGTTAAAAAGCTTCAAGAGATCACCTGATGAGTTTCGCTATTTTAGGAGGTGTTTTACTCAACATTGGTGCATATCTTACTTTTCGAGGCAAGATTTATGAGGCTGTTGTAGTCTATCTTTTTGCCGATCTGTGTTGGATTGTTATGGCATACGAGCGAGATGATATCTGGGGTGTTGTCTCCATTATTATTGGTGTCATTTTTGGTTTTTTGGCATTTTTGAAGATGCGTCGTGGTGAGATGAAAAAAAGTTTAGAGAGGCAAGAGTAGTGATTTACAAAACAAAAGAGGGTGATGTTGATTTGAGTCGTTTGGTGCGACTCTATGCTGCAGGAATAGTCGAGATGCAATCAGAGCGGGCTGAGATGAGTCTGGAGTGGATAGAGATGTATGCGGAGCGTATTCATGTTGTGGAGTATGTGCTTGTGTTTGACTCCACACTCCCTAGCGAAGATGTAAAAAACAGAGTAGTGCTGCGTTTTGAGACCAAAGAAGCACTCTTAGCAGAGATGGCTGAGGTAGCAAAACTATTCGCTTGATTTCACCACAAACATCGCAGGTCTTCTCGCTTGCCATTCCAGCTGCACTTAAACAGCTTGTCGATATCTTGCAGATTCTCATCGATATGCTCATGGTGGGACTCATCTCCACAGCTGCGTTAGCAGCGGTAGGGATGAGTATGCAGTTTATGATGGTCATAAATGTTTTAATGACTCTCTATGTCATTGGCGGCAGTGCACTCATTTCGCGTTTTATTGGGCAAGGGAGAAAACGCCGTGCCTCGGCACTGCTCTTTGCACTCTCTTTAGTCGCCACACTTTTAGCACTTGTCGTGAGTGTGGGCGGCTTTTTTGGTGGAGAGGCACTCTATCTTATGATGGGTTCTGAATCTGATGTTGTAGAGCAAGGAGCACTCTATTTTGAGGCGCTCTCGCTTGGATTTGTGCTTATCTTTTTGGACAATCTTCTCTTTAGTGCTCTCTCCGCTGCAGGAGATACAAAGAGCTCACTCTACATAAAACTCGTCTCAGCTGCGTTAAACGCTCTACTCAACTATATACTCATCTTCGGTCATTTGGGTGTAGAGGCTATGGGTGTAGAGGGGGCTGCTTATGCGACTATTATCGCTTATCTTTTTAATGTGATCGCTTACTACATTCTCATAAAAAAGATGGATGCAAAGCTTGATTTTCTTCCTCTTGTCCGTCTCAAAGATCTCTGGCGCGTTTACAATATTGGATGGAGTGCCGCTTTAGAGCGCGCCATCACGAGTGTGAGTTTTCTCTTTTTTGTCTCCATTATCGCGGCATACGGAACAGCAGAGCTTGCGGGGTATCAGGTGGGGCTTCGCATTGAAGGCATCGCATTTATGCCAGGATTTGGATTTGCCATAGCTGCCATGGCGTTAGTAGGACAAAACTTAGGTGCTAAAGAGCTTCATAAGGCATATAGCATGGGGATTATTAGCGGTAGAATTGCTTATGTTTTTATGGGAAGTGTGGGAGTTGTGCTTATTTTGATTCCTGAGTATCTGGTGGCGTTTTTTACTAGCGATGCCGCGACGATCGCTGTCGCTTCTGAGTATCTTATTTTGGTAGGCTTAGCGCAGATTCCTTTAGCCATTATGTTTGTCTACTCCGCAGCACTTAGAGGTGCGGGAGCTACAAAAGTTGTGCTCTACATCAGTGTTGGCTCTTTGTGGTTTTTTCGTGTAGTTCCATCATACATCGCTTATGAGATGGGGTATGGCGTTATTGCTATTTTTATGATTATGAATATTGAGACACTTATTAAAGGCATACTTTTTTGGTATATTTACCAGAAAAAAGCATGGCTACAGACGAAGGTTTAGTCTCGCGTTTGGGTATGGTTTTGGAGTGTGGTCGGGAGTGTGTCCCCACTGGCTTGCAACTCTAAGGCTTCTGGATAGCACTCGTAGTGTTCTCGAAGTATGGTAGCAAAGCGTATCTTTGTGGTATCGTCTATAACGCCATTTGCATCTATGGCGTTTGCAAGTTTGAGAAGAAGCTGCGTTTGTGGGGGTTTCATCTCCTTAAACCAAGAGTAGAGCAGCTCTTTATCTACCACACTAGGTAGAGATGCGAGAATTCCAAGATCGTTTTGGTCATGAACAAGCAGACCTGCAGTCGTTCCACGATCGAGTGTGAGTACCTGAAAGAGATAGAGTGTGTGGTAGTTGCGTTGTGCTTGAAGCTCTTTTTGGCTCATTTGTGATTGTTTATCGTGAGATTGGTGAAATATCTCGCTATAGATGCCAATGACAGAGCGTGTAAACTTTTCACAAAACGCCATCTCTGCTTCAAAACTCTCTAAATGAAACCCTTCAAGATAAAAATGTGAAACACCACGATGTCTCCCAAGTGCTGGAATGTAAAAGTATTTTTCCCCTTGAAGCATCGCCTCATGAAAGAGTTTTGGCGCACTCGCTTGAAGCACTGCTTCAAAACGCTCTTTTGCAGATGCATCAAAAATGCTCGGGTTAAGATCTGCCATGACTCTCCAGTATGAATCTCCATCACGCAGCTCTGTGAAGCTGATGTGCATATGAATTGAGGGTGCAAAAGGGTTGTTTGGGTGTATGATGGTTGAGAGTGCTGAAGCACTTGCAAGTCTTGACTCTTTAAGATCATCGTAGTGTACTTGTGAGATGTTGATGCTCGCTGCGTTAAAGGGACTCTCTTTTGGAGCATAGAGGCGCTCACCACCGCCGTGTTTACCACCATCACGAAACCATGTGCTTCTTAAAAAGGGTGTATCAAGTTGTTTGGCAAAGCTCTTTTGGAGATCTTTTAGGAGTGTGTAGGCAGCTTGAGCCTTGTGTGAACTAGCATAAATCATAAAGCCTCTAAAATTTTTTTTGGTGCCATTTTAGCGTACTTCAACTACTCTTGACCCCATATCTGCCATACCGCAAGCATAGAGCGCACTTGTAACGACACCATCTACACCCGTAGCAGCGATCTTTTTGACATTCTCTAGTTTGATGCCCCCTGTGGCGAGAATTTTGACATCTGCATACTTTGCATCTCTGTAGGCTAAGATCTCCTCTAAAAGCTCGATGGAACTCTTCTCAATTTGGAGTACATCGGCTCCACTTTGCATAAGCATAGCGGCATCTTCAAAGTTTGAAGACTCGACGACTATTTTTTTCTCGGCACTTTTTGACTTTATCTGTGTAAGTGCATCGTAAAACGCAGCTTCACTCTCATAAACGCGGCGATGATGCCCAAAAAAGAGAATGCTTTCACTGAGACTGAGCCTGTGGGGCATAGCACCGCCGCTCATGACCGATTTTATACAGAACTTTTTAGCAAATGGAAAAGTTTTTCTCGTCGCTAAGAGTTCGCATTTTGGATTGACCTCTTCGATGGCGTTTTTCATAGCGTGTGTGTAGCTGGCGATCTTGCAGCTATACTCAAGCAGTACCTGAATGGTTCTGTAGATGCTCTGTAGATGGTTGTAGTCACCTTCGATAGAGATGAGTGTCTCTCCTTTTTGCGCATGACTTTTGGGTGCGAGGTGGCGTTTTACTTCACACCCATAAAGCTTGGCGATGCGAGATGCGTCATCACTACACGCCACGACAACGTCTTCACGGGTAAATATCTCCATCGTGACTCTTTTGTGATCCATCTCCTGAAGCATTGTGGTGAGATCAAAAAAAGGGAGATCCTCTTGGACATAGGTTTGGAGTTCAAAATCACTCAGATGTATCATAGTCTATCCTTTGAAGGTTGAGGTTTGTAAGTGTGGCACTTAGATGGAGTTTAGAACCGATGCAGAGGTCGCCAAGCTCTTGTGTGGCATAAGAGAGCTCAAGGAGTCTGCCCTCAAAAAGAAGAGTCAAAAGAGTCTCGCTCCCGTGCTTTTGCATTGCAACTATCTCTGCGAGTGCATCAAAATTACCCCTTGCTTTGCTCTTTACAAAGCGTTCAAGAGGTGTGTTGTCATAGACTATCTGAGCATTTTTGAGCTCTAAGAGTCGTTTTGAAAGCTTGATGATCTCTGCGATATCGTGACTGACTAAAATGGTCGTAAGATTGAAGTGGCTTTGTACTTTGAGAAGTTCACTCTGAAGTTTGTGGCGCATCTGGGTGTCTAATGCAGAGAGCGGTTCATCAAGGAGTAAAATTTTTGGTTGGTTTACAAGAGTCCGAGCCAATGCCACGCGCTGTTGCTGCCCTCCACTGAGCATAGAGGGTTTGTGGTTTACTAGGTTTTGTATCTCCATGATTTCTAAGATCTCATCGACCCTTTGGAGCTCTCTCTTGTCACTCAGTGCGAAAGTCAAGTTCTCATAGACACTCATGTGAGGAAAGAGGGCATAATCTTGAAAAACAAAACCCACACCGCGTTTTTGTGGTGGAAGGTTTATCTTTTTTTTGGCATCAAACCAGACGACACCATCGACTACGATTTTGCCGCTTTGAGGTCTCTCCAGTCCTGCAAGTATACGAAGCAGTGTCGTTTTACCACTCCCGCTTTTTCCAAACAGTGCGACAGAGTCACCGTTTTGTATCTCTATTTTAACACGAAGCTCCTCTTTGCCGTGTGCGGTGTTTAGCTCCTTTTTTATATCTATTTCAATCATCGCAGATCACTTTTAAGCAGAGATTTGTTGATGGTATAGACAAAGAGCAAAATAACAAATGAGATGGCAAAGAGTGTAAATGCATACTGATTTGCTAAAGAGTAGTTGAGTGCTTCTACCTCGTCGTAGATAGCGATACTGGCTACTTTTGTCTCCCCTTCGATGTTGCCTCCTATCATCAGCACTACGCCAAACTCTCCTACAGTATGGGCAAAGGTGATGACGATGCCTGTGAGCAAAGACGCTCTTATGTTTGGCAGCAGCACATACCAGAGTGTTTGAAGCGGGCTCTTTCCAAGCAGATAAGATGCTTCACTCAGAGATCTACTCAGCGAAGTAAAACCGCTTTGGATGGGGTGTACCATAAAAGGGAGACTAAAGATTACTGAGGCTAAGACAAGTCCCTCAAAACTAAAAACAAGACGCAGATCAAAGGTCTCATCTATCCATGCTCCAAAAGTGTTGGTCGGAGAAAACGCAAGGAGGAGATAGAAGCCAAGGACTGAGGGTGGAAGTACGAGTGGCATAGAGACAATGGCTTCAATGAAGGGTTTTAGTCTTGACTTTGTGTGTGCCAAAAAGTAGCCAAGCGCAACACCGATAAAGAGTAAAATGAGTGTAGTGATACCTGCGAGCTTAAATGTAAGCAGCATGGTCTCTATAAAAGGGCTCTGCATCATCTCTCTCCCTGTTTTGCTCTATATTGCTCTGGCAAAGCCATACTTTTCAAAGGTTGACTGAGCCATCTCTTTGAGTAAAAATGCTCCAAATGCAGCAGCAAGCGGTTTTGATTTTGCATGTTTTGTTATGACAAATGCTTGCTCCATCGCTTTGTATCTGCTCTTGTCGATGTGAATGTAGTTCTCCTGAGGCTTGGTGGTTTTGACAAGAGAAAACGCAACAAGACCAAGATCGGCTGCCCCGCTATCTACAAACTGCACACTCTGCGCGATGTTGTCACCTAAGACGAGTCGATCTTGGAGTCTCTCTTTGAGTCCGTAGCTCTCTAAGACCTCTAACGCGGCTTTTCCATAAGGCGCTAAACGCGGGTTGGCTATGGAGAGGTGTTTGAGATTTGGACTTTTGAGTGCGTCTAGTCCAAGTTTGAGTAGCTCTTTGTTGTGACTAAAGAGTACCAAAGCCCCATGTGCATAGACTTTTGGAGCTGTGATGGCATTTTTGTCGTCAGCTATTTTTTGTGGGTAGGTGGTGTCTGCAGCGATGAAAATATCATACTTCAGACCGTGTGTGAGTTGTGCATACGCCTTGCCTGTGGAGGAGTAGGTGATGTTTAGTTTTGCATTGGGATGCTCTTGCATAAACGCAGTAGCGATCTCTTGCATGGCAAGTTTTGTGCTGCTTGCGGCAAAGATGTTGAGTGTCTGAGCGCTTAAGTGAGTTGTAAAAATAAAGAGTAAAAGAGTGAAAAAAATCTGTTGCATCTGTTCTGAATTAAATCCTGAACTACTTCCGGCATTGTCTGCT
>CAZJRG010000007.1:0-33902 GCA_964548435.1 uncultured Sulfurimonas sp. | reverse complement strand
TAGCGAGTGCATCTGTATTGCTTCCATCACGTACATAGCCTACACCCATGAGTGTTCCATTGGCAAACTCTGCAATATCAAGTAGCGCACTTGGATAGTTTGTAAAGATCTCTTTGTTAGCTAAAGTCTCACCGTGAAGATTGATTTGCATGAGCCTTATATGCTCTTTTTTTTGCTTATTGTGCTCTTTAAGCACAACTAAAAAAGTGCCATTTCGGAGTCTTATAATCTTTGTTGGTTCTGCATCATAGGGTGTCTCGATCATCTTTTGCCATAGCTTTGCACCAGACTCATTGGTTCGTAAAAGCATGAGCTGGTTTTTGCCATCTCTAAAACTCTTTGCTGCAATTACATGGGAGCCATCATCTGCAGTGGAAAAACTCACTCCAAGATCATCTTCACTGCCTCCATATCTGTTGCTCCAGAGTTTTTCCCCGTTTTTGGAGAGACGAAGCAGATAGATGTCACTTTTACCAAGTCCACTCTCAAAAAGTCCATCGTATGCACCTCTTGTAGTCGTTGCACTTCCAATGATTAAGAGCCCGCCATCACCGAGCACCTGCATATCGTTCATCTTTTCATTTGCAGGAGTATTGTATGTTTGGGAAAAATAGAGCTCTCCTTGTGCACTTATTTTCACTATGAGTATCGCTCCATCGAGTCTCTCTCCACCTACTACAAACCCTCCATCTGGAAGTTTTATAACTGCTTTTGCCTGATTCATTTGAGAGAGCTTGAGTGCTTTGTCAAGTAGTATCTCTTGGGCTGCATCTACTTTAAGGAGCTGCATCTGTGTTCCATGTGCATCGCTAAGGCTTTGGAGATACTCAAAGGCATCACTGTAGCTTTTACTCTCTTGGGAGCTGTTGGTTTGAAAAGATTGTGAAAAACCAACTGCAAAAAGATTGCCATCATAGCTTTGAGTAATGTCAAAAAGGGCTGATTGAAAAGGTTTTTTGATAATGAGTGAGAAATCTTGAGCAAATATGCTTGTTGAGAAGAGTGTTATAAGTATAAAAAGGGTGGTTTTCATCGCTTCACTTTTAAAAAAATAAAAGCAATTTATATTCCCTCTTTTAAAAGGGTTTAAAATCCCAAAAATTGGGATTTTAAGAGCGACTATCTGATGTTTTCAAATGGTGCAGTTACAACAGTTTTACGTGTTACTGTGTATGGGATGAGTGCAGCAGCACGAGCACGTTTGATAACAAGTGCGATCATCTCTTGGTGGCGTTTACAGTTACCTGTTAAACGACGTGGCATAATTTTATATCTTTCTGAAAGAGAGAAACGAAGTGCTCCTACATCTTTATAATCCATGAAGTCAACTTTTGCTTCACAATACTTACAAAATCTTTTTTTGTATTTTCTTTTTTCTGACATGGTATTTCCTTATTATGTAAATTCTTTAAAATCTAAAACGGAATTTCGTCTTCATCAATGTCTATAACAGGGACATCATTACTACTTGGCATCTGGCGACTCTGTTGCACAGGTGTGTTGTAGCTTGGTTGTTGCTGTGGATAGCTTGGCTGTTTTGGAGCTTGATAGCTTTGTCCTCTGCCTTGTGTCGGCATCATAGGAGCTCCATAACTCTCCTCTTCCATACCCATTGGCATAGCGTTATAGTTCGCACCGCCACCTTGATTGTCATTTTTAGAGTCAAGCATCTGCATTGTCTCTACTGTTACAGAGTGTTTTGAACGTTTTTGTCCGTTTTGGTCTACCCATTGTTCAAAGTTTAATCTCCCCTCTACAAGGATTTTGCTTCCTTTTCGAAGGTATTGATTTGCAACTTCAGCACTTCTTCCAAAAAACGTGATATCTACAAAGCAGATCTCCTCTTTTTTTTCACCATTTACAGTGAACTTACGGCTTGTAGCAAGTGCAGTTTTTGCAATGCCCATACCGCCTTGGGAGTATCTAAGTTCCATATCGCGTGTTAGGTTTCCGACTAAAATTACTTTGTTATACATGGGTTGTCCTTCAATTTTTAGCGTTTGCTAATTACTCTTCTTCATCTGCATATGCAGGAACGATTGGAGCTTCTTCAATAACTACATCTGTTTTGATTGGACCAGATCCAGCTTTTTTTGCTTTTTCAACAAGAGCTTCAAACGCAGTTACTTCACGTTTTGAATCATATTTGATAGTCACAAAGCGAAGTAAATCTTCGTTGATACGGAAGCGTCTCTCGATCTCTGCGATAGCTGCTGGAGCGATTGAGTAGTAGATTACATAAAAATATCCACGCTCGTTTTTGTTAATTGGGTATGCTAATTTTCTCATTCCCATAGGACTTGTAGCTGCGATTTCCCCACCGTTTGAAGTAATTACTTCTTCAACAGTGCTAAGAGTCGCTTGAATCTCTTCTGCTGTTAGTGTAGGTTTTACGATTACTAGGTTTTCGTATTTTCTCATAGAGTATGATCTCCTCTTGGTATTTGCACAAAGGCATTTGTTTCCCTTTCGGATCTGAATATAGCACTCCTTAAAAGTGTTACAAAGAGAAAGGAACTCGGAATTTTAGCGCCATCATACTTAAAAAAAAGCACTTTTTATTTTTTATGGCATAATGCAATATCTTATACAATTCTTGCCGAGATAGGTTATAGTTTCACAAAAAATTTATAGAAGCGAAATCTTCCATGGCAAAAAGAAAAACAAAATCCAAACGCAAATCAAGTTCTAAAAGACTCTTTTATATTCTCGCGATTGTCGCTATTTTAGCTCTTATAGGTGCAACGCTTCTCATGGCGTTTTATCTTGGTCAAGAGAAGAGCAAAACGCAAGCGATAGAGAAACAGAAGCTCGCACAAGAGACAAAAAGCAAAAACAAAGAGGAAAAAAGTATCAATGAACGGCTCTATGAGGTACTCAAAAAAGAGTCTAAAGAGCTCAATACTACCCAGCCAGCTCCTTTTGAAACTCCAAAAACACTTCCACCTCTAACGCAGCCTGATAGTAATGATACAAAGCAAGATGATACTAAGAGTACAGATATCTCTCTAGAAGAGAAGGAGTCAAAAACAGAGATCTTGGCATCGCACGAGATAGATAACGATCAGCCTGAAAAACTAGAGAATCATAAACGCGAAGCTGTTAAAAGTTCACATCGTCCTATGCTTTGCATAATTATTGATGATGTCGCTACCAAAAAACAGGTTCAATCTATAAAATCGCTTCATTTGCCTCTGGTACTCTCCTTTTTGCCACCAAGCAAAGGAAGAGGTGCGACACCAGTCTTGGCAGCCAATGAAGAGCGCTATATGGTCCATCTTCCTATGGAGGCACAGAAGTTTTCGGCTGAAGAGCCTCATACTCTTCATGTGAATGACTCGCAAGAGAAGATCTTGCAGAGAGTTTCAGAGATTAAGAGACTCTTTCCAAAGGTCAAGTTTGTAAACAACCATACAGGAAGTAAATTTACTGCCAATGAAGTTGCAATGAAGCGACTCTATAATGCACTGGGTCAAAATGCAATGGCGTTTGTTGATAGTAGAACCACAGGACAAACAAAAGCTCCCAAGGTGGCAAAAATGTTTGGTGTGCGTTATTTAGGTAGAGACATATTTTTAGATCATCATATGGATAAACCCTACATTTTAAGCCAAATAAGAAAAGCGATTAAGAGTGCAAAAGTCCATGGAAGTGCCATTGCTATCGGACATCCACATAAAAACACGCTTCAGGCACTTAGAGAGTCAAAAAAAGCACTGCAAGAGGTTGAGCTTGTCTTCATCGACAAACTCTAGCAGCAGTGTGCAAACGCAGCGACTCTATGAGCAGATTCCTGCATTGGAGGCTATGAAGAAGTACCCAAAAGAGCTCTTTTATCGAGGAGATCTCTCTCTACTCAAACGCAATAAAATCTCCATAGTTGGCAGTAGAGCACCCAACCAGTATGCGAGACACAAAACGCAAGAGCTCTCAAGCAAGCTCGCAAAGGCGGGATTTTGTGTTGTGAGCGGTGGAGCTATCGGCATTGATGCTCTCGCTCATAGAGCCGCTGGAGTCAACAACACCATCATGGTCGCTGCCACTGGTGCTGATAAACGCTACCCTGCTATCAATGCCAAGCTTATAGAAGAGATAGAGTCACAAGGTTTGGTGCTTAGTCAGTTTACAGATGGAATGAGTGCTACAAAATACAGCTTTGTTTTGCGTAATGAGCTTGTTGTGGCTTTGGGTGAAGTGCTTGTGGTGAGTTATGCTGACCTTGATTCTGGCACTATGCGAAGTGTTGCGTTTGCTCAAGAGATGGGTAAAAAAATTTATGTTTTACCTCATAGAATAGGTGAGAGTGAGGGGACAAATCGACTTTTGCAAGAGGGATCGGCAAGTGCGATTTATGATATAGATAGTTTTGTAGGAGGTTTGAACTCTTCGCAGACTCCCAAAGGTGAGATGGAGAGTTTTAAGCACTATTGCCAAAGCAATCCTACTTATGAAGAGGCCCTTTTGAAGTTTGGTGCAAGAGTCTTTGAAGCTGAACTTCTGGGCGAAATAGTAGTAAAAAACGGACTTATAGAATTAGCATAGCATCGCCATAGGAGAAAAAACGGTAACGCTCTTGTATGGCTTCATTGTAGAGCTGGAGTGTTTTTTCTAATCCTACAAAAGATGCAACAAGCATGATTAGGGTTGATTTTGGAAGGTGAAAATTTGTCAAAAGATGATTGACTCGACTCGGAGGATTGTGTGGATGCAAGAAAAGATTTGCTTCTCCGCTTTGTTGCTTACCATGTTTGTCGTAAAACTCAACTGTTCGAGTAGAGGTTGTGCCAATACTTAAGATAGGTATTGCTTTATTGTCTAGAATCTCTTTTGCACTTTGAGAAATCTCATAATACTCGGCATGCATGGGATGCTCTGTGATTATTTCACTATCGACGGGTTTAAAAGTGCCGCTGCCGATGTGGAGCGTGACATAGGCATGGTTAAAGTTTTTACAGATGCGTTCGTGCTGCTCCTGCGTGAAGTGCAGAGATGCCGTTGGAGCTGCCACTGCCCCCTCTTGTTTGGCAAATACACTTTGGTATTCGCTGCTATCAGTTGCATTGTCCTCTCTTTGAATGTAAGGAGGAAGCGGTACATGACCAATCGCATCTAAAATTGGCAGCAGAGATTCAAAACGCAGTGGTGTTTCATGGTGATAAAAATGGACATTGCGACTTCCATCGTCGAGGAGTTTCACTACAACTGCCACAAGATTAGCTCCAAATGATAGCCTCGTACCAACAGTTACTTTGCCTCGGATGTAGACACTTATATCAAATGCACTCAGCGGACGATTTATAAGGAGTTCTACTCTTCCACCACTCTCTTTTTTACCAAAAATACGAGCTTTAATGACTTTGGTATCATTAAATATAAGTGCTGCGTTTGATGGAATGAACTTTTCAAACTCATAAAAGTGTGTATGGGTAATGGTGTCACTCGCTCTGTCGTAGACAAGAAGCCTTGCATGGTCTCTTGGTGATACTGGGTGAGATGCTATGAGCTCTGGAGGCAGAGCAAAGTCATAGCTTTGTGTGAGAAGCTCTTTTGCTTGCATCTTAGTGTGTTGCTGTGCTATTTAATGCAGGTTTTTTCTCGTCATCAAAATCATCATCATCATCAAAGTCAAAATCTTCATCATCCTCATCCTCATCTTCCTCCTCCTCCTCAGCAGGTGCAGGATTTACCGCACCAACGATCAGAATGGAGATACCATAAAGAATAACAAGGGGTATAGCCATAAGGAGCTGTGTGAGTACATCTGGAGGTGTGAGCAGTGCGGAGACAATAAAGATAAGAACAACAGCATACTTGAAAAACTCTTTCATGTTTCTGTCGTGAATAAGCCCTAAAAGTGCTAAAAAGTATGCAAAAACAGGAAGCTCAAACGCGACACCAAAACCAAACATAATCTTCGTAAAAAAGCCTACATAGTCTTCAATGTTTATGAGCGGAGTGAATTTAAAGCTACCAAACGCGATGAGAAAATCAAATCCAAAAGGTGTAACAACATAGTAGGCAAACAAAACACCTACAATAAACATAACACTACCACCGACGATAAAAGGGATGATCATCTTTTTTTCGTTTGCATAGAGTCCTGGGGCGATAAAGAGCCAGATTTGACCTAAGATAATAGGGAGTGCTCCTAAAATTGCGGCAAAAAAGGAGACTTTGAGCGCGACAAAAAATGTTCCGCCTACTTGTGAGGTAGTCACCATCCCTTCAGCAGCATGCACAGACTTCTTCCCAACAGAGTCAAGGGCAATGTTAAGAGGCTCTACCATCCATCCTAAGATAGGTTCATGAAAGTAAAACATAACAAAAAACATAACAATAAGTGAGCCAACGGAGATAGCAAGCCTCTTTCTTAGCTCAATAAGATGGGGTCTTAAATCATCAAACATCTGTACTCTCTCTCTTTTTAAAGGTTATCTCTTCATCTGTAGGGGCTGGTTTTTTTATCTCTTGGGTTGGCTGCGTTTGAGGCGCTTCGTTGAAAAGATCTTGAGTGATATGCGATACGGAGCTATTGATTGTTGCTGGAATGTCGTTGACTTTGCTTAGTTGCGTTTGAACATTTTCTAGCTCTTGCTTGTACGCTAGAACCTCCTCTTTGATTCCGCTTGATTCCATCTCATGCTCAAAAGAAGCTTTCATATTTCCTATGGCGTTTTTGGTGTTTTTATAAAACTTGGCGATGTCTACCATGGCTCCTGGGAGTTTGTCAGGACCTAAAAATAAAATTGCAATCACTAAAACAATAAGAATCTCACCAAATCCCATTCCAAACATAGTCAACCTTTTGTATTGATCTTTAAATAGTTAAAGCTGGGATTTTAGCAAAAAAAAGCTTCAAGAAGTTAATAGCCGCTGAGATACAAAGCAATCTCATCCGCAAGAAGAAAATTTTGATTGTAGAAGGTCTCACCCGAAAATGAGAGGCGATTCTCTTGGAGTAAAAAGTGCGCAGCTTCGAGCTCACTTTGGCTTAGAAGAGATTGCGCCACACCCACACATGAACGAAGTCCTAAAAATATCTTCTCAAATTTTACATCCTCATGCGAGAGCAATTCTTCTCGTATTTGAAGCGGGTTTGCGATGTACTCTTCAAGATTTGGGGTAGGATAAAAACGACTCAGATCTTTTTTCCCAACAGCACCAGCACCAGCACCAATGTAGTCGGCATATCTCCAGTATCCGATGTTGTGAGCGGATTGGTAGCTGCCAAAGTTGCTTATCTCATACTGCTTAAACCCTTTGGACTCAATAGATGCAAAGATCCACTCTGTGAGTGAGAGCTCCTCATTGGACATCTCCTTTTTTTTCTCAAACGCAGTCCCCTCTTCAATGGTAAGTGCATAGGCACTGAGGTGATTTATGGGGAGAGAAAAGGCGGTGTCGAGGTCATGTTGGAGCAGTTTTTTTGTATCTCCCAAGGTGGCATAGATAAGATCGAGTGAGATGTTTACAAATCCCACTTTGGCTGCGTTTTCAACTGCGTTTATGGCAGCTTTTGGGTCATGTGCTCGATTTAATATTTTGAGCTTTTGTGCATCAAAGCTCTGCACCCCAAAGCTCACTCGGTTGACACCAAGTGCAAACATCTCTTTGAGCCACTCCTGTGTTGCACTGTTTGGATTGGCTTCTGTGGTGATTTCACACTCTTTTTGAAGGTAGGGAGTGATGAGCTCAAAAATGGGAGCATAGAGTTGTGGATCTATTGTCGATGGAGTGCCACCGCCAAAAAATACACTCTCTATTGAGTTTGCAGTTGCTCCAAAATGCAAGAGTTCAAATGAGAGCTGCTTATGGAGTGCTTGCATGTAGAGTGCTTTGAGATGAAACTTGTCAACATAAGTATTAAAAGCACAGTAGGAGCACTTAGAGTCGCAAAAAGGGATGTGAATATAGAGTAGCATCTGTCTCGCTTTTGAATCTTTAAATTTTTTTAGTTGTTTGCAAGTGCTACCATGATGCCCGCACCAATAACCAAAACGATGAGAAGATAGATTGCTAAAACAACATATCCAAGTATGAGTCCCGCAAGTGCCAATCCATCTCCATCAAGTGCACCTTCACTTCGAGCTATTTTTGATCGTGCGATATGCCCAGTGATAATTGCTACTAATGAGGGTATGGAGAAGAGCCACCAAGAAGACAAAAAACCTACAACACCAAAAACAAAACTTACAATAGCGAGGCTAGAGTTTTCTCTTGCATTTGGGGATTGTATGCTCACATAAGATCTGTTAATAGCATAGATTTGAGTAGCGTTGTCATCATTTTGAGTAAAGTCGACACTCATATTTTGTGCGGGATATATATTTTTTGATTTCCACTCTGCATTGTGAAACGAGTAGCGTTTTCCATCATCACCAGATATAAGCCCACTGCTTTTTTGAATATCGTACTCTAAAATTTTGCCTTGCATAAATTTCCTCGTTTCGTTTAAGTGAAGCTTAGATTTTAAGGAAAAATCGATAAAAGCAACATAAAAGCACATTGAAGTTAGAAAACAATCGATTTTATCGAAGCCTTCTTGAACTATTAACTTCTTTTAATTCCATTTTTTGTATAATTCCAGCAATTATAATTTTAGGCAATGTGATGAGTAAAAAAAACGAGTATCGTCCCAATGTGGCGATGATAATTGTCTCAAATAGCTACCCCGAAAAAAAAGAGATTTTCATAGCACAACGCAATGATATCCTTGATATTTGGCAGTTTCCTCAAGGAGGAATCGATAAGGGTGAAGATATCAGAGATGCTCTTTTTCGTGAGATGAAAGAGGAGATTGGCACTGATGATGCGAAGATTATTGCTGAGTATCCTGAGTGGATCTCTTATGATTTTCCTGAAAAGATAGCCAAAAAGATGTACCCTTACAAGGGTCAAACGCAGCGTTATTTTCTTATGAGACTCAAGAAAAAAGCACAAATAAATCTCAATACGAAACATCCAGAGTTTGTTGCACACAAGTTTGTTGATGTAGATGAGGTCTTAAACTATACCGCACACTTCAAAAAGCCGGTGTATGAGAGTGTTATAAACTATTTTAAAAACGAAGGGTTGTTGTAGATGTTAATAGTACAAAAATTTGGTGGAACAAGTGTTGGTGATTTGGCACGTATTCAAAATGTGGCAAATCGTGTAAGTGAGAGTAAAAAAGCGGGGAATGATCTGGTGGTGGTTGTTTCTGCAATGAGCGGTGAGACAAACAAGCTCATCAGCTATGCAGAGCACTTCTCTAAGAACCCTTCACAACCAGAGCTTGATATGCTGCTGAGTGCAGGAGAGCGTGTCACTGCTTCGCTCTTGGCAATAGCACTTCAGGAGATGGGACACAACGCAACCGCGATGTCGGGTAGAAAAGCGGGAATCGTAACCGACCATCATCATACCAAGGCTCGCATAGAAAACATCGATCCAACTGCGATGCAAGATGCAATCAAAGAGGGAAAAATTGTAGTAGTTGCAGGCTTCCAAGGTGTCAACGAAGAGGGCGATGTAACAACTCTTGGTCGTGGAGGAAGCGATCTTTCAGCAGTTGCGATAGCAGGTGCTCTCAAGGCTGATCTGTGTGAGATCTACACAGATGTAAGCGGTATCTACACAACAGACCCTCGCATAGAGCCAAAGGCGAGAAAGTTAGACAAAATCTCTTATGATGAGATGCTAGAACTTGCATCACTTGGAGCGAAAGTTTTACAAAACCGTTCAGTAGAGATGGCAAAAAAACTCAATGTCAATTTAGTGACACGAACAAGCTTTTCAAATGAAGAGGGAACATTAATCACAAAGGAAGAAAACATCATGGAAGCACCATTAGTAAGCGGAATCGCATTAGATAAAAACCAAGCACGTATCTCTCTTATGGGTGTCAAAGATAGACCTGGCATTGCCTCAGACATCTTTACAAAACTAGCACAAGCAGAAGTAAACGTAGATATGATCATTCAAAACAAAGCACACGATGGAGCAACAAACATCGATTTTACTGTTCCAGTTGGAGACCTTTTTGATGCTAAAAAAGTGGTCGATACATTTGTTCAAAGCGGAGAGATCAAGGCAGACTCCTACAATGAAGATATCTGTAAAGTCTCTGTGGTGGGTGTTGGTATGCGTAGCCATACAGGTGTAGCTGCTAAAGCATTTACAACAATGGCACAAAACAACATCAACATAAACATGATAGCTACTTCAGAGATAAAAATCTCTATGGTTATAGATGAAAAACATGCAGAGGTTGCTGTTCGCGGTCTGCATGGTGCATATGAACTTGATAAATAGTCTTATATGATCGATTCTGAGATACCCGACTTTGCGCACTGGAGCTTAGATGCCATTCGTGAAGAGGGCGCGAGTTTAAGTTGGCTTGAAGAGCTCCGTTTTGAGTGGTCTAAAACCACTGCGTTTGCACTTGAGCAGATTTTAAGTGGAAAGACCATTATTCTTATTGTAGATGAGAAGCGAAAATGGTTTGAGAGTTACATTTTAAACTCAATAAACAGTGCCACACCTGATCGGCCACTTATTCCCATTATTAGCATAGATAATCTCTATGTCCATTATGAGCATGTAAATGGCGGTGAGATGCTCGATGTGGTTGATGATATGATTGGTATCACTTTTAAAGATGAGTATTTTTTTTGGTACATTGGTAAGGGTGATGACAAACGTGGCGATCTTGCAAAGCGTAAAGATAAGAGCTACTTTTGGATCTTTGATGAGGATTTTAATAATGCCTTTACACTCAAGTCCTACGACACATCTTTAGACATAAAGCTGTTACAACTCTATAAACTTTTTAATTCCTCTCTCAATGCTGCGATCTTTGGTGAGGTAGATGCAAGCTCTTAATCCTAAACGCTCTCACATCATCATAACATCAGATATCGAAGCCACTGCACTCTTGGTAGAGAGAGAGCTGGAGGGATTTCGTGTGGTGAAGTTCCTGCTCACACAAGAGAGTTTTAAGATTGAACACACAAAAGCTGTTGTTACTGAAGCCTACTTGAGTGAGTCTTCAACCAAGTATATTGTTATTGGTGCTTATGAGATTACGGATGTAGCCCAAAATGCCTTACTTAAGCTCTTAGAAGAGCCCCCTTTACATATAGAATTTATCATTATATCGCCTACAAAATCGGTACTGCTTCCAACGGTACGCTCGCGTTTACCACTCTTTGTGCATCCCAAAACAGATGAGGTGAGAGCCGCAACTATAGCACTTGCGAAGCTTGATTATAAAGAGGTTTTTACATTTCTTAAAGAGCATGCACGCATAAAAAAAGAGGAAGCTAAAGAGCTTGTGGAGGCTCTCTTTAAAAAAGCGACCCAAGAAGAGCATCTGACTTTAAACGAGTCTCAGTTACAAAGCTTCGAAATGGCGATGAAACTTTTAAATCTCAATGCAAGACCACAGAGCGTTTTGGCGATGCTTTTAATGGGTTTTGCCAAGGAGAAATAAAATGATCGTTGAAAAGCTCTCAAACTCCATTGACCTTGAGATACATCTCAAGCGACTTGGAGTTGATGGCGGTGGTGTAAAGATCTTAGCCAACAAATCGCAAATGCATATAGTACACATTAAAGGTTTGCATGTAGGTGGTGCAAATATCTTGAAGCAAGATGCACTCTCTATTGGTGCAGATCTTGCAGTGCCAAAAGGGACAGTCATTGCACTTACTCCAAAGGTGGATTGTATTTTAATTGGGACAACAAAACACCTTAAAACACTCGCAAAAAAAGAGCTCGCACAGCCATTTGGACTCAAAGAGCTCGCACAAAAACTCTCTAAAATAGCCCAAGAGCCTCATGAGAGAGAGCTCCAAGTTATGGGTATTATCAATGCAAATGAGAATAGTTTCTATTCAGAGTCGCGTTTTGTAAGTGAGAGTGCAGTGGTTAAAATCGAGGAGATGATAGAGCAGGGTGCGAGTATCATTGATGTAGGTGGTGTCTCCTCTGCTCCAAACGCAGCGCTTGTCTGTGCTAATGAAGAGCTTGATCGTGTGAGAGATATATGTGATTTGGTCAAAGAGAAGCGTTTGTATGAAAAGGCTGCGTTTAGTATAGACAGCTACGAGCCTCTTGTTGTGGAGTATGCACTCCAGAGCGGATTTAGTATAGTAAATGATATTACAGGACTCAAAAATGATGCCGTGTGTGAGCTCGCCGCTGCGTTTAATGCTAAAGTTGTCATTATGCATATGCAAGGATCCCCACAGACAATGCAGATTGCTCCGTATTATGAAAATATACTCAGTGAGATCTATGCTTTTTTTGAAGAGCAGATTGCAAAAGCTGAGCGTTTTGGAATAAAAGAGATTGTTTTAGATGTGGGTATAGGTTTTGGGAAAAGCTTGGAAGATAATCTGAATCTTCTTAGAAATTTAGAGCACTTTGCCTCGCTGCAAAAGCCTTTACTCGTAGGGGTTTCGAGAAAATCATTCATAGATAAAATAGTACCTACAAAGGTAGAGGATCGCTTGGCTGGAACACTTGTTTTGCATCATGAGGCACTTATACGAGGTGCTTCAATACTTCGTGTTCATGATGTCAAGGAGCATGTAGGGCTTGTAAAGATATATCAAGCCTTACAGAGTATTTAAAGCATAATTCCACGGATCATATAAAAGAGTATAGCTCCAAGCATTGCAGCTGCTGGGACTGTAATGATCCAAGCCGCAACTATTTTTTTGATAGCATCGCGTTTGACATACTGCACTTTTTTTACTTGTTTTATATGTTTTTTTGTAGACTTAATCAAACGCTCTTCATCAGCGATTAACTTGTAGAGATCGACTATTCGTTCATAATCTCCTTTGAGTTTTTCCTCTTTTTTCTCGAGTGTAGCAAGCTCCGCTCTAAAAGCATGAAGATTGTTTTTCTCATTATAGATAATCTCTTTATCCTCTTCTATTGTACTTTTTGGGTTTGTTAGATGAAGATACTCACGTAAAAATCCCACTCCAAAAACACCACCAATGGCAATGTGCGTCGAGCTTACAGGTAGACCAAGTTGAGAAGCGATTATCACTGTGAGTGATGCTGCCATAGCAATAGAAAATGCTCGAATCTGGTCTAAGTCTGTGATCTCTGAACCAACTGTTCGTATGAGTTTTGGTCCATAGAGTGCAAGTCCAAGAGAGATCCCTAGTGCGCCTACACCCATCACCCAAAGTGGAATACTTGCTTTACCTGAGATTCCCCCATTTACTATTGCATCATTGATTGCAGCAAGAGGTCCTATGGCGTTTGCAACATCATTTGCTCCATGTGCAAAACTAAGGAGTGCGGCAGAAAATATGAGTGGAATGGTAAAAAGTTTGTTAACTGAGTCTTTGCTGTTTTCTAAGTTATGCGCTTTAGCTTTGAGTTTTGCCTTCACAATAAAATAGACTATAAGCGCAACAATAAAGCCAAGTGAAGCAGCAACAAAAAAGGATGGTTTTGGGACTACCTCAAATGCGACAAATGGAAGAAGATTGAGGGTCTCTAGTATATTTGTCCAGATTTTTTTGAACCCTTTGAGTGTTATATATGTCACAAATGCCCAGGACATAATCGCAACAAATATAGGCACATAATATTTTGCTGCCTCTATCTTGTCCTCTTTAAACATGATAGATTTTTTAATAGAGAAGAGAAACAGTGCCGCAATAATTCCACCCATAAGTGGAGAGATAACCCAAGATGCCGCGATTTTACCCATCGTAAACCACGATACTATGCTAAAGCCAGCAGCTGCGATTCCTGCTCCCATGATGCCACCCACGATAGAGTGTGTAGTAGAGACAGGGGCACGCATCATAGTAGCGAGGTTGAGCCAAAGTGCTGCTGCTAAAAGTGCCGCCATCATCGCCCATATAAAAGGGTCTACATCAGCACCAAAGCCTGAGATGTCTACAATGCCGTTTTTGATAGTTTTAACAACTTCACCACCTGCTATAAGTGCACCACTGGCTTCAAAAATTGCAGCAATGATGATCGCCATCGTCATCGTCATCGCTTTTGATCCTACTGCGGGACCGACATTGTTGGCGACATCATTTGCACCTATATTGAGAGCCATATAGGCACCAATGAGTGCTGCAACAGCAAGAAACATATTGTTAGGTATGCCACCGTTGCTTAGGAAACTGTAGGTAAGAACCCCAATCATAAAAAAGAGGGCAAAACCAAGGCGTGTAAGATCTGTACCGCTTTTTTTGAGTGCCTCTTGCTCGAGTTTTTTTATAGTTTGTATCTCCATTATTTTGCCTCTTTGAGTATGTATGCTTTAATGATCTCTTGTCTCTCAAGTGGTCTGTCTCCACCGTAGCGACCTAGTGTTGCGACATTGCCAAGTTTCATAAGTGTTTTCATTGAAGCTTCATTTGCTACTTTTCCAAAGATAGTGTGGTATCCGTTAAGCCAAGGAGTAGCAGCAGTTGTGATAAAAAACTGACTTCCATTTGTGGATGGACCTGCATTTGCCATGGCCAAAATTCCAGCACTATCAAATACTTTGTTGGTAAACTCATCTTTAAATGGTTTTTTCCAAATAGATTCACCACCTCTACCGCTTTCGGTTGGATCACCCCCTTGGACCATGAAGTTTTTGATAATTCTATGAAATGCTATACCGTTGTAGTATCCATTTTTTACATGTGTTGTGAAGTTTTCAACAGCTAGAGGTGCTGTTTTGCTGTAGAGTTCAAGCTCTATTTTGCCTTGAGTTGTCTCTAACATAACATGTGGATTTGCTCCAAAGAGATTGCTAGTGAGCAGTAAAATAGCAGATATGATAAACAAACGCATCTTAGTGAGACTCCTCTTCAAAGTTTAAGCAGACAGAGTTTATGCAGTAGCGCAAACCTGTAGGCTCTGGTCCATCAGGAAAAAGATGTCCAAGATGTGCATCACAAGAGGCACACCTTACCTCTGTGCGAATCATCCCGTGCGACAGATCTCTTATCTCTTTCATGGAGCCCTCTAGTGCTTCAAAAAAACTTGGCCAGCCTGTTCCAGAGTTGAACTTTGTGTCAGATGTGAAGAGGATGCTATCGCAGCAGACACATCGGTAGATACCATCTTTTTTATTATCGTTATATTCTCCAGTAAATGGAGCTTCTGTACCATTTTGACGGCAGACATAAAATGCTTCAGGAGAGAGGATTTTTTTCCACTCTTCAAGGGTTTTGGATACTTTCATATGGATTCCTTGTTGATCTTTTGTGAACCTTTATCTGCACACAAAGAGATAAGTATGAAATTATAATGTTTTTAACTGATATTGTGTTTACAAGTAGATGGAATTGTGGTTTTTGGCTATTCAATAAAAAAATGAAAATGGGAAGAAAAAGAGTTAGAACCTCCGCTGTAAAGACAGCAGAGAATAATTAGAGGTTATTTACCAGCAGAGATACGATCTTTAAGACCTTTACCAGCTTTAAATTTTGGAACCATTTTGTCTGCAGTTGTATAAGTTTTATCAGTTCCTGGAACTTTACCACTTTTACCTTTTTGAAGTGATGCAGAAAAGCTACCAAACCCTACTAAAGATACCTCTTCTTTTTTTACAAGTGCAGTTGTTACAGCTTCTGTAAATGCTTTGATAGCAGCTTCTGCTTCAACTTTAGTTTTGTAGTTACCGCTTGCTTGAACTAGCTCTACGAATTGTGCTTTATTCATAAATAAACCCTTGAATTAATGTATTTTCCGAATACTCATGTGTGACATCGGACATGAAATTATTCAGCTGAAGACACTTTATTATTTATTTGCTTAAATTTTTCTTCTTTTGTGATGAATTGAGTAAATAATGTGATAATTTAGTCTCTTTAAGCCCTTGTTTAGCCTGCTTTAAGAGTTTTAGCATATCAATAGTTGTGACATGTGACATAATTAAAGATGATACTTGTTTGAGTTTTAAATATCTATTTTTATTACTATGAATTGATAAAAAAACCTCTTCTAAACCATCTCTTTCATTTTTTGTCAATGTACTCATTTGCTCAATCCTTTAGTTGATTTATTTTTCTTACTGCTCGGACTATCTCTTCATCATCAAGTTCCCCAAGCATTTTGATCACTGTTGCTGCAGCCTGAGGCTTTGCACGGCCTAATTTCCAATCTTGATATGTACGCATTGATATACCAAGTTGCAGTGCCATATCTTTGAGGGATATCTTCTTTCCATTATTTTTGTACTCAAGTGCACTGTGTAGGATATTAAAAAGGTCATCAATTTGCATAAAAATATTATACAGAATAAATACTTAAATATACATATTAATAAGTAAAATAAATAATTTATTGTATTAAATATACAATTTATTTAATAAATAAATATAAAAAAGATATATAAAAATATATTAAATTAATATTATACACAGAAAACCGTATAAAAATTAGAAATTTTTTATCAGTGATTTGTAAATAAGTAGAGGATTTTGAGCATAAAAGTATGACGATGTGTGCTTGAATTCCCCATCTTTATGGGGAAGATCATTGATTTTAGATTAAGTAGAGAGGAAAAATGGGAGGAGAGAGATTTTAATACTCTAAGAGATCACTATAGTCGTACTTGGAAAAGTTGAGGAAAATATTTCCGTTTTGTTTTATGATTCTGACATCTTCATTGTATGCAGCAAGGAATCTTTTTTTTATGATTTTTCTCTGATAAGGCTCTAGTTCAAGAGTTTTTAGGTATGCCTTGAGTTCTACGATTTGCTCTTTATTGAAGATCTCTTTTGTATCTTCAACGGCTTGTGTATCATGGATCGTAGTGTTATTTTGTGTTAGTAGTTTTGCACTCAGAAGCTCTAAGATACTTTTGAGTTGAATATCTTTTTGGTTATAAACCTGCTCTATTTTATTCATCTCTTCACGAAGCATCTGCTCTTTGTCGCCGATGAGTTTGTCTATCTTCTCTTCAAGCTGAAGTATTTTTGCTTTGAGCTGTTGATTCTCTTTTTGATAGAGCGATAAGATCATGGCAACAGTGTTTTTTGGTTTTGCAGGTGGGCTGGGTTGTGACTGCATTTGATTGTTTTGTTCAGCAAGAGAGCGCTTTAAAACTAAAATATATGTGATCCCGTCTTCGATGATGTAGTTGAGCTTTTTCTCTTTGAGTTTTGAGTGAATCATCTCCTTTGATATCTTAAAACGGTGTGAATATTCATCAATGGTAAGTCGCATTATTTTCCTTTTGTGAGGCTTGGCATGAGTGAGTTGAAATTTATGTTTGGAGGTGTAATTATACCCGATTTTCTAAGCCATACGAGGCACCCTTTTTTTTCATTACCATGTTTGTCGCGAAAAATGTATGTTTCGGAGTGTTTAAACTCTCGCTCGATGAGAAGGTCATGAAAGTCCTTGTGCCTTTGTAAGAAACCTTTTAGACTCTCAAACGCGGTGTTGGAGACCATGACAGTCGATATTGTGAAGTTTTTAAACTCCAAAAAACGAGCACAGTCGTTGAGTCCATGCCCTATAAAGTTTGTGTTATCAAGAATGTCTGTGAATTGATTGATTTTTCCTGTGTGTACGGCAATTCGAAGCCCTTCAAAGTAGGGAAACTTTCTGGCGATCTGATCCGAAAAGTGATTGAAACTAATACCGAGTATAGCCCCATACCCTTTGAGTCGTGGATGGAGAATGCAGTAAAAGCCATCGCCTGTAGAGATGTAGCCAGCTATCAGTTTTGAGAGAGGCATATTTGAGTTTTGGAGCATTTTTTGAATCATTTTTTTGTAGCTTTTTGTAAGAAAGGTGATGATTTCAAGCTGCTGCAAATCGCTAAGTTTAGAGAAGTTTATGATATCAATGAGCACTATGTCTGTGTAGATCTCTTTTTTCATCTCTAGGGTCATTTCACCATTATACATAAAGTTGTTTTAAATGAACTCTTCACTATACTTAGCTTATCAAATTTGAAGGGAAGTTCTCATGAGTAAAGGTGTTTTAGATATTGTAAACGCAGGTGTGCTTTTTGGTGAAGATGTTCAAAAAGTTTATGCACATGCAAAAGAGCTGGGATTTGCTATTCCCGCGGTAAATGTAGTCAATAGCGACTCTGTAAATGGTGTTTTAGAAGCAGCTGCCAAGGTAAAATCACCAGTGATTATTCAGTTTAGTAATGGGGGAGCGGCCTATTTTGCTGGAAAAGGTCTTGATAACAAAGATGAAGCTGCTGCCATCAAGGGGGCGATCGCTGGAGCGAAGTATGTGCATGCTATGGCACAAGCATATGGAGTCCCAGTCATACTTCATACCGATCATGCCGCAAAAATTTTACTTCCTTGGATCGATGGACTTTTAGATGCTGGCGAAGAGCATTATAAGATTCATGGTAAAGCCCTTTTTTCATCACATATGCTTGATCTCTCAGAGGAGACACTCGAGGAGAATATCGCTATTTCAAAAGCATATTTTGAGCGAATGGCAAAAATTGGGATGAGTATTGAGATAGAGCTTGGTTGTACAGGGGGTGAAGAGGATGGAGTAGATAACTCTGATATGGACAACTCTCTACTCTATACGCAGCCTGAGGATGTAGCGTTTGCTTATGAAACACTCAGTAAAGTCTCACCAAACTTTACAATAGCAGCCTCTTTTGGAAATGTACATGGCGTTTACAAACCAGGTAATGTTGTGCTCACTCCAAAGATTTTAGATAACTCACAAAAATTTATTCAAGAGAAGTTTCAAACATCTGGCAAACCTGTGAACTTCGTTTTCCATGGTGGTTCAGGCTCACTTCCTAGCGAGATAGAAGAGGCGATCTCTTATGGTGTTGTGAAGATGAACATCGATACAGATACACAGTGGGCGACATGGGATGGAGTACGTGCTTATGTGGCCAAATACGGTGAGTATCTTCAAGGACAAATCGGAAACCCTGAGGGTGAAGATAAGCCAAATAAAAAATATTACGACCCTAGAAAATGGTTGCGTTCTGGTCAAGAGGGATTGGTTAAGAGAGTGATTGTCGCGTTTGAAGATCTAAATGCAATGGGAAGAAACTAGAAAAATTAGCACACTATTGTGCTAATTTTGAAACTACTGCTTCGATGCTCTCAGCAAAGAGTTCTGAAAGAAAAGGCTCTAGGTCTCTTGAATTTCTTGATGGTGTGATCCATTTTCCACCTTTTTGTGTGAAGTTGTAACGAGTGGTTCTTGTCCCCTCTGTGATTACAAGCTCTACTGCCATCTCTCCTTTTACGTTTTCATCAAAACTTTTATCAAGATACATCAGACCTATTTTTTTGATGTTGATGTCGATGATTGCCGATGCTTCACGAGGAGTAACATTTGTGTTAAACTCTGAAATGCTTAAAGCATATTTGAGTGCATCTGAGTATTTTTTTGAAAAATTCTCATAAGTGAAAAAAGTGATCGTCTTTTTACCACCCTCCACGCCATAACCAAGTGTTTGCTTGTCAGCTCTGAGGTCGTTTACTGAACGCAGGTAGAGACTCTTTTTCTCTTTTGAGACAGGAGCCGCATAGTTTGCCTCATAAGGCTGAAGTCGCAGTGGTTCGTTGCTGTAGCTACATGCACTTAAAAAGAGTGCAATAC
The DNA here is from genome assembly GCA_964548435.1 of uncultured Sulfurimonas sp. Classification (GTDB taxonomy): domain Bacteria; phylum Campylobacterota; class Campylobacteria; order Campylobacterales; family Sulfurimonadaceae; genus Sulfurimonas. The sequence goes on along the minus strand of CAZJRG010000007.1, from coordinate 14,330 downwards.
CAAGAAGTGTGAGTTTTTTTATCATTGTAGTTCCTTATAAATTTCTGCTATCGAAGATATCTTCGGATTTTTTGCATAGTAGAATTCTAGCAAATGCCGTACCCTGTTTTCATTAAAACGCCACATCTGTTTCGCATCGAAGCTTTCATGGCGTTTCATTGCTTCGCAGAGTGATTTTGTTGTCAAATGGGCTCCGTTTTGTGCAATGGTTTGAAGCATAATCTCTTCTAAAAGTTGCTTTGAAGTTGGAGTGGTATCGTCATCTTCTACTCTTTTGTTTGTAAAAAATGCAGAGATTTTCCATAAGCTCACACTCAAAAAGAGAGCAAAAAAGAGCAACATCCATGTTTGTGTTGAGAGTTCAACGGACATCATTGGCTCCTAAAGAGGGTTTTAAAATTTTTTCGATGGTATCATAACAATTTAGTTAAAATAGCGCAAATGGGAGTCAAGATGGATGATAAAGTATTTACAAAACCGATAAAAAAACAGTTTGAGTTCGATGCGGAGGTTGCTGCTGTTTTTGATGATATGCTTGAGAGAAGTGTGCCGTTTTATAAAGAGTCTCAGGAGATTACAGAGTTTTTCGCACTTAAAAATCTTCTAAGTGGAGGGCTACTGTATGATCTTGGGTGCTCAACTGCATCACTTCTTTTAAAAATCGAACGCAGTAAAAAAGTTGAAGCGAGGCTTGTTGGACTCGATAACTCTGAGGCGATGCTAGCCCAGGCTAAACGCAAGTGTGAGGCGTATGGTTCAAAAGTGCAAACGCAGTATGCAGATATTTTAAACTACTCATATGAGAGTGCTGATGTTTTTATTAGCAACTATACATTGCAGTTTATACGCCCACTCATGAGAGAAGAGCTCGTAAAAAAGATAGCTACACATACAAAAGAGGGGGGTGTTTTTATCTTCAGCGAGAAAGTGATTTCACACCATGCAAAACTGAGCAAAGATCTTATTGAGTGTTATTATGACTTTAAAAAAAGACAGGGTTATAGCGAGTATGAGATCATGCAAAAACGCGAAGCTTTGGAGAATGTACTTGTGCCTTACAGTGAGGAGGAGAATATACTCATGGCAAAAAATGCGGGCTTTTCACATTGTGAAGTTTTACTGCGTTGGGCTAATTTTTGTACATTTATAGCCATAAAATAGTTTTGCTTACCAGACATTTCCTTTGGGAGGTTCTGGTTGTTTCTTCTTGAAAAACTCTTTCATCTCTTTATATGTAAGTTCATCTTTGGTTGGACACTCTTTGTGATAGTAGCCTTGATAGTCATAATACTCTTTGCAGTCATTATAGTACTTTGCAGAAACGCCGTGTCTGTTAACACAGCCTGAGAGAAAAATTATAAGAAGTAGAAAAAGTGATAGTGTAGTTTTCATGACTCTCATTTAAGCACTTCTTATACCTAAACTTTAAAACTCTCTTTGGATTTACAAAATTCTGTGAGAAAACACTCTTCGCATTTTGGGTTTTGCGCCTTGCAAATATAACGACCAAATAGAACCATTCCCTGATGGAGTGCATGGAGATTGTTTTTAAATTTTTTCACAAGTGTTGCCTCTGTTTTTAAAGCAGTTGTATCATCGCTCAAACCCAATCGATGAGAAACACGAAAGACATGAGTGTCAACTGCCATAAGGTTTGCTCCAGTGTACTCTATCATTACTACATTGGCAGTTTTTTGTCCCACACCTGCGAGAGTTTGGAGCTCTTTTTCATCCATAGGAATTTCACCACCATAGACCTCTTCGACACGCTGTGCCATTTTGATGATATTTATCGCCTTGTTGTTAAAAAATGAACAGCTGTTAATGAGGCTTTTGACATCCTCAAGTGATGCAACTGCTAACTCTTTTGTTGTGGGGTATTTTGCAAAGAGAGCAGGGGTGATGAGATTGACACGTTTGTCTGTGCATTGAGCCGAGAGTGCAACTGCTACGACAAGTTCGTAGGCATTGGTGTAGGCGAGTTCTGTCACTGCGTCACTGTAGCGCTCTATGAAGCGCTGATGAATAATTTCTATCTCTTTTTTCGTTGCTTTTTTTATTTTTTTCATGAGTGTATTTTAGCAATATTTTTTTGTTTATTAATCATTAGTGAATGGTGTTTAAAATTTCTCACTCTATTTAAACCAAGGAATTTCACAATGAAATTAACAACACAAATGCTCTGCGCTTTTCTTCTATTTGGCACTTTCGCTTCTGCTCAAACACTTGTCAGTGTCAATGGTCATGCCATCACTCAAGAGGAGGTTGATGCTGAACTCATGAATGCGACACAGGGGCGTTTTAACCAAGTACCTGCTGATAAGCAAGTAGAATTTAGACAGCAGGTTTTACAGCAACTTATAGGCAAAGAGCTTATCTATGGCGATGCAAAGAAAACAGGTGTGTTAACATCTGCTGAGTACAAAGAGGAGTATAAAAAACTCGAAGAGCGTATGAAAAAAGAGTTAGCTATACAAGTCTGGCAGAAAAAACTCCTTGACCAGCTTAAAGTTTCAGATAAAGAGCTCAAAGAGTATTATGACAAAAACAAAGAGGAGTTTAATGAAAAAGAGAGTGTGCGTGCACGCCACATCTTAGTTAAGACAAAAGAGGAGGCAAATGCAATTATTGCTGAACTAAAACCTTTGAGTGGTGAAAAACTTCTCTCAAAATTTATTGACCTTGCACAGACAAAATCTACGGGACCAAGTGGCCCAAAAGGTGGGGATTTAGGTTATTTTGCTCAAGGACAAATGGTTCCTGCATTTAACGATAAAGCATTTAGTATGAAAGTTGGTACTATTACAACTGAGCCTGTTGAGACACAGTTTGGTTTTCATGTTATTTACTTAGAAGATAAAAAAAGTGCAAGTACACGTAAATTTGATGAAGTAAAAGCATTTATAGAGCAGCGTTTAAAAATGGAAAAATTTAAATCTGCTATGAAAAACAAAATGGATGAACTCCAAAAACAGGCTACTATTAAGTAAGTAGTATTTGATACTAAAAGAGCTTTTTTTGCAAGACTCTCCTATCTCTAAAATCTTTTTAGAGGGTAGGGAGTTTTATGTTAAACGCGATGACCTCTATGACCCTTATTTATCGGGAAATAAGTTTCGTAAACTTCACACTCTTCTTCATACCGCTTCACACACTTATAGCACCATTATCTCCTATGGGGGCACACAATCAAACGCTATGCTGGCACTCGCTGCACTCTGCAAGATGAAAGGGTGGGAGTTTCTCTACTATACAAAACCAGTTTCAAATCAGCAAAAACTACATCGATTTGGCAATTTTTTTGATGCACTTCAGTTAGGAATGCGACATTTTGAGGTAGAAGAACCACTCTATAGAGACTTTATAGCTTCCCTGCGTTTAGTGCAAACTTCTACCACCCTTGTTGTTGATCAAGGCGGTGCGATGCCTGAGGCAAGAGCTGGATTTGAGGTTTTGGCAGAGGAGATACGAAGAGCAAAAGTATCTTGTGAGCTTGCGTTTGAGGCAGTAGCCACACCTTCAGGAACGGGAACGAGCGCATATTTTTTAGCTGAGGCACTTCCTGAAATGGTAGTCTACACTACTCCATCCGTGGGTGATAGCAGCTATCTCTTAGAACAGATGCGCTACCTTGGTAAGATTCCTTCAAATTTGAAACTTTTGCAGAGTAGTAAAAAGTTTCATTTTGCAAAACCCTACCGAGAGTTTTATGAAATAGATAAAAAGCTTAGACAAACGGGTATAGTTTTTGACATGCTCTATGCACCAAAAATGTGGATGATGCTTTTAGAACAAACGCAAGAGAGAGTGCTCTATGTTCATAGTGGTGGAGTAAGTGGAAATGAAACTATGCAGCAGCGCTATGCCAAAAAGTTTGGCATAAGATTTTAGTCTATAAAGGTTACAGACTCTTCAAGAGAGACTTTTTGCGGTTGGTAGCTGTTGATGAGAGCGTCCTTATCTTCATATCCAAGTACAACACTATAGAGCAGTGCAAGATGCTCAGGAAGCTCTAAAGTACGAGCTACCACTTTTCCAAACTCTGTTGTAGAGCCTTGTGGGCAGCTGTCTATACCGAAATCTTGAGCTGCTAAAATGATGCTTTGCATATATGCACCACAATCAATAAGTGCTCCTTGCGCCCCTTCGATGTTCTCTTTGTGTGTAAAAACAAATACAACCGTGCTCGCTCCAAACCAGCGAAAATTGTCATGCCACATCTTTATGCGTGTGTCATTATCTTTTCGATCAACTCCCATAAGTTTGTAGAGCCCTGCACCTGTCTCAATACGGCGTTTTTTGTAGGGATTTACCCAGTTGAGCGGATAGTACTGAATAAACTGATCGTTCTCTACACCACTCTCCATCGTCTCGATAATTGCGTTACCGATTTTTTTTAATGTTTCTGGATTGGAGATCGCATAGGTAATCCACGGCTGCATATTGGCACCACTTGGGGTTTTGCCTGCTGCTAGAAGTATAGTCTCTAGTGTCTCTTTTGGAATTTTTTTGTCGCTAAACGCTCTTTTTGAGGAGCGATGATTTAAAGCTTCTAAAACTGTTGGCATTAAACTATCCTGAAAAAATTTGTGCAATTATACTCTAAATGAAATTATAATATCTTAAGTGTCGATCCAAAAAGTATAGTTGAGTAATTTTATTAAAAAAACTTGACAAAGAGTGACTCAAGTAGTTATAATTTTTTACATTTAAAAAAAGAGGAGAATAGTTATGAATAATATATTTGAAAAACTAACACACAATATGACACAGTTGATCGAGAGTGCACTTTCCCTCGCACTTCATTCAAAGAACCAAGAGGTACAGTCCGAACATATTCTTTGGGCACTTTTGACAAATAGCGATTCTATTTTAAATCAGATGTTTAGAAAAATGAACAAGGATAAGGTTGCCCTTGAGCTTGAACTTCAAAGTGTAGTTGAGAAGCTACCAAAAAGCTCGACAATCACACGTGAAAATATGCGTATCGCAAAAGGTGTAATACAGAGTCTTGAGAGTGGTGTGGGAGCGATGACTAAAAATGGTGATAGCTTTTTAGCTGTTGATACCTATATACTTGCAAACTTGCAGAGTGAACCTTTTTCGTCACTGCTTGGTAAGTATATAGATGTTAGAGAGCTTGCCAAAAACCTTGAAGCCTCTCGCGGTGGAGCAAAAATAGATTCTCAAAGTGCAGATGAGACACTCGATTCACTAGCCAAATTTGGTGTGGATTTGACAAAAGAGGCGGCAATGGGCAATCTCTCTCCCGTCATTGGAAGAGACGAAGAGATAACTAGAATGATGCAGATTCTTATTCGAAAGACAAAAAATAATCCGATGCTTCTTGGCGAACCAGGTGTCGGTAAGACTGCACTTGTAGAGGGGCTTGCGCAGAAGATCCAAAGTGGAAATGTTCCTACATCACTCTTAAATAAAAAAGTGATCGCACTCGATATGAGTGCACTCATCGCAGGGGCAAAATACCGAGGAGAGTTTGAAGATAGACTCAAAGCTGTGGTAGATGAGGTTAAAAAGAGCGGAAATGTTATTTTATTTATCGATGAGATACACACTATTGTTGGAGCGGGTGCAAGTGAGGGGAGCATGGATGCGGCAAATATTCTCAAGCCAGCACTTGCCAGAGGAGAACTCCACACCATAGGAGCAACGACTCTTAAAGAGTATAGAAAATACTTTGAAAAAGATGCAGCACTCCAACGCCGCTTCTTACCAATAAATCTCGATGAGCCGAGTGTAAATCAAGCACTACAGATACTTAGAGGTATAAAAGAGCGACTTGAAGCACACCATAATGTCACCATAGCAGATAGTGCACTAGTAGCTGCGGCAAAACTTTCAGACAGATACATTGCGGATAGATTTTTACCAGATAAAGCGATAGATCTTATAGATGAAGCCGCAGCAGAGCTTAAGATGCAGATAGAATCAGAGCCAAATTTACTAAGTGCTGCAAAACGCAAGAAATCTGATTTGATGGTTGAAAAAGAGGCACTTAAAATGGAGCAAACGCCATCAAATGAAAAACGTTTGATAGAGATTGAAAAAGAGCTTGCCGATGTAAATGAAGAGGTGCAGAGATTGCAGTCTCAGTTTGAGGGTGAAAAAGAGGTTTTTGAACGCATCTCAAACATAAAAGCCGATATTGAAAGTAAACGCCGTGAAGCAGAGCTTGCAAAGGGGCGTTCGGAGTTTAATAGAGCTGCTGAGATTGAGTATGGAATCATTCCAAAGCTTATTGAGGAGGAGAGAACACTCAACGAGCAGTGGGACACAATGCAAAAAGAGGGAACTCTTCTTAAAAATAGTGTAGATGAAGCTGCTATCGCTTCCATCGTTTCGCGTTGGACAAAGATTCCTGTGAGTAAAATGCTTCAAGCTGAACAGACCAAAATACTTCATGTTGAAGAGGAGCTCAACAAAACAGTTGTAGGACAGAGCAAAGCGACACATGCAGTAGCTCGTGCTATCAAACGCAACAAAGCAGGGCTTAGCAATACAAACTCACCTATTGGAAGTTTTTTATTTTTGGGACCTACTGGCGTGGGAAAAACACAGACTGCAAAAACACTCGCAAAGTTCCTTTTTGATAGTGAAGAGTCACTTATACGCATAGATATGAGTGAGTATATGGAAAAACATGCAGTATCGCGTTTGGTCGGTGCGGCTCCTGGATATGTCGGATATGAAGAGGGTGGACAGCTCACTGAAGCGGTGCGAAGAAAACCATACTCTGTAGTTCTTTTTGATGAGGTAGAAAAAGCACACCCAGATGTATTTAACATGCTCTTGCAGGTTTTAGATGATGGAAGACTTACAGATAACAAGGGTGTCACAGTTGATTTTTCAAATACTATCATCATACTAACGTCAAATATCGCAAGTGAAAAGATCATTAACCATGCACAGAGTGAAGCACTTGAATCGATGGTTATGAGTGAACTTAAGATGGCGTTTAAGCCAGAGTTTCTCAACAGGCTCGATGATATCGTAATATTTAATGCACTCGGACAGGAGCAAATACTTGGCATAGTTGATATCTTTTTTGCAGAGATTGCAAAAAAAGTTGCCGAGAGAAACATTACACTTGAGCTCACCCAAGCAGCAAAAGTTTATGTAGCCGAGGCTGGATTTGATCCTATTTATGGAGCGAGACCGCTCAAACGTGCTCTTTATGAAATCGTAGAAGATAGACTTGCCGATTTGATTTTAGAGGGAAAAATTTCTGAGGGTTCGAGTGTGCTTTTTGATCTTAAAAATGGTGAGCTAGAGGTATCGATTTCATAACTCAAATGGTATTAACCACTCTTTAAGTAAAGTTTTTGTACCATTTCGCTCTTAAATTATATAAGGATATGTCGAATGAAAAGAACATACCAACCCCATAACACACCGAGAAAAAGATCTCACGGTTTTAGAGCTCGTATGGCAACAAAAAATGGTCGTAAAGTAATCAACCGCCGTAGAGCTAAAGGTCGTAAAAGATTGACAGTTTAGGCGGCTTTAACACACTCAAGCTCCATAAAGAGTTTCAGTATGTTTACAATAAAGGAAAAAATCAACACTCTAACTGTGTAGTTCTTTTTTTTCTTCCTCAAGATGGAGCTCATAAAGTGGGCTTTACCGCAACAAAAAAGTTAGGAAATGCAGTCAAACGCAATCGTGCAAAACGGCGTATGCGTGCGCTCTTTTTTAGATATTCTAACTCTCTTATAAGTGGTTCGTATGTGTTTGTAGCAAAAGCGGGGCTTTTTGATGCGACATACGAGCAGCTCAATCATGACTTCACAAAAGTGCTTAGAAATGCGAAATGTTTTGCTTAAAATCTTATGGTTGTATCAAAAATTTTTTACACTTCTTGGGTATGGTTCATGTCGTTACTACCCTAGTTGTAGCGAATATGCACGATTAAATTTTGAAAATAATTCAATTTTAAGTGCTTTTTACCACTCTTTTACTAGAATACTGCGATGTAATCAACTTTTTGATGGCGGAATCGAGTATCCACTCCTTTATAAGCTCAAACTTCAGCCAAAAAAACTTAAAATTGATTCTATAAAATATTGGTTGGTTCCCAATAAAAAAAACCAACACTACATTATAAAAAATTTTTTATACAAAGGGTAACTTGTGTTAGACAAAATGTCACCAAATCAGAGACTCATTATCGCAGTCGTACTTTCCATTCTATTTTTTACAGTTTATACTGCTATTTTTCCACCAGTAGAGCCTAGCAAAACTCAAGATTCGGCAACTTCAACAGCACCAAAAGCTTCAAACGAGCAGCCTCTATCTCACGAGCAGATCGCGGGAGATGCTCCAAATGCTTCTATGGTTCAGAGTGCCGAAGGTGCAACTATCGCAGTTGTTAAAGCAAAAGATTTTGTCCTCAAAATCGATTCGTTAGGACGCATCGCTTCAAAAGAGCTACTTCAAGAGAAGTTCCGTGGAGACAATGACAAACATGCACAGCTCATTGCTGCGTTTGGTGCAAAACCACTCTATTTACGATTTGCAGATGCAGAGCTTAACAAGGCTGCGGCTGAGACGAGCTATGTCGCTTCTAAGCCTGAAGTAAATCTTGCTGAGGGAACACAGAGCATTACACTCACTCAAAAACTCCCTACATTAGAGGTAAGCAAGAAGATTACATTTTACGAAGATGGACACTATGATGTAGAGATAAATCTTTCAGAAGATAAAAAATATTTTGTATACCTTGGGCAGCGTCCAAAGATCAATGAAAACGAGCAGATGATGACTGTGGTTGGAGCGATGGTCTACACTGATGACGAGCTTGTGACTATCATTGAAGATGGGGAGTCGGAGAGTAGAAAACTTTTTAATGGTGTTGAGCTCATCTCTGCATTTGATCAGTATAATGCCACTATTATGTACGGTTTTGCGAAAGACACAAATATCATCGTACAGCCAAGCAGCGAACGTGATGGGGATGGAGATTTGGCAAAAAATCCAAATGTCTCTTTTGAAGGTTCTCAAAACATAACTTTTCATGGCTACATCGGACAAAAAGATTATAAAACTTTAAAAAATATTGACCCAGTTTTGACAAATGCTATTGAGTATGGTTGGTTTACTTTTGTTGCGCAGCCTATTTTTGCTCTGCTTTTATGGCTGCATGGCATTGTTGGAAACTGGGGTTGGGCGATTATTGGGCTTACTTTCATCGTCAGAGTAGTGTTATACCCACTTACACACAAGGGTATGGTCTCTATGCAGAAGATTAAAGAGCTTGCTCCAAAACTAAAAGAGATCAAAGAGAAGTATGCAAAAGATCCACAGCGCATGAATGCTGCGACTATGGATATGTACAAAAAACATGGGGCAAATCCTCTTGGTGGATGTCTTCCGATGCTTTTGCAGATTCCAATCTTTTTTGCTATTTACCGCGTTTTACTTAATGCTCCAGAGCTACAAGGGGCACCGTGGCTTCTCTGGATCGATGACCTTTCAAGAATGGACGGCTACTTTATTCTTCCGATCTTAATGGGTGCTTCTATGTATCTACAGCAACGTATGACACCAAACACATTTACCGATCCGCTTCAGGAGAAGATTTTTAGATATTTACCGATCATCTTTACATTTTTCTTTATAACATTCCCATCAGGACTTGTTCTTTATTGGTTCGTGAACAACCTCTTCTCTATAGCACAGCAGTTTGTTGTCAACCAACAGTTTGCAAACGCAAAAGATGCAAAAGCGGCATTGGAAAAAGCGAGCGAGAAGTAGCTATGATAACGGTTGAAGCAACAACACTAGAAGAGGCCTACACTAACGCAGCGGCAACATTGGAGTGTTCTGTTGCGGAGTTGGAAGTAAAGATTTTCCAAGTACCAAGCAGAGGTATCTTTGGGCTTTTTAAAAAGAAAGCCATCATTGTAGCAGCCATAAAAAAGAGATCTCTAAATGATCTCTCTCCACAGAGTACAAAAGTGACTTCAGATACCCCGCCTCACAAAGTAGCATCACCTCTGCGAACAAAACCAAAAGAGGAGACCCAAAACATTCACTACCGAGAACAGAGAGTCTTTAATGACACGATTATGCCAGTCTCTTTTGTGAGCGATCAAGATGATGATGCCTATGATGATCTTAAAAATGGTCTGGAATACACGGCTGATTATGATGATATTTACGATGAAGAGTCTGAGCACAAAGAGCACTCAACAAGTGTCTCTCGTAGAGATATCTCGACTATTGTCGCTGAGGTTTCGCAGGATGTCAATGCACTTTTTGCTACAACATGTTTTTCTATAGATCCCATATTGGTGAGTGTTTATGACGAAGAGACTATACTCTTGGAGTTTCAAGGTGAAGATGCTGCACTTCTTATTGGGAAAGAGGGGTATCGCTACAAGGCACTCTCTTACATGCTCTTCAACTGGCTGAGTGCAAAATATGATGTTGGACTGCGTTTGGAGATTGCTGAGTTTTTGAAAAATCAAGAGGAGTCGATGGCACGCTACTTGAGCAATGTGTATGAAAATATCGATCGTGACGGACGTGCCCAGACAAAAATTCTTGATGGCGTTTTAGTCCAAATTGCACTCAAAGAGCTTCGAGAGCGCTACCCGCACAAATATGTTGTGATTCGCTCAACAAAAGAGGGACTCAAGTACATCATTATCAACGACTATCACGCTTAAAATGCAGAGTGATACTATTGCAGCTATCGCTACTGCACATGGAGTGGGTTCAATAGCTATTATCCGTATAAGCGGAAGCAGATCACTCCAGATTGCCAAAGAGCTCTCAGGACGAGAGCACTTTACACCAAGAAACGCCACACTTACAAATCTCTATGATAGTGAGGGAAGCCTTATAGATGAGGTGATTGCTCTTTATTTTGTTGCACCTTACTCATTTACCGCAGAAGATGTCATTGAGCTTCAGTGTCATGGAGGTTACATTGTCGCACAGCGTATTTTAAAGGCTGTAGTAGCAAAAGGTGCACGCCTTGCACTCCCTGGAGAGTTTTCAAAAAGAGCCTTTTTTAATGGTCGCATAGATCTAAGTGAAGCTGAAGCCATAGCACAACTCATTGAAGCAAAAAGTGAAGATGCAGCCAAGATTTTGGCTAGACAGATAAAAGGGGAGCTCAAAGAGTTTATTGACTCTTTGCGAGAAGAGATTGTGCATATCTTGGCATACTCAGAGGTAACAATAGATTATGCAGAGGAGGATCTCCCTGGAGATCTGGTAGCACAAATAGAGCAGAAACTTCAAAAGCTTATGGCACTACTTGATAAAACGCTGCAAGCCTCTAAGTCGAGAGAGGGGCTCATGCAAGGGTTTAAGGTCGCCATTGTCGGTAAGCCAAATGTTGGTAAAAGCTCTCTTTTAAACAGACTGCTCAATTTAGAGCGTGCCATAGTGAGTGATATAGCAGGTACGACTCGTGATACTATAGAGGAGCAGCTCAAAATCGGATCACATCTTATTAGGATGGTAGATACGGCTGGTATTCGCCAAGCCAATGATGAAATTGAGCGTATAGGTATAGAGCGTTCTCTTGAGGCGATAGAGTCGGCAGATATCGTCATCGCTCTTTTTGATGCTTCGCGAGAAAGTGATAATGAAGATAGGGAGATAGCTAAACTTTTAGAGGGTGTCACCGGTGTTAAGCAGATACTTAAAGTAAAAAACAAGATCGATCTTGAAGAGAAGTTTTACTTGGAAGGTTTGGATTTTGATCTTGAGCTCAACTCAAAAGAGAGTGTTGCACCACTACTTGATAGACTTGAAGCCATAATGAACTCACAAAACCACTCTGAGGAGGTTATGCTTATTTCGCAACGTCAAATAAGCGCTATAGAGGATGCACTCCAAAATATCACAGATTCACTCTCGCCTCTACATGATCAGGAGTTGGAGATTTTCTCTTTGCATCTTACTTTAGCACTTAAAGCACTCTCTAGCATTACTCGACCTTTTGACAATGAGGAGATGCTCGATAAGATGTTTGGCTCTTTTTGTTTAGGCAAGTAGGTCTAGCTTGCGTTATATGGCTATGGACTTGGGTTTAAAGCGTTTAGGTGTAGCTACCTCTGCCCATAAAGATATCGTGACTCCTTTAAGTGCCATCATCCGTAAAAATAGGGATCAGGCTGCAAGAGAACTTAAAGCGCTTTTAGCAGAGTGGCAGGTGGATGTTTTGGTGGTCGGCATACCGCTTGGCGGGAGCTCTGAAGATGAGATGCGACGGAGAATAACACACTTTTTATCTCTGGTGGCGTTTGATGGTGAGGTTGTTTTTGAAGATGAGGCTGGAAGCTCAAAAGAGGCAGAAGCACTCATAAAAGGCGATATGAAGCAGCTTCGCGATGGGAGAATCGACTCCATTGCCGCGATGATAATTCTTCAACGCTATATTAAAAGAGTCTCATAGAGAGTTATTTTTGCATAATGTAGAGGTTGTTGCTTATGTGAGTGACTGCCTTAAAACGCTCTTTGAGCTCTCTGTCAAATGTGAGAAGATAGATGTCGCACTCTCTTGCGTTAAGTTTTTGAAATGCTTCAAGAAGGACATCATCCGCCACATTTTTTCCATGATCACATTTGATAAACTCAAATGAGTGCAATCTCTTTCCATAGTCGAAAAAATTTGCCTCCCACTCACTGCGTTTGAGATAGAGAGAGTCTGGATTGGCAGCGAGGTAGATCTGCTTATCTTCGATTGCAAATGGTTCAATAATCTCATTAAAAACTGATGCAATATTTGAAAAATTCTCTATATCCCAGAAGAGATAAGCATTTTTTGTGTGAGATTTTTTCTGTTTATTGATCAGTTTGATTCTTTTGGTGATATTGAAATTTACATGGGCTTTGTCATTTATAAAAAGAATACTCTGTTTGAGTTTTTGTGCATCTTGCGTTTGAAAACCCAATACTTCACCCAAAGCGATATAAAAATCGATATTTTCAAGCTCATCCTGTGCAGCACCTTTTTGGTAACTCTGGAGTGCTTTGAGTTTGTTTGGAGGAAAGATGAGCGCGGTGCTCATCTCTTCATGATTGGCATAGGCTTGCTTGACACGAAAGAAGAGATCTTTAGCATATTTGTTTTGAGGGAGTTCAATGCTGCCTCTGTATTTATGTTCGATAAAGATTTTTTGTTTATTCATCAGATTTGGAGGAATTTCCTTTTTTGGTTCTCGCATTATAAAAGTTTTTGCTTTATTTACGTATAATGGCGCAAATTTTTTAGGGCTAGCATCTGCTTGGCTCTACAATCACTCAAGGAAACACAATGGCATTAAATGTTTATTATGATAAAGACACTAGTTTAGACCTAATCAGAAGCAAAAAAGTTGCGATGATTGGTTTTGGTTCTCAAGGACATGCGCACGCAGAAAACTTAAGAGACAGTGGTGTAGAAGTATGCGTTGGTCTTCGTAAAGGCGGATCAAGCTGGGCAAAAGCTGAAGCAAAAGGTTTTGAAGTGCTCTCTGTTGCAGAAGCAGCGGCAAAAGCTGATCTTGTAATGATCCTTTTACCAGATGAAAATCAAGCAGAGATTTACAAAAACGAGATTGAGCCAAACCTTAAACAAGGTGCTACTATCGCGTTTGGACACGGTTTTAACATTCACTATGGCCGTATCATACCAAGAGCTGATATCAATGTAACTATGATCGCTCCAAAAGCTCCAGGACACACAGTAAGATCTGAGTTTGTTCGTGGTGGCGGTATTCCTGACCTTATCGCCATTGGTCAAAACCCTTCAGGAAACACAAAAGAGTTAGCTCTCTCTTATGCTTCTGCAATCGGTGGTGGTAGAACTGCAATCATCGAAACAACTTTCAAAGATGAGACTGAAACTGACCTTTTTGGTGAGCAAGCAGTTCTTTGTGGTGGAGCGGCTTCACTTGTTCAAGCTGGATTTGACACACTTGTAGAAGCTGGATATGCTCCAGAGCTTGCATACTTTGAGTGTCTTCACGAGTTAAAACTCATCGTTGACTTAATGTTCCAAGGTGGAATTGCTGAGATGAGATACTCTATCTCAAATACTGCTGAGTATGGTGACTATGTTTCTGGTAAACGTGTTATAAACGCAGAGTCAAGAGCAGCGATGAAAGAGATCTTAAAAGAGATCCAAGATGGTAGATTTGCAAAAGACTTCATCCTTGAAGGTCAAGCAGGGTACCCACGTATGAATGCTGAGAGAAACAACGATAAAACAAAACTTATCACGGTAACTGGTAATAAGCTTCGTGCAATGATGCCGTGGATATCAGCAAACAAAATCGTAGACACAACTAAAAACTAGTCTTTTTACTGAT
>CAZJRG010000006.1:0-34483 GCA_964548435.1 uncultured Sulfurimonas sp. | reverse complement strand
AACATTTTCATACAATGGAATCAGCATTGCACAATCAGATACACCTTTTCATGTCAATATAAACGAAAAGATAGAGATTAACGCAGTTGAAAATCTCCTTTTTGAAGTGGCTGGAACAGAGTTTTCACTCCAAAAACCAAATATTCTCATCGATAATGAGCAGCTCGTACTAAAAAATAGCAAGCTCACCATGGGAAAATATGCAAAAACAAAGATCTTTGCAAAGCACAATTTTGACGAATCTTCAACACATGTAAGTTTAAGTGATCTACTCATTACCGATTCGCATCAATTTGAGACCCTCTTTAAAAAGAAAAAAGTTCTTCTCTCCATAAAAGATCACAACGACACCATAGAGATACACTCAGGCGAACTAGATACGAGCTTTTTTTCAAACAAACAGGGCTGGATGCTTCATGTAAACTCTCTCTCTCAACTTGTATCAAACTCTGAATTTTTGACAAAATTCAATATAAACACAGGAGATTTTACTCTCTATAAAGATGCCCAACAAAAAAATGTTGCATTCTCTTCAAATATTGTCTACCCATATAAGATCCTTACACAGGATGGTCAACCTACAGAAAACTACAAAATAGAAGGAACAATCCAAGCTCATGGGGTTGCTCTAAACATCAATGAAGATACAGATGTTTTTATAGATAAAAATGTAGAGATTCGCATGAAAAACGCAGGGATCAATGTACACGAAGTCATAAACGCGGTGAGTGAATTCCAAAGCGATGATGAGGATGAAGAGGAGAGATTGAAGCTCTCTTTGGTTGCTCTGGACTCTTTTATATACCTGAGCGAAAAACGCCGAGCAATTTCGGAGATCATTACGCTTCAATATGAAAATAAAATACTCACAGCACAGCTCTCGCATGAACAAGGCAAAGCTGGAATGCGACTTTTTGAAAAACAGTTTCATCTCTATGGAAGAGATTTTGGTGATGTTTTCATTCAAGAGCTCTTCTCACCTTCAAAGTTTAAAGGGGGAAGTTTTGATTTTTCTGTAGAAGGAAAAACTAAAGAGTATGGTGGGGTTTTATATCTAAAAGAGACAACAGTCCTCGACTATAAACTTCTTAACAATATTCTTGCATTTATAAATACTGTCCCTTCCCTTGTCACCTTTTCACTACCAGGATACAACACCAACGGACTTAAAGTGAAAGAGGCATATCTTAACTTTAAAGCAAAAGATGGCATTTACGATCTAAGTGATATCTTCTTGGAGTCAAAAGAGTTAAATATAGTGGGTAAAGGTAAGGCGGATTTCAACAAAGAGAGTATTGATGTGAAGCTCAACTTAAAAACAGACCTTGGAAGTGATGCTTCACAGATTCCTCTAGTGGGTTACATACTCTTCGATAAAGAGTCCGTATCTACAGCACTCAATCTCAAAGGAGATCTTGATGATCCAAAAATTGAGACTCGTCTTGTAAGAGATATGGCAGTTGCTCCTATAAATATCATCAAAAGAACACTCTCAATTCCCTATAATCTCTGGAATACCATAACACCAGACGATAAAAAAAGTGATGAGACAAATAGCTCTATATAAGAGACTATTCGTTTCTTAGAACTGTCAAAATATCGACTTCACTAGCCTTTTTAGCTGGGTAGTACGATGAGAGAATCACTATGGCAAATGCACCAGTCACAATCAAAACAAAATCTTTCAAACTCAAATCAAGTGGCAATGTAGATGTAGGATAGACATCTTTTGGCAAAGAGATGATGTCAAAGCTCCCAAGTACCCAAATACCGCTGAGCCCTAAGAAAACACCAAAAAGAATTCCGCTAATTCCGATGACAATTCCAAGATACAAAAAAACTTTTTTAATCTCAAGAGTTGTTGCACCCAGTGAGAGCAAAAGTGCAATTTCTGCTCTTCGATTCATAACAGTCATCAAAAGCGAAGATATGATATTGATAGATGCTATAAGAATAATAAGCATGAGCACAATAAACAAAGAGACCTTTTCCATCTCTAATGCAGCAAAGAAGTTTACATTATCTTGCCACCACCCTTTGATTGCAACCCCTGCTGGAAGCTTTTTTTCGATCTTTGCAATATCTTCATGTGGATTTGATGAGTAGATATGAATACCGTCGTAAAATCTACTTGGCAAATGCAAAAGTGTCTGCATCGCTTCTATAGAGGTGTAAGCATATGCCTTGTCGTAGGCCGAGAGTCCTGAGTCAAAAGAGGAAGCGACACGAAAGCGCTTGATTTTTGGTGTAACTGACAAGCCTCCAGGTTCTACATTGGTAAATATATACATCAGTCTCTCATCAAGAGTGATTTTAAACTCATCAAGAAGTGTCTTCCCGACAATAATATCGAACTTATGAAACTCTTTTTGCCCTATTGCTTCACCTAGAACGGAATTTACCGCTGCTTCTGCTTCAAAATCAACACCAAAAATATAGCCACCTTCAAGCTGTGAGCCACTTCTTACCATCACAGAGGAGTGCACATAAGGACTAAATTTTAAATCAGGAAACGCAGATTTCAACTCTAAGAGAAGATCTTCGTTGACCGAACCATAAAACTTAGGAAGCACAGTAAGCGGATAGTTCATTATTGTAAGCTTCTTTTTAAACTCTTTGTCAAATCCATTCATTAAAGCCATAGCAATGAGTAGAACCGTCACACCAAGAGTGATCCCAATAAATGCTAAAAGTGCAGAGAGAAAAATGAAAGGCTGCTCCTTGTCAAAACGCAAGAAGCGTTTGACAAGATAGGGGGTGATGGAGGTTTTCAAGATGCAAATATCCCTTTTTTTGGTCCGCTTTTTCCACAACACTGTTTATATTTTTTGCCACTTCCACAAGGACACAGGTCATTACGTGCCGTCTTTTTTTCACTTGCCACTGTTTGCTCCTCAGTCGCATGATTGAGCTGCATCTCAGCTAGGTTTGCATCATGCTCTTTTTTAAGCTGCATTGCTACTCTTTGAGCCTCTTGCTCTGGTGCTTCAACCCTAAACTGAATAATCTGTAGCGTTTTGATAGTATTGAACTTAATCTCATTTCTAAGTTCACTAAAGAGATTAAAACTCTCTTTTTTGTACTCTACGAGTGGATCTTTTTGGTTGTAAGCTCGAAGCCTAATACCAGATTTCATGCTATCCATTGCATAGAGATGCTCTCTCCATGCAGCATCGAGCTCTTTTAAGTAAAACTCTTTTTCAATCTCTGTACGAAGTTGCTCATCCAAAAGAGCCATTTTGCTGTCGTAACTCACTTTAAGCTGCTGCGTTAAGTGTTCCAAAAGTGCTTCATACTCAAGCATTGCGCACTCTTCTGTATTGAGTGTAAAGTTTATCTCCTCTTTAAGAAGCTCTTGAAGCTTTTTAAGGTTAAAATCTTCAGGAGAATCGCCTAAATAGATCTCTGATTTTTGAAGTAAATTTTCAACATAATCAACACGAATCTCATCTATCTTTGTGGCGATATCATACTCTTTACTTAAGAGCTGATTTCTAAAGAGGTAGACAATTTTTCTCTGCTCATTTGCGACATCATCATACTCAACAATGTGCTTACGCCCTTCATAGTGCATATTTTCAACTTTTTTCTGAGCTTTTTCCACCGCACGGGTTACCATCTTTGACTCAATATACTCGCCATCTTCAACGCCTAAACGCTCCATAATAGCCTTGATCTTGTCACTTCCAAAGATTCTTAAAAGATTATCTTCAAGTGAGAGGTAAAACTGCGTTGTCCCAGCATCACCTTGACGTCCTGAACGTCCACGCAGCTGATTGTCTATACGACGATTTTCATGACGCTCGGTTCCTATGATGTAGAGTCCGCCCAACTCTCTCACCTCATCACTCACTTTGATATCAACTCCCCTTCCAGCCATATTTGTAGCAATGGTAACAGCACCTTTAACACCAGCGGACTTAATGATTTCACCCTCTTGCTCATGGTTTTTAGCATTTAAAACTGTATGGGCGATCTTCTCTTTTTTAAGTAGCAGATGGAGAGACTCGGACTTCTCGATGGAGGCAGTACCAATGAGGACGGGCTGACCTGTTTGGTGGAGTTTTTTAACAGTCTCAATGACCGCTGCAAACTTCTCTTGTTCAGTTTTGTAGATAAGATCATTAAGATCTTTTCTAGCTATTGGAATATTTGTAGGGATGGAGACCACATCAAGGTTGTAAATTTGTGAAAACTCTGTAGCTTCAGTCTCAGCAGTTCCTGTCATACCCGCAAGCTTTTCATACATTCTAAAGTAGTTTTGAAAAGTGATGTCTGCGAGTGTCTGTGTCTCTTCTTTAATGCTTACACCCTCTTTAGCCTCTAATGCTTGGTGCAGACCCTCTGCAAAACGTCTCCCTTCGCTAATGCGACCCGTAAACTCATCAACGATCATAACCTCGCCATCTCTGAGAACATAATCAACATCTTTTTCAAAAAGATAGTTTGCTTTGAGAGCCTGATCTAAAACATGAGAAAGTGAAGCATTCTCAGCACTATAAAGATTTTCAATTCCAAAAAGCTCTTCAGCTTTTGTAATTCCATCTTCGGTAAGGAGTACCACCTTATCTTTTTCATCTACCGTAAAATGCTCCTCTATTAAAAGCCCTAAAGCGACACGGTTTGCTTTGAGATAGTCTTGCATAGTTCTGTTGGTAGGACCTGAGATGATGAGTGGTGTACGAGCCTCATCGATAAGAATGGAGTCCACTTCATCCACTATGACAAAATTGTGAGAACGTTGTGCCATCTGCTCTTTTGAGTAGCTCATGTTATCACGAAGATAGTCAAAACCAAACTCATTGTTTGTGCCGTAAGTGATGTCTGCATCATAAGCAGCTTTTTTCTCTAAAGGATCATGCATGGACTCTAAAACAGTACCGACTGTATAGCCAAGAAAAGTGTAAAGCGGTTTCATCTGCGAAGCATCACGAGACGCAAGGTAGTCATTTACTGTAACAAGATGTACACCCTTACCACTCATGGCGTTTAGGATGATTGGGAGTGTCGCAACAAGGGTTTTCCCCTCACCCGTCTTCATCTCAGCAATACGTCCATCGTGCAGTACCATACCACCAACGAGCTGTACATCGAAGTGGCGCATATTTAAGATGCGTTTACTCGCCTCTCGCGTTATGGCAAATGAGTCTACCAAAACTTCATCAAGGCTTTTTTCACCTGCGACAACACTACGTTTAAGCTCAAAAAATGCGGCTTGAAGCTCCTCATCACTCAAAGAGAGATATTTTGACTCAAGCTCATTGATTATTTTTACTTTTTTGAAATATTTTTTTAATTCTCGATCATTGGATGTTCCAAAAATCTTTCCCATAAATGCCTGTAGCATCTGCAACCTTATATATTAAATTAATTGAAAGCTTTCTATTTTAGCATCTTAATCTTTACAAACACTATAAATGAAATCTTAGCTATACTTTTGGTCACAAAAAGATGACAAAACTCCCGAGGTATCATGAAAATTCTCGCACTACTCTTCACACTCACACTCTCTCTTTATGCCAACTTAAAACTCCTTGACTCTTTTGAAGCTGACTTCACGCAGAGTGTTACAGACGAAAAAGGAAAGAAGCTTGTTTATAAAGGTACACTCAAAGCACAACGCCCAAACATGGCACTCTGGAGCTACACTTCCCCTATACAAAAGAGTGTTTACATCAAAGAGGGTTTAGTCTCCATAGTAGAGCCTGAACTAGAACAGGTTGTTGTACGTAAAATTCAAAATGATTTTGATTTTTTCACCATACTCTCACGTGCAAAAAAAGTGACATCAACTCACTACACAGCTGCGTTTGAAGATCAAAAAATAGAGATCTATCTCAAAAACGAAGAGGTAACTGCCATCGAGTACAAAGACAAGCTTGAAAACAGTGTGCGAATAGAGTTCTCCAAACAAGAAAAAAACAGAATCCTCTCTCCTGTCATTTTTGATGCAACTTTTCCCTCTCATTTTGATCTCATAGAAGAGTAATCCAGAACTTTAGTAGAGTTTAAACGCAACTGCTTCTCTTCTTCTTCCTAATATTTTTAAAACTGTGATGATAAAATTCGCAAAAAACAAAAGGACGAAGATGCAATCTCGTAAAAATCGTTGGTTCATGGTAGCAGCTGCCATGGCTATTCATATGTGTATAGGCTCTGTATATGCTTGGAGTGTCTATGTTAACCCTATTCAGAGTGCCATGGAGTGGTCTCTTACTGATGTTACTATCACCTTCTCTATTGCTATCTTTTTTCTTGGTCTCTCTGCAGCACTTATGGGTAAATTTGTTGAGGCAAAGGGTCCAAGAGTCGCCGCTACTTTAGCTGCTCTACTCTTCGGAGCTGGAACTATAGGCTCAGGCTTTGCCATCGCCATAGAGTCTAAACTCCTTTTTTATTTTACTTATGGCGTTTTAGGGGGTGCAGGTTTAGGAATCGGCTACATATCACCCGTCTCTATGCTTGTAAAATGGTTTCCAGATAGACGTGGTATGGCAACAGGTTTTGCCATCATGGGCTTTGGATTTGCTTCAGCTATCTCAGGACCAGCCATTAAAATTCTCATCGATGATGTAGGTATCTCAGCAACATTTTACATCTTAGGGAGCATCTATTTTTTTGTTATGTTCACTGCGGCACAGTATCTTGCAAACCCGCAAGAGGGCTACATGCCAGAGGGTTTTAAAAACGCAGTAGAGAGTGGGAAAAAAACCATCAAAGCTGACCTTACAAATATAACACGAGGTGAAGCGATCAAGACGGGAAGATTTTATGGTCTTTGGATTATGCTCTTTATCAATGTCACCTGCGGTATCGCCATCATCTCAGTAGCTGCTCCGCTTCTTCAAGAGAGTGTTGGCGTGAGTGCTCTTGTTGCGGCATCTGCAGTCGGTCTTATGGGTATATTTAACGGAGCTGGCAGACTCGCTTGGGCAAGCATTTCAGACTATCTCACACGTCCTATTGTCTTTATTATATTCTTCGCTTCGCAGATATTTGCATTTTATTTTCTTACAACTGTGACAAGCATACTTCTCTTTCAAGTTTTGCTTTACTATATCATGACATGTTATGGAGGAGCTTTCTCTTCTATTCCAGCATATATCGGCGACATCTTTGGAACAAAAGAGCTTGGAGCTATCCATGGCGTTATACTCACCGCTTGGGCACTCGCTGGTCTTGCAGGGCCTATTATTATCGCATACGTAAAAGACTCTACTGGAAGCTATACAGATACACTCTATGTTTTTGTGGCTCTTTTCTTTATCGCTCTCTTTACTTCTATACTTATGTTATTTAATATCAAAAAGATCAAAGCACTTCAAGCAGCTGCCTAAACGCAGCTTGCCCCAGAGTTTTACGAAGAGCAGGCTAGACCTATGTTCTTGTAGAGTTCTGGTGTCTCTTTTGAAAACTCCTCAAACTCATCGAGCTCATCATAAGGGTGCTGCGCTATGAAAAGCAGTTTTTCAACCATAGAAAAATCTCCTCTTTGCGCTTTGTGTATTGCATCTTCTAGCATATAGTTTTTCAGTACATATTTTGGATTGATACAGAGCATTGATGCTTTGCGCTCTGGCTGCGTTAAAGGCTCTTTTGCCAAACGCAGATCATAAAGCTCCAGCCAGTTGTGAATCGCCACAGGCTCCATCGCTATGTCATAGAGTGCTTCTCTATTCCCATCATAATGGCAGAGTGTACGAAAAAAGAGTGTGTAGTCAACATACGCGTCTTGAAGTGCACCTACTAACTCTTGAATGAGTTCAATATCCTCAAAAAGTACCAACACAAGTCCAAGTTTTTTACGCATCAGTGCCATATAAGCATCTGGATATATAAAACTTCCAAAGTCATCTAGGAGTGCCTGTGTTCTACTACTTTGTATGATTGGAGAGAGTGCCTTAGCGAGCATCGTAAGATTCCAATAGAGAATATTTGGTTGTGCGCCATAACTATATCGCCCCACTCTATCGGTATGATTACAGATGTAGTTATAGTTAAAATCATCCAACATACTAAAGGGACCATAGTCCATAGTCAGCCCAAGGAGTGAAGTGTTGTCGGTGTTTATTACCCCGTGGCAAAAGCCCACTCCTTGCCACTGTGCTACAACTTTTGCACTTGAGTGGACAATGGCTTCAAACATCTTAAAATAGCGATCTTCATCTCCAATAAAATCTCTAAATGACTCCGTAATGGCATAATCAGCCAGCTCCTGAAGTTTTGTGTACTCTTTGGTGTAGTAAAAATACTCAAAGCTCCCAAATCGCAGCCAAGAAGGAGATAAACGCAATAAGATGGCTGCATTTTCGATGGAGTTTCGAAGTATTTTAGTCTCTGATGTGATGAGTGCTAAAGCCCTAGTTGTAGGGATTCCAAGATGGTGCATCGCCTCGCTCATCAAAAACTCTCGTATGGATGATCTCAGAGCCGCTCTGCCATCCGCCCCGCGAGCATAAATGGTCTCTCCGCTCCCCTTAAGTTGGAGTTGCCACCCATTAATAGCGCCTAAATGGTGCACTCTTCCATCGCCCAACCAAGGGTTATAGTGTCCAAACTGATGCCCAGCATAAGCCATAGAAAATGGTTCACTCCCCTTTAAAAGATACTCACCATTTAAGAAGGCAAGCAGCTTCGCATCACTCTTTGTCTCCTCGTCAAACCCTATAAGTTTGGCAGCATCCTCACTCCAAGCAACAAGCTTAGGGGCATCAAGAGGCTCAGGAATGCTCTTTCTGTAAAAATCTTCACTCAAATCAAGGTAAGGATTTGTAACTTCTATCTCTGCTAATTTCATGTGGTTATTTTATCTCTTCTCATTTAAATGCAGGAGCACTCTTGCAAGCTAGTTACTCAACTTTTGGCACTGCTAAGAAAAAGTTTACTACAATCTTAGAAAATTACTCAAAGGTGAGAAGATGAATCAAGAAGAGCAGCTTAAACACTACATTTCAAGAGTTGAGGCAGTTGCGTTAGAGTATCTTAAAGCAAGAGAAATCACTGTATTAGAAGCATTGCAAGAGGCGATAAATTTCATTCAAGGCGAGATGCTTGAGCGTTAGAGAGGAGAGATAATGGGCGGTTTTGAAGGAGGTGATGAGGGAGGTTTTTGGGAAGAGGCAGAAATCTTCAACCCAAGACCCAAACGCAGCAACTCCAAACATATAAGCTACACCCAACTCAAAGAGAAAAGATGGTGTTTATATTTTGTTGAGTCAGAGGGAATAGGAAACTTCATCCTACCAAAAGAGCTAGAAGATGTAAAAGAGACAATCATCCAAAAACTCACACAGCTCACAGATTTACTTCTCAAGCAGAGTCAAGATAGTGACATTGAGGAGTTTTTACAAGAGCACTCTCTTCTCTTTGAGGAGTTCTCACCAACAGAGCTTCAAGATACAAAAGAGCTCTCTTTAGGAGAACTCTTTTTAGAGCAGATCAAAGAGTCACTAAGTCTCATACTCACACCAAAAGAGATAGAAGCACTCACACAAGAGTGCTAAAACTCTTCAAACGCCAAAGCATCCATCATCATCTCAAGGCGCATCTGCTCATTTGAGAGTGAGAGCATCTTCTCTACATCGAGCCGTTTTGGAGTGTAGTTTTGAAGCACTACTTTGTAACCATTTTGCTCTAAATTTTGCACGATATGATGCTCTAAGAGACTCTCTTGGAGATAAATATAGAGATACTCATCTGCCTCACACTCCTCTTTATACTGCTCTATGAGTTCAAAAATTTGGCTCTTCTCTTCTGTTTAATCTATCTCTATAAAGAGCATATTCCACATTTTGTATTCAAAAAACTCTAAAGTGCTCTGCTTGCTTACCAAAAGAACTAAAAGCGGTGTAAAGTTTGACAAAAACGCAGCACTAATAAATCTATGCAAAAGGTACAACCTTGCCATTCATACTCAAAAGAATACTCACTTTTGCATCTCCCTCTTTGTAACGCAGCATCACTTCACCATAGTTTTCTGGTGTATAAAGACGCAAAGTCGCCTCTTTGACTCCGTCCTCTTGTCTCTCTTTAACAAGTTTGAAGCCATCAGACTTAAAATATTCCAAGTATCCATCAAAATCTAAATCCATCTCCTACTCCTCTGAATCTACATCACTGCTAAGCATTCTATGAAGTCTATCTGCCTCTTTACGCATCTCCCACCAGTAGGCAAGCTCTCTTGACTCCAAACGCTCTTTATTGTAAACAATAGCGTCAAACATGCTCTCATCAAGACTCTCTAAGAGAGCTGCCATCTCATTGACACAGTTAAACAGATCATCAAAAGAGGCGGCACACTCCTCCACAGCCTCTGGAACATCCATACCAAGCGACTCTAAAAGATAGAGATAGAGTTGACAATTTTTTTGTAGTTGCATCTCTTTGTTTAGTGAACTCATCAGAGATTTTCCTTTTATTGAAAAAAATTTTAAAGAAGTATACAGTTTTGAAACTAAAGCCGCTTTAGTGTCAAAAAACTATAAAATTTGGTTAAAAAATCATAGGAGTAAAACATGGACATCAGCATGCACATTGAGAGTGTAAATCTTGTAAAATCACTCCAAGGAAGATATAAACAAAAAGATAAAGAGATGCTTCTTGAACTACTTGAAAAATACAAAGAGCAAAAAGGATGCAGCTACAGATACGCCTATGAAAAACTTGTAGAGGGAAATCCATCCTACTCAACCTATATGCAGTGGCGTCAAAACGCCATAAAGAAATCTTCAAAGCTCTCTTGAAACTTATTGCGTTACACTCCACACTTTACAATATAAGGAGCATAAATGACCTACAGAGACCTAACAACAAAAGATTTTAACGAAACACTTGACAACAACGAGATTGTTATTGTCGATTTTTGGGCACCATGGTGTGGACCCTGTCTACAGTTTGCACCCATTTTTGAAAAAGTAGCCTCGCTTTTCCCTGATGTGGTCTTTGCCAAGGTAAATACCGAAGAGCAACAAACACTCGCGGCGGAGTTTCATGTTCACTCTATTCCTACACTTATGGTGGTGCGCGATGGCATCATTTTGCTCAACCAAGCAGGTATGCTTCCAGAAGATAAATTTGGTGAGCTCATAAATCATGTCAAAGCGCTTGATATGGATAAGATTCGTCGTGAAATGGAAGAGGAAGAGGATTAATATCTATTAATATGATATTAAATTCAGTTCAAGAGAGAAGCTCTCTTGAAGCATGGCGTTTTATACTGGTTTTACAGTAACGCCGTATTTTGTCTCAGCTGTTGTACGAGCCTCTAAATGATAATCTTTGATCTCATTAAAGTTAAGGTATTTGTAAACTGCTGCTTCTTTACCTGCAAGTCTCTCAGGAACGATGCTCATGTACTCTTCAACGGTTGGAATACGTCCAAGTTTTGCACACACCGCCGCAAGCTCTGCAGAACCTAAGTAAACTTGTGTCCCTTTACCTAGACGGTTATCAAAGTTACGCGTTGATGTTGAAAAAACTGTAGAACCTTGACGAGCTGATGCTTGGTTACCCATACATAAAGAACATCCTGGAACCTCTGTCTGAGCCGAGATAGCTTTGTAAACATCGTAGTACCCTTCGTTAATGAGTTGTTGCTCATCCATACGAGTCGGTGGAACGATCCAGAACTTCTCAACCGCGTTTGCACTCTCGCCACGCATAACTTCACCAGCCGCACGGTAGTGACCAATGTTTGTCATACATGAACCGAGGAATACTTCATCGATCTTCTCACCAGCGACTTCGCTAAGAAGTTTTACATTGTCTGGGTCGTTTGGACAAGCTAAAATCGGCTCTGTGATCGTGTTAAGATCGATGTTGATAACCGCTGCATACTCCGCATCCGCGTCTGGCTGCATAAGCGTTGGGTTTGCCAACCACTCTTTCATCTTCGTAATACGGCGTTTGATCGTTGTAACGTCTTCGTATCCATCAGCTACCATCGCCTCAAGGAGTGCAACGTTTGATTTAAGGTACTCAACTACTGGAGCTTCATTTAAAAGTACCGTACAAGCAGCAGCAGAACGCTCAGCAGAAGCGTCTGAGAGCTCAAACGCCTGCTCAGCTTTAAGATCTGGAAGACCTTCGATCTCTAAGATGCGTCCAGCAAAGATATTTTTCTTGTTTGCTTTTGGAACAGTTAAGAGTCCCTCTTTGATAGCAAAGTAAGGGATGGCGTTTACAAGGTCACGAAGCGTGATTCCTGGTTGCATCTCACCGCTAAAACGTACAAGTACAGACTCAGGCATAGTAAGTGGCATACTTCCTGTAACCGCTGCAAACGCAACCGCTCCAGAACCTGCTGGAAAAGAGATACCGATTGGGAAACGTGTATGTGAATCTCCACCCGTTCCTACAGTATCTGGAAGAACCATTCTGTTTAACCAAGAGTGTATAACACCATCACCTGGGCGAAGCGCGATACCTGAACGTTTAGAGATAAACGACGGGAGGTTTGCATGCATAACAACGTCTGAAGGTTTTGGATAAGCCGCTGTGTGACAGAAAGTTTGTAACACTAAGTCCGCGTTAAATCCAAGTGCCGCAAGCTCGATGATCTCATCTCGAGTCATTGGTCCTGTTGTATCTTGACTTCCTACAGTGTTCATCTCTGGCTCACAGTACATACCTGGACGAACACCGCTAAGACCACAAGCCTTTCCAACCATTTTTTGTGCGAGCGTGTAGCCTTTACCGCTGTCAGCTGGTTGCTCTGGCGTTAAGAAAACATCACTTGCTCCAAGACCTAAAACACCACGAGCTTTAGAAGTAAGACCACGTCCTACGATCAGTGGCACACGTCCACCCGCTTGTACTTCGTCTGTGATAGTGCTTGGGTTGAGTTTAAAAGTAGCGATGCATTTTCCATCTTTATGTGCTTCACCTTTGTATGGGTAGAGAGTAATAACATCACCTGTCTCCATATTTGAGACATCCATCTCTAATGGAAGTGCTCCAGAGTCTTCACATGTTGCAAAGAAGATAGGCGCAATTGTGTTACCGATAACTACACCGCCAGTACGTTTGTTTGGGACACCTGGAATATCTTCACCCATGTGCCACTGAACAGAGTTCACACCCGATTTACGTGAAGAACCAGTTCCAACAACATCACCAACATAAGCTACTGGATGCCCTTTTTTCTTAAGCTCAGCAAGAGTCTCAAGAGGTTTTTCCATTCTGTTCATAAGCAAAGAGTTTGCATGCAGTGGAATATCTGAACGAGTAAACGCCTCTGAAGCTGGAGAGAGGTCATCTGTATTTGTCTCACCTGGAACTTTGTAAACAGTTACAGTGATAGTCTCAGCAATGGCAGGTTTTGCTTTAAACCACTCAGCGTTTGCCCAAGAAGTAAGCACTCTTGTCGCTGCTGTGTTTCCTTCTTTGTGCAGTTTTTCTACATCATTAAACGCATCATAAACAAGAAGTGTTTTACTAAGTGCTTCAACAGCAGCTTCAACTACCGCTGCGTTTGATGAAGCAAGCATATGAATCATAGGAAGAACATTAAATCCACCAAGCATCATACCAAGCATCTCAACCGCTCTTACAGGAGAAATAGCGTCAACTTTGATGTTTTCAGAAGCGATCTCATTTAAAAATGCCGCTTTAACCTGTGCCGCATCATCAACACCTGGTGCCACACGGTTTGTAAGCAGATCAAGGAGCTCGTCTGTACAGTTAGACTTAATCATTTCGATAAGGTCAGCTGTCTGTTTTGCCGAAAGAGCTAGAGGTGGTACACCAAGTGCTGCACGCTCAGCAACATGTGCTTTATATTCTTCTAAAAATGCCATTTTCAATCCTATTTCAAGTAAATTTTCAAAATTATAACGAAACTTACAAGACGATTTTTTAATATGTTACCATAGTAAACACTATTCTTTGAAAATTCTCAAATTGTGTAGATATTTGTAACAAAATGGACTATTGAAGTGGGCGTTTTTTCAACTCTTCGCTTATCAATGCTTTTTGTGTGCCAAAATAGTTTGCCTCCAACCAGAGAAGATAACCCTGAGGCAACTCACTAAAGAACATCCCTTTATACTCTCCAAACGCTACTCTTGGAAGAGTTTTACTCTCTTCTTTAAGCTCTTGAAGGAATACATCATAATGAAGAGTGCCAAGGAGATGAGCAAACTCCTCAAAGGAGACTCTCTTTTGGATTGCAAAGGTGTAAGAGTTAAAATCAAAAATACCTTTACGACTCTTTACAAAAGCTTCAATCTCAACAATCTGCGCGACACTCAAAGACTCAAGGTTTTGAACCTTCACACTATAAGAGTCTCTATGCGCGCAAAAGAGAAAATGGGGTTTTGGCATTTAATTGATCTCTCTTATCCCTTTGGCGTTTGGAGCGGAGAGCACACCTTCATTTTCAAGCTGCTCGATCACACGTGCGGCTCGGTTGTAGCCTATTTGGAGTTTTCTTTGCAGATAGGAGATGGATGTCTTCTTGTCCGTAAGTACGACATTTTTTGCCTCTTCATAGAGTTCGTCGAGCTCTTCATAAACGTCATCGCTGCTATTTGAATTACCCTCTTTCTCTTCTAGTAAAAAGCTTTTGTCATAGTTTGGAGCCCGTTGAGACTTGATGAACTCTACAATGTTTTCTATCTCCTCTTCTGTCGCCCAAGGAGCATGTAAACGCACAAGTGCTGGAGCACCTGGAGGGGTGAAGAGCATATCACCACGCCCTAGAAGCGACTCTGCACCCATCTGGTCTAAGATGATTTTACTATCTATCTTCTGCCCTACTCTATAAGATATTCTTGAAGGAAGATTTGCTTTAATAAGACCAGTGACAACATCCACAGAAGGACGTTGCGTTGCGACTATGAGGTGAATACCACAAGCACGGGACTTTTGTGCAAGACGCGCTATGGAGACCTCCACGTCCTTGCCGCTTGTCATCATCAAATCCGCCAGCTCATCGATGATGACAACGATGTAAGGAAGGTACTCCGCATCTGTGTTTTTTATCTTTTCATTGTAGTTTTCTATGTTTTTCGTACGCGTGTCAGCCATAAGCTCATAACGGCGCTCCATCTCAGCGACCATATTGTTTAACGCGGCTATAGCCTGTTTTGGCTTGGTAATAACTGGAGTAAGCAGATGCGGAATGTCATTGTATGTTGAAAACTCAAGCATTTTTGGGTCTATCATGAGTAAACGCAGCTGATCTGGAGAGTTTTTGTAAAGGAGTGAGAGTATCATAGCGTTTATACCAACACTCTTACCACTTCCAGTCGTTCCAGCGATGAGAAGATGTGGGAGTTTTTTTAGATCCGTCACAAAAGGTTTACCCACTATATCTTTTCCCAGTGCCATTGTAAGCGGCGAAGAGGAGTCGCTAAAGAGTTTGTCATCTATGATTTCTCTAAGATAGATGGTCTCCACAGTATCATTTGGTATCTCAATTCCCACAACATCTTTTCCTGGAATGGGTGCTTGGATGCGGATAGTCTCAGCGGAAAGCGCCATGGCAAGATCGTCTTGAAGGCTGAGTATCTTGCTTACCTTCACGTTTGCCGCTGGTTTGAACTCAAAAGTTGAGACCACTGGTCCAGCATAAGTACGAACCACATCCCCTTCGATGTTGAAGTGGGCAAGCTTCTCAATAAGATAGCGAATCTTATCGTCAAGTTCACTCTCATCGACACTTTTTGTAGTTGCTTTTGGTTTTTGCAAGAAGTTGACTGATGGAAGCTTGAAGTTTTTTGGTTTCTCAACTACTCCCTTATCTATGTCGGCTAGAAGTTTGGCGTTCTCTTCAAGCTCATCGACCACTTCGACACTCTTGTGTTCTTTAAGCTCTTTTGCTATTTCGAGTATATTTTTATGTTCTTCTTTTTGCTTCTGTTCATCCTGAACATTTTGCTCTATTGTCTGTGCTTTTAAATCTTGAATCTCTTGTGCCACTTCTGATGTTGCTGCAGCTTGAGTTGCTTTAGCGGCTTTTTTTCTCAAATATGTCGGAGTCTCTATCTCCTCTTCCAGGTCAAAGAGTGTCTCTTGTTGCTGTGATTTTAGTGGCTGCGTTTTAGTAACTTGCTCTTTTTTTACAACTGTTTTTTTCTCTGCAGAGAGTTGAGCACTTTGACTCTTTGGAACTGCATTCATAAAGTGTTCAAATGCTAAAAACCTCTTTTGAAGATACTCTTTGAGTGATACAAAAAACTCACCTGTCGTCTTATCAAAAAGCATCAACAAAGAGACAAAAGTGATAACACACCAAAAAACCCACAAACCAAATGAACCTATAAAAGGTGACAGAAAGAGTGCAAAATCACTTCCAATCTCTCCCTTTAAACCCTCCTTGACTAAAAGTGCTTGTGCTAGTAAAGCTGCAAAAAGAAGTAAAAAAGAGGCAACACCTACTTGAGCCATACGTATATCAAAGGCAGTAGATCTGTAGACAAAATAGAGAGGAAAAAGAAGTAAAAAGAGGTAAATATAAGAGACATAACCAAAATAGTGCTGATTAAACGCAGCGAATGAAGCTCCATAGCTTCCCATGAGCTGGGTATCACCTAAAATAGTGGCAAATCCCAAATAAATCAAAACACCAAAAACAACAATTAAAAGAGCATCTTTCAAATCAACTAACCTTTCAAAACTATATAAAATTTGAAAGGAAGTATAGCTAAAATCGTTCCAAGTTAAAGGTAATTGACTAAACTCAGCTTAGAGACTCTGCCCACTGTTGAGAGCATTGCCTCATAGTTTAGAGAGAGTTGCGAAAGTTTTAAAAAGGCCTCAGCAAGATCTGTGTCGATAATCGATGAGCGAAGTTTCATAGTGCTAAGCTCCAATATCTCGGTGCGTTCAAGTGAGCGTTTGAGTGCATTTGAGTTTGCACCCACAACCGTATGGACTCGACTTGTATGTGTCACTAAATTATCTATCAGTGCGATACCATTTTGAATTCCCAAGCTTCGTGGGTCTCCAGTCGTTCCATCTGGATCTGTTTTAGACTCTTCTACTGAAGATATGATAGCATCGAGATTTTTGAAAAAATCTATTTTTGCATCTGTAACCGTAAGTGCATTATTTGCATGAAAAGTAGCCACCGATGCAGCAGCACTAAAATCATCACTGTTGATATCGTAGAGCGCAAGTGAAGCTTTCGTAGTCGTAGCGTTACTCTCTCCAAACGCGATTTTGCCATCATATGTCAAGTATGTCTCACCAAGATCAAGCCCCTGCTCTACTTGTGCATGAAATGATGCTGCGTTATCTGTGTATGTTCCATCTGGAAGTGATCCTGTTACAGCCATAGTGATCACATCCATAAGTTGTTTGTAGCTCATATCACTTGCACCAACGGGAGTGCCATCAACATTATAGAGATTGTAAGTGTTTGCACCTACACTAAATGTTGAGCCTGCATCAAGAAGATTGATATTGACATCATACGGAGTAGTCCCATCGATTTGTACCCCTTCAAGTTTTAAAACAGAGCCGTTCATCGTCCCTGAAAAAACCTCGCTGAGTTTAGTTGTAGCTGTAGCAAAAGCATTGTCTTCTTTTTTGATTTGAGAGACATTACCGCTTAATTTTGCTCCACTTTTTTCAAACTCTACTCTATCGTAATCTAACCCTTCAATGTTTGAAGCAGCAGATGCAACACTTGTAAAGCCAGATTTGACAAACTCTTTTACGAAAAGGAGGTTCGCTGGAGGTGTTGTAGGGTTTATGAGCTCTTTAAAATTTGTCTCAGCCCCATCAAGAGCGTCAATATCCGTCACATCAGCACCGTCTGTAAAGCCTACAGCAGTTCTATCGCTAAAATCAACAGCTGCTACCATATGAAAATCAATTTTGCTAGAACCTTTTTGTTTGTCTTCGACAACAATCTGTCCTGCATTGTTGAGTTTTACATTGACAAGGTCAAGATTTGGTGTATTTCCGTAGAGCTGACCTATTTTAGTGAGAAGTTCATCGATGCTCTGAGTGTCATTCATAGCAAACTTCTCTTTAAACGCCACTCCATCACTTGAGGTACCACGAACATAAAAAAAGTGCTTATCTATTGTATCTGAGACATTATCAACATCGCCCATAAGCTGTCGAATAGTGCTCGAAGGTGTGAGTACAGACTCTGCATCTGCAGGAGTTTCATAGAGTTCGACATACTCCGCAATATTGTTTTTATGTACTACATTTGTAGTGATCTCTTTAGTATTTAAAAGCTCTTCACCTAAGAAAAGCTCAGCACCTGTGACATTGTACTGCTGCTGGTTGTCACTTCCTAAAAATGCTTTCATCGCTATATCATTACCATTGTAACTACCATCTTCCCCGATTGGTTTTATGTCTACTGCCGAACCAGCAAAAAGGTACTGACCATTTATAGATGTATTTGCGATTGATTTGAGATTTTTTTCTACTCCTCGAAGTTCTGATGCAATTGCATCGAGTGAGACACTTCCATTTGCTGCACTTGCAGCTTGGATGAGTAGCGTTTTAGTACGTGTGAGCAAGTTTGTAAAATCATTCAAAGCTACATCAGACTGGTTTGAAAACTTGTAACCACTTTGAGCACTCTCTTTAGCTTGTGTGAGCACTGTCATCTCATTATCAAGGCGCATAGTTTGAGAAAAAACACTTACATCTTCATGTGCATACTCTATTTTAAGACGTGAGGCTATCTGTTTATTTACATCAAAAAGCTCTCTGCTGAGTTTGTTGTTATTGTTTGCATAAACATTGTCATAATACATACTTGATGTAATTCGCACAAGACACCTCCTAAAAATATAACTCTTTAAATCTTTAGCAATTAAGCAACTAAAGTTCCATCTGTTCTTAAATCGGTTATTTGTTATTTACTTTTAAGTATGCAACCACTATAATCCCAATTCTTATTTATGCCGATGTGGAGAAATGGTAAACTCAGTTGATTCAAAATCAACCGCTTCACGGCTTGTCGGTTCGAGTCCGACCATCGGTACCACCCTCTTTTTAATTCAGCTACTTACGATATAATTCCACTCAATTTTTTAAATTACATCAAGCATAATATCGGAGAAAAAATGGGATTAGCAATCGGGCTCGTAGGGCTTCCAAATGTCGGAAAATCAACAACTTTCAATGCACTTACAAAGGCGCAAAACGCAGAGGCAGCAAACTATCCATTTTGTACAATCGAACCAAACAAAGCCGTGGTTCCCGTTCCTGACAAACGCTTAAACGCTCTAGCCAAAATAGTAAATCCAGAGAGAATACTCCACTCAACTATAGACTTTGTTGACATCGCAGGGCTCGTCAAAGGCGCATCAAAAGGTGAAGGACTTGGAAACAAATTTCTCTCAAACATCCGTGAAACAGAGGTAATACTCCAGATCGTGAGATGTTTTGAAGATGACAACATCGTTCACAATGAGGGAAGCATCGATCCGCTTCGCGATGTCGCCATCATCGAAGGCGAGCTTATACTCGCCGACATTGAAGTCCTTTCAAATCGAATAGAGAGACTCAAAAAACAGGCTAAAAGTGAAAAATCTGCACAGGCCGTACTAGAGATAGCCGAAGAGCTTCTAGAGTTTTTAGGTGAGGAAAACTTGGCAAGAAACTTCTCTAAAGCTGATAGCGAAGAGTACAAATCACTCATTCGTGAAACAAGACTTCTCACAGACAAAGAGATAATGTACGGAGCAAACACTGACGAAGATGGACTCTTAGAGGACAACGAGTATGTAAAAGCACTCAGAGATCATGCCGCAAAAAACAGCTGTGAGCTCATAAAACTCTGCGCAAAAATAGAAGAAGAGCTCATAGGTCTTGAAGAGGAAGAGGCAACAGAGTTTTTGGATGATCTTGTCGTTAGCGAGTCAGGTTTAGAGCAGATCATCCAAAAAGGTTTTGACAAACTAGGTCTTATGAGCTACTTTACAGCAGGTGTCAAAGAGGTTCGCTCTTGGACTATAAAGAAAAACTCTACAGCACCGCGTGCTGCGGCTGCCATTCACAAC
Source organism: uncultured Sulfurimonas sp. (assembly GCA_964548435.1). GTDB lineage: Bacteria > Campylobacterota > Campylobacteria > Campylobacterales > Sulfurimonadaceae > Sulfurimonas. The sequence continues at coordinate 14,507 of CAZJRG010000006.1, read as the reverse complement.
GACTTTGAAAAAGGTTTCATACGTGCAGAAGTTATTGCGTTTGAAGATTTTGTAACATACGGTGGTGAAGCAAAAGCCAAAGAGGCTGGGAAAATGCGTCTAGAGGGCAAAGAGTACATCGTGCAAGATGGCGACATCATGCACTTTAGATTTAACGTCTAATCTTTAAAACTATGGCGTCACTCTTTGATAGACGCTATAGTCTGCCCAAACTTCACACTCTCGCCTGCATTTATGCCGAGTGCAAGCATATCTTTTTCAGCCAAAATGATAATGGTCGAACCCATCTCAAAACAACCAAAATCAAAACCCTTATCTAGATATAATTCATTAAACTCATAACTTTGTGTTGTTAACGCCGCTGCATTTGTCTGAATGCGGCTCTCAAACGCCACCTGCATCACACCAACATTAAGAGCACTCACAAGCACCATATAAAAACGTTTGCCATTCGTTGCTTCACACAAGATGACGACTCGCTCATTCTCTATGAAAAGATTGAGACGTTTTTTAAGCGATGGAATATTTACAGGATAAAACTTCCCTGGAATGTGCACCGCTTTGAGCACTTTTAGATTTGTAGGAATATGATAACGATGATAATCTTTTGGGGAGAGATAGAGGTTTATAAATGTTCCATCCTCTAAAATGCTCTTCTCCTCATCACTAAACATATCGCCCACAAAATCAGCACACTTATAACGCATCCCTTTGATCTGGAGAGCATAATCATCCTTTATAACTCCGCACTCCGTGATGAGTGAGTCACAAGGAGAGATAAAATCCTCCGCCTTTAAAGAGAAAAAACGCTCCTCTTTGAGTCTGCGAGTGAAGAGTGCATTGAGGCTTTTGTATGTCGATGGTGAATGAAACTCCTGCATATCAAGACCCATCAGAGTCACATAACTTGTATTGATAAACTTTTGTATAGGAGCTGGAAACTCCTTAGAAGCGAACATTCCGAATGCTTGTGATATTGCCGAGGTAATCTCTCTTTTGTTCATCTTTTTTCCTTAGTTTTAGTAGATTTTTCTCTTAGCGATCTCTTCGATGAGCACAGTAGCATATGAGCCTTTTGGAAGTGAAAAGTTCAGCTCATACTGTGCCTCCATGGAGTTGTATCGTCCCTCTATCTCTGTAGGATAGACCCATGCGTAACGGCGTGCCCCATCTTCGTTTATAGTGTCATCAAAAAGTTTCTCTATCTCACCAGCAACTCCAGCAGCAGTTCTTACTTTTTTGCCGCACAAAAGACCTGTCACGGTAATATCACGAGCATAAAAACGTTCTAAATCCTCTTGACTCCCTTCAAACTCAAAGATACGACCATGAGGATAGTGCTCCATGATGTCTCCACTTATGAGCTTAAATGGATGTTTTTGCGCTTTCATTTTACTCACTTCATCGTTTGGCATATTGAGCAGCGACTCTATCTCGCTGGGTGCAAAACTATTCACAAGAGAGTTTATCTCAAGGCGTTTAGAGAGCCAAAGGTTAAAAAGATGACTCTGATAGGCATTGATAAGCAGTTGTTTCACACGAGGATTTCGCTCTTTGGCTTCACCCTTTGCGATCTTTTGTCCCAATATATGGTTATCCCCATCATTACCAAAACGCTGGTAACCAAAGTAGTTTGGCATTCCATTTGCTTCAATGCTTTTGAGTGCCTCATCTATTTTCATAGCTGCTGTTGGAAGGACTTTTTTGAGTTTGATGTAGAAACGGTTTCCCTTCAAGTGACCAATACGTATTTTGTTATTGTGATAGTTTTTAGAGAGTATCTTTACATCCTCATGCTCAAAACGCTCCAGAGCCTCTTCATATTTTTTATGCAAAGAGATGTACTGTTTGGTCATAGCATGCTTATCTTTGAGTCCCGCATACCCTATCTCTTTGTTTTTTATACCAAGATAACGAGCTAAAATCCCTATCATTTCAGGAGTTGTGAGATTTTTTTTACGTATCTGTAAAATGAGATGCTCCCCTTCCCCACTAAAAGCATACAGTGGTATCTCTTCGACAACAAAATCGCGAGGAGATTGCTTAAAGTGAAAATCGATGCTCGCATGTCCGAGTGAATAAAATCTGTCCAAAATATCTCCTAAAAATGGTGTGCTTTACATCTGTTGAAATATCTACCTCGAGAGGCTTCGCCAAATATGGTGAGCTTTGTTCGACTGCGTTTAGCTCGAGCCAAAATTGCCAAACGATCTCTCTTGTCAAACGCCACGAGCATCTCATACTCTTCGCCGCTACATCCTATAGACTTTCCTAAAGACTTGCAAAAACGCACACCCATTTTTTTAGGACCCACTATCTTTTCAATGTCTGTAAAAATACCATCAGAGATATCCATTCCAGCTTTGAGCTGACGCTCTGCAGTTCTGACAAATGAGCCTCGCAACTCGATATTTGTAAACTTTGATTTGGAGTGAATAGTGCCAAGATTAAAGAGTTTTTTGAGCTCTTTTTTCGATGCACCAAGCTCACCTGTGTAAGCAAAAAGGTAGCCTAAGCGAATATTTGAACGCAGAAGCGGTCTCTTTACCTTCGAAATCACCGTAATCGTGATGTCAAGCTTAGTATTGCTGATAGTATCACCGCCAATAATCTCAGCACCAAACGCAGCGGCCATATCTTTAAAACCTCTGGCAAGATCTTGCATATCTTCTTGGCTCATCCCTTTTGGCATAGCAACACTAAGCAGTATGTATTTTGGATCTGCGTTCATAGCTATAGCATCAGAGATATTAACAAGCATCGATTTTTTAGCAATGTCATAGTATGAGAGCCACTTGCGTTTGAAATGAACATCTTCAAAAAAAGCATCTTTAGAGTAAACATACCCCTCTAAAACTTCACCATCATCACCTATATGTCTGTTTTCAAACTGTTTTATAAAATAGTTTTCTAAATTCACTTTTTCTTCTTTCAGCTATTATTAATTTTTATACTTATAAAATAGGACACATTATAACATTATTAGGGAAAACTAATGAAACGATCTATTAAGAGTATATTTAACAACTTAAGTATATATCTTATATCTGTTCTGATCGTTGCGTTTGTTGCGATGATTTTAACCTTTGAACAGCGACTCTCATTTCAAAAGGTTGATAATCTAAACGAACAAAAAAGACTTCTTAGTGAGCTTATGAAGCTTCCTGAAGATGAAGTTGACTTAGCACTTATTGCGTTAAACGCAAAAAGCACTCAGCTCACACTCAATATTCAAAAACTTCAATCTATGCAAAACTACAACTTCACTGATAATTTCATATTTCACAATACACAAGAGTATGAAACCGATCTTGCCAATCTTATGGCTCTCGTTTTAAATTTTAACAAAGCTGCCAATGAGCACTATCTAACACAAGAGAATGATGAAAAACTCCTCTTTGAATATGAACAAAACCTACACAAAGCCTATGAAGAGACTACTGCCTTTATAGACAAATTGGTTTTCAAAAACATCACTTATGATCAAAAAAAGTTCGATGTGGCAGAACTCTCAATGATAGTCACTTTCATACTTGCACTCATCGCAACTTTTTGGTATAAAAACAGACTACTTCACATCTATAAAGACTTAGAGTATCTGTTTCAAATAGAAAAAAGCAAAATGGATTACACGATCTTCTCTATTGAAGCCGATGCAATTGCCCTTAGAATGAATCGAAAAAGTCTCACCACCGACAATCCTAGTATGATAGATCCTATCACAGGCATAAATAATCACAAAGGGATGCTAAGTAGCTACTCGCAAAAAAAAGATCTCAAAACGAGTAACTTTACCTCAGTGGCTGTTTTAGAAATAGATAACTTCTCCAAAACGAAACGCAGCTTCTCTCAAGAGCTCACTCAAGCCATTCTAAAAAAAGTGGCATACACTATATCTCTTCATGAACAACCTATAGATGTTATAGCACGAAGTGACTACAACCAGTTTACACTTATCTTCTCGCGCACGAGCAAAGAGCAATGCTACAAAGATACCGATCTGGTTCGCCAAAGCATCGCAGAACTCAAGTTCAATCTTCCAAATCAGGAGAGCTCTGCTATAACTGTCAGTGGCGGATTTATAATAAAACCACACAACACAACACTCGAAGAAGCGATGAAACAGGCTAAAGAGATACTCGCCTATGCACAAAAAACTACGACAAACAAAGTGTTACAAATGCGAGATATAGCAGAAAAAGATCTCTCATAAATGTCTCAAATAGTTACACTCTAAAACTTCATCTCATCAATCACACAATTTAAACTCCACTAAGGCTAGCCAAGATATAATCAGCATTATTTTAGTTCTATAATGAAGGATGGGTTAATGAGTATTCCTATTTATACTTACGATGCGATTATTGTTGGAGCAGGTCTTGCAGGCTGTGCAGCAGCAAGAGAGCTACAAAATGGTGGAAAAAAAGTAGCTGTTATAACAAAACTTCACCCCTTAAGAAGTCACTCTGGAGCGGCTCAGGGTGGAATAAACGCAGCGTTTAGCGACAAAGACAGCGTTGAGCTTCATGAGTTTGATACTGTAAAAGGTTCTGACTATTTAGCAGACCAAGATGCTGTAGAGTTTATGTGTCAAAAAGCTCCAGAGACCATTCGTTGGGCAGAGCGAATGGGTGCTGCGTTTTCTCGTACAGCAGATGGAAAGATCGCACAACGTCCTTTTGGTGGACAATCCTCTCCTCGTGCATGTTATGCAAAAGATAGAACTGGACTTACACTTCTACAGACCATTTATGAGCAAGCGTTTCGTGCGGGTGTGAAGTTTTGGGACGAATGGTATGCGGCTGACATCATCTACAAAGATGGAAAAGTGTCTGGTGTCGTTGCGTTTAACATACGTGACATGCAAACTGTAATCTTCAATGCAAAATCTGTTATGTTTGCAACAGGTGGCTACGCTCGTGCTTACAAAATCAACTCTAACGCTCATGCAAACACGGGTGATGGTCTCTCTATCGTAGCTCGTCATGGTCTCCCTCTTGAGGACATGGAGTTTGTGCAGTTTCACCCATCAGGACTTTCAGGTAACGGTGTTCTCATCTCTGAAGCAGCACGTGGTGAGGGTGGACGTCTCTACAACTCTTTGGGTGAACGTTTCATGGAAAAATACGCTCCAAATGCTATGGAGCTTGCTTCTCGTGATGTCGTCTCTCGTGCTATCTTAAACGAGATTCGCGAAGGCCGCGGTGTAGGACCTAGAAAAGATGCCGTCTCTCTTGATGTTTCTCACCTTGGAAAAGATCTTATTATGGAGAGACTCCCAGAACTTCGTGATCTAGCGATGACATTTTTAGGTCTTGACATGATCAAAGAGCCAATTTTAATCTCAGCAACTGCTCACTACTCTATGGGAGGAATTCCAGTAAACACTGCTGGAAACGTTCGTAAAAACAATGATGAGTTTGTAGAGGGCTTTTATGCCGCTGGTGAGTGTGCTTGTGTCTCAGTTCATGGTGCAAACCGCCTCGGAGCAAACTCTGTTCTTGAAGCGCTTCTTTTTGGTCGTTTTGTTGGGAAAACTATGGTTGAAGAGATTGACAACATTACACTTCGTCCAGCGACTCAAGAGGATGCAGCCAGAGCACTTAGCGAGATTGAATTTTTACTCAGCAACAATGGTGATGAGACAATCACAGGACTTCGTGAAGAGTTACAACAGTGTATGACTGCAAACGCAGGTGCATTTAGAACAAAAGAGACTCTTGAGATTGCTATTGCAAAAGTAAAAGAGCTTCGTCAAAGATTTAAAAATGTACGCATTAAAGATAAATCAAAAGTCTTCAACACAGAGCTCCAAGAGGCTATGGAGTTTGGACATATGCTTGACTACTCTGCGTTTATCGTTGAGAGTGCCATCGCAAGAAATGAGAGTCGTGGTGCACACTATAGAGAAGATTTTGAACAACGCGATGATGAGAACTTCTTAAAACACACTATGGCTTATATGAATGAAGATGGCGAGATCAAACTTGACTATATGCAAGTTGTTCTTGGCAAACATGAACTAAAAGCAAGAAACTACTAAGAGAGGAAGAGAAGTTATGAGTACACATACAATCACAACACAAAAAGTCAACTTCAAAGTGTTTCGTTTTAACGCAGACGAAGATTATCTTCCATACTATGAAAACTACGATATGGAAGTAACATCTGAAGAGGTTGTTTTAGATATCTTAAATAGAATCAAATGGGATCATGACGGAAGCTTCTCTTACAGAAGATCTTGCCGTCACGGAATTTGTGGAGCTTGTGCCATCAAGGTAAATGGTCGTGCAACACTCGCTTGTAAAGAGAGCATGAACACGATGGTCGAGTTCTTTGGAAATGAGCTAGTGCTTGAGCCACTGAGCAAAAAACGTGCTGTTAAAGATATGATCATTGATAAACGCGACTTCTGGGAAAAACATGAGGCAGTAAAACCTTATCTTATTTCAGATGTTGAAGAGCATCCGACAAGCGAACACCTAGTAACACCACATGAAGCAGAAGAGCTTAATGAAGCTGACTTATGTATTCAGTGTGGAGCATGTCACTATGCATGTCCAGTTGTGGAGATAAATGATGACTTCTTCGGTCCTGCTGCATTTGCAAAAGCTTACAGATTTGAGGCTGATGTTCGTGACGATGCAGGGGTTGAGAGACTTGCTATGATGCACGAAGAGAAACAGGGTGTTTGGGACTGTGTCAAGTGTATGGAGTGTGCGGAGGTATGTCCTAAAGATGTTGATCCTATTAGTAAAATCACCTCTCTACATAACATGCTTTTCCAAAAAGGAGTAGCTACTTCAACAGTTGCATCACGTCATGCGGTAGGCTTTAAACACTCTATTGCTCGAAATGGTGTTTTAGATGAAGGTGGACTTGTGCTCTACTCTGAAGGTCCAGCAATTGTCAAACACATTCCAGTGGCGTTTAAGATGTTTACAAAAGGTAAAATCGTTCCACCATGGGGCATCACAAAATCGCAGAACCTTGATGAGATTCAAAAACTTATAAAATCCTCATCAACAGCAAAGTTTTAGGAGTATAGAATGGAAAAACTAAGATATGCACTTTTTACAGGATGTACAGCAAAACAGAGTACACCTGAACAGATGATGTCTACAATGGCTGTGGCTGAAAAACTTGGCATTGAACTTGTGGAGCTTGTTGAGGCTTCTTGTTGTGGTGCTTCACACCTTCAAGATTATGATGACTTCTTATCACTTGTCTTAAACGCAAGAAACATCGCCTATGCCGAAAAGCATGGACTCACAATGGTAACAATCTGTAACACATGCCAGCTCAACACTGCCATGACGAAACACCGTCTTGACAACAATGCAGAGCTCAAAGCAAGAGTGAACGAAAAGCTTGGCGAAGTAGGACTTGAGTACAAAGGCTCCTCCCAAGTCACTCACTTTTTGTATGCCATTATTGATGACTTTGGGCTTGACAAGATCAAAGAGATGGTTGTAACGCCTCTGAGCCAATTTAACATCGCACCATTTTATGGATGTCACAACATTCGCCCTTCAGAGCTTCAAAATGAGACTCACAAAAGTGCTGAAAACCCATATAACCCTACTTCACTTGATGATCTCATCATCGCTTGTGGTGGAAAAAATGTTGATTATGAAGAGAAAAACAAATGCTGTGGTTTCCATGCAGAGCTTCAAGCACCAAAAACAGCCGCTACTCTTACAGGAAACGCCATCGCAGGAGCTATGGATAACAATGCTGACTGGATGGTAACGCCATGTCCTCTTTGTCACTTAAAGCTTGATACACAAACGCATCATGCATCAGTAGCCATAGGACGTGAAGTATCACTTCCAGTGCTTCACATGCAGCAGATGCTAGGACTTGCTCTTGGATGTTCACAAGAGTCTCTTGGTCTGAAACACCACGTAACAAAGGTGAACTTCATCTAGCAAAAACACTTAGGAGCTCTACATAGAGTCTCCTAGATGCATTGCCGTCTCAGAGTCCCAGCGTGCAACATGAAGCACTATCCAGTGTTTAAACTCCCCCTCCAAAAATTCTCTGATATCTTTTGGATTTTTATGAATATCCCAATTTTTTTTAAGATCACTGATCTTTTTTCGCATCGTATCATGTTCACTTTTATGCATCTGCATCGCATAAAATCCACTCTGCTCCATCATCTCCTCCTCAGTTGAGAAGTGATCCTCAACATCAAAGATGACCACATTAAACATCTCATCGATTTTTACTCTATCCTCTGCAACTGCTGCATCATGAAAAGCATTGATGATCTCTATCTCCTCTTCATGCAGCATATTCATAACATCATTGGCAACTTGTTGAACATCTCTTGGTGTGATAAGCATCTTTATATCCTTTTATTTTATGATGTGGAAATTGTAACTTGAGAGCTCCTTGTGTGTCATTGACATACATCAAGCATAATCTTTAACTAATGCCTTTTAGCTATAATCGCTCAAAAAATTATGGATAAAAACAGTGTCAGAATCAATAGAAATCATCTCATGGAATGTGAATGGAATACGAGCAGTAGCAACAAAGGATGCCCTACGATGGGTCGATGAGAGAGAGTGTGGTATTTTGTGTCTTCAAGAGATTAAAGCACTTCCAAGCCAAATGCCCCAGGGGCTTTTTGAGCGAGAGTTTATAGAGACCCATGTAAACGCGGCACAGAAAAAAGGCTACAGTGGCACAGCAACCTTCTCAACACTACAAAGTGATCTAGTCTCCTTTGCGCATCATGTAGATACACTCGATGAGGGACGTATTGTCGAGACACATTTTGGCGACATAGCTCTTTTTAATATTTACTTTCCAAATGGACAAAAAGATGACGAGCGTCTCGCATATAAGATGAAGTTTTACGATGATCTCCTTGTTTATTGCGAAAAACTTAGAAAAGATGGCAAGAGTATCATCATCTGTGGCGATGTAAATACTGCACATAAAGAGATAGATCTAAAAAATCCTAAAGCAAACGCCAAAACCTCAGGCTTTCTACCAATAGAGCGAGAGTGGATAGACAAACTACTCTCACACGGCTACATAGATACATTTCGCTATGTTCATGGAGATTTAATCGATAAATATAGTTGGTGGTCCTACCGCTCAAACGCAAGAGCAAATAATGTCGGATGGAGAATAGACTACTTTTTCATCAGTGAAGATTTGGCAGAGTCTCTAGAAGATGCGTTTATACTTGATGCCATAGAGGGATCTGATCACTGTCCTGTAGGAATAAGAATCAATCTTTAAAGGAGTTGTTTTAAGATCTTTTGGCGACTAAAGATGCGACTCTGGTCTTTTCGCCTCGAAGGTTGATAGCATCTCGCTCTTCGTAGAAGATGATTTCTAGCCCTATAAATGCATGCAGTAGCTCATTTTTTCTCAGTAAAAACTCTGGGTTTGCAGGTTGTGCGAAATCTCCATGTGCCACAATAAAAGTCTCAAAAATCAAAAGCCCATCTTGTTTAAGTGCCTCTTTTATCTGAGGAAACAACCTTCTGCTGAGATAATTAATGTTTATGACAAGATCGTATTTCTCACACTCTAAGTTATAACTATCTAAATCTGTCTCTATTTTTTTGATTTTCTCATCATTTTTGATCTCACTGAGTGCATAATCACTAATATCAACCGCATCGACGCTAAAGCCCTTACTAGCTAAAAAATGTGTGTTTCGTCCAATACCACAAGCGATATCTAAAGCCTCTCCAACATTTGCCAAAGAGATATATTTTTCAACTATTGGTTCGACATTATGGCGCATCGGTTTTTCAACATGGCGTCTGTTCCATCGCTCTTTATCGCTGATCATCACTGCTCCTTGGTTACATAAAGATATAACTGTTCGAGAGTAAGTGGTTTTGAGTAAAAATACCCTTGAATGATGTCACACCCTAAATCACGAAGTATTTTGAGCTGCTCTTGACTCTCAACTCCCTCTGCAACCGTTTGCATACCAAAGTTCTTTCCAATCTCAATGATACTTTGCACCAATTTTCTCTCACTAGAGTCATAAGCGATCTCATCAATAAAACTTTTATCGATTTTAAGTTCACTAATTGGGAGTTTTTGCAAAACACTTAAAGAGGAGTAACCCGTTCCAAAATCATCAAGAGAGACATCTATACCCTCCGCTTGAATCGACTCCAAAAGTGGAACAATCTTATCGAGCTCTGCGACAGAGAGGCTCTCCGTGACTTCAAGTGTAAGCAGAGATTTATCAAAACCATTCTTTGCTATAAATGCCATCATATTTTCTAGAAAATTACTCTCCATAAACTGTACCATTGAGATATTTATAGAGAGTGTAAAAGATGTTTTTGTCTTGTTTTGCAGTGATTTTATCTCTTGCATCGCTCTGTTTATGACAAAATCACCAATGTCATCCATCATTCCAGTCTGCTCTGCAACCGATATAAATCTATCAGGAGAGACAAAGCCGAGTTTTTTATTGTTCCAACGCAGCAGTGCTTCAACACCGCATAACTTTGCATCTTTATCTATTTGGGGCTGGTAGTTTAAAAACAGCTCATCAGACTCTATGGCTCCACGAAGCTCATGCTCTATATCTGACTTGAGCAGTGTTTCATGACGCATATCCTCAGAGAAAAAAGCATAGTAGTTTTTATGCTTCTTCGCCTTATACATCGCTGTATCAGCAAAACTGAGTAGCTCTTCGATGTTTGTAGAGTCTTTTAAATAGGTAGATATTCCGATGCTAATTCCAATACGAAACTCGTTTTTATCGACAACATAAACTTCAGAGATTTTTTGTATGAGTGAACGGCAGAGAAGATCGAGCTGCTCTTTATAACCATAAGTCAAAAAGACTATAAACTCATCTCCACCCTGACGAATAAGCATATCTGAACTGGCAAAGAATGACTCTAATCGCTTCGCAACCTCTTGAAGAATCTTATCTCCGATGGTATGTCCAAATTTGTCATTGATATTTTTAAAGTTGTCAAGATCAAGATAGAGCACATAAAATCCCTCTGCATTGCGTTTTGCCCAAGAGTCTATATGTTTATACATATACTTTCTATTTGGAAGGAGTGTGAGCTCATCATGTTCTGCCTGAAAAACAAGGTTTTTTTTGCTTTTACCCTCGGAGTTTGCAAGCATCTTAAAGAGCCAAAAAAGCACACCAAAGAAGAGAATAAAAATACCAATATAGATGATGAGACTTCGTTGTAAAACACCCATCAGAGCATCGACATCGCGTTTAACTATAATCCAGAGTCTATAGCGTTTATCGTAAGTCATTGCCATCAACTGCTCATGACCTAAGATATCTCTGCCTTTAAAATTGACCACTACTCTCTCTTTTCTTATGTCACTGAGTGAGTAGCCATACTTGGCATGGAGTCTCTCTTTGATTTTTTTAAGATAAGATTTATCTAATGCTTCAAGATAGAGCTTCTCTTCTGAAAGCGCATCAAAACCGCTCACATACTGTCTAAAAAAATCTCCATTATGGTTTTTCTCTTTGACTATCACTATGCTGTATTTACTCAGCAGATAGAGCTGATCCATAAAGTTTTTCTTCTTTTCGTTCACAAATCCTGTAGTCATGACACCTATAACATTGCCACCCTCATCTCTAATGGCTTTTCTCAGCGGAATGACCCATCTTCCAAGTGCTTTAAAGTAGCGTGTCTCACCAACTACCATATAGTTGCTCTGCAAAGTCTGTGTAAAGTAGTGACGAATTGAGTCATCTTGCAAAAGATCGGTTCCGCTTTTTACTTTGATATTTGAACTTGTGACGATAAATTTTCCATCCTTATCCAAAAGCCCAAACCCAGCAAGTGTAGGGTATTTTACAAGCAGTTGATCAAGGAGCTTTTGCTTCTCTGCATAAGAGTGTTTACTCCTTAACAACTCTTTTCCCAAAGACTCTAAAAGTATCTCCTGTTCAGCAAGTTTATAAGAGAGACTCGTCGCGACGAGTTGGACATTTGTATCGAGCTCGAACTCTACTTTTTTCACAAGATGTTTGTACTCAAGATAGAGTAAAAATGCAAAGACCAATAGAGAGGTGAATGTAAGAATGTAAAAAATATTCCAAATATTATTTTCTAACTTTTTCATACTCTGATTATAGCCTTAAATAGATCAATTTTTTAAGAGAGTCTATCTCTATATGTCTCGTAAGTAAACTCTTTGACAACTTCAAATGCACCACTCTCGCGTTTGATGATGAGTGATGGGAGTTTTATGCCATTAAAAGTGGTGTTTTTTACAAAAGTGTAGTGAATCTGATCTTCAAAGATTATCTTATCTCCTATCTCAAGCGGAGCATCAAAGGAGTAATCTCCCATAATGTCACCTGCAAGACATGTGTTGCCGCCGAGTCTGTAGGTATAAGCCTTCTCGCCAGCCTCCCCTGAACCTCGAACCATAGCACGGTAAGGCATAGAGAGCGTATCGGGCATATGTGCCTCCGCGGAGGTATCTAAAATGGCTACATTCATACCATTTGTAAAGGTATCAAGCACAGTGCCTACTAAAAACCCTGTCTGCCAACCAACAGCCTCTCCAGGCTCTAAATAGACATCAACACCATACTTCTCTCTAAATTTTTTCACAACACCAATGAGCCCCTCGACATCATAGTCTACTCGCGTTATATGGTGCCCACCGCCGAAGTTTATGTATTTGAGGTTTGTAAAGTGCTCTGAAAAATTCTTCTCAAACGCTACTAAAACCTCCTCCAAAGCATCTACATTTTGTTCACAGAGTGCATGAAAATTGAGACCATCAAGCTCTCTCATAACATCTACATCAAGATTTGCAAGCGTTGTCCCTAAACGACTGTAGAGTCCACATGGATTGTAGATATCTACAGGAGATGAGGAGACTTCAGGGTTGATGCGAAGTGAGACATGGATGCGAGGATTTACCTCTTTTACCTTTGCGATGTAGCGTTTGAGTTGATTTGGTGAGTTAAATACAATATGGTCTGAAATGCGAGCGATCTCCTCTATCTCCTCATCTTTAAACGCAGGCGAGTAGGTGTGTACCTCCGCGTTTGGGTCAAACTTACAAAACTCCTCTCTTGCCAAACGCGCTTCGTAGAGTCCACTTGCTGTACAACCTCGAAGATACTGAGAGACCAAATCAAAAGTGCTCCACATTGCAAAGCCCTTAAGTGCGAGGATAATCTTCGCACCGCTGCGTTTTTGGACATCTTCTAAAAGTTCAAGGTTTTTTCTCAAAAGCGACTCTTCGCAGACATAGGCTGGCGTTTTAATATTACCTAATTTCATACATTCCTCATTAATTCTATTTTTTTGACTGCATTTAAAAACTTTTGAGGATCATGCCCCATCTCTGCAACCAAAACAGCACTCTCTTCTACAGAGGCTGGAGTGAGCACTGCGTTTACATTGATAGCAGTGCGTGCTACATCTAAAACATCTATTTGCTCTTGAAGTAGAGCAAAATTCTCATGCTCATAATCGAGCCCTTTGAGAATGGCAACATAGTTTGCATTGAGATGCCAATGCTCAAAAAGGAGTCCCGTAACATAGTAAGAGCTTGTGCCAAAGATCTCGTGCTCATAGTGCACTACACTCGAAGCCGATTTCAATCCTTCACAAAAACTCTTAATCTTTCCACTCGCAGTTATCTCTCTTGCCAAAAGCAGTTTTCCAGACTCCATAATGAGAGCCAAAGAGGCAAGAAAAGGTGCTTTGAGTGGATCTACTTGCATATACCATGCACTCACGAGTCTACTCTGCATCACACAGACTTCATTGAAAGCTTCATTGCTGAGCCCATAAGGTCTTAGATTTGCCATAATGCGTGCATTGATGGAAAAACGCAGTACAAAAGCAAAAATCATCTCCGCACCTAAGAGTGTCACAGCTTGTGTCACTGAGGTAATTGTTCTGCTAAAGCCATAGAGTGGAGCGTTTGCCATCTTGAGTAGACTCAAACTCAAAAGAGCATCAGACTCAATAGCAATAATAAGTCTTGAGAGATTAGTGTGCATTACCCCCTCTGCACAGACTCTTTTAATAAGGTCCGCACTCTCTATAAGAGGAGGGAGTGACTCTATCTTCTTTACTAAATTATCAAACTCCATGGAAGACTCTTCAGACCATATCTTAGAGCTCTTGTATCTTCCAAGGAAGCCCCTGCTCCATCATCTCTTGCATAAATGGATCTGGATCCATCTGCTCCATGTTAAATACACCAACACCACTCCAGATGCCTCGCAACATCAGTTTTGCGCCTATCATGGCTGGAACGCCCGTCGTGTATGAGACACCTTGAGAGTTTGTCTCTTTGTAGCACTCTTCGTGGTCTTTTACTTGGTAGATGTAGATCTTTTTCTTCACGCCATCTTTGATACCTTCAGCGACGATACCGATGTTTGTTTTCCCTTTTGTTCTTGGACCAAGTGATGCTGGATCTGGAAGGAGCGTTTTTAGGAACTCTATTGGGATGATCTCTTGTCCATTGTGCATCACAGGCTCGATGCCGAG
>CAZJRG010000005.1:0-34697 GCA_964548435.1 uncultured Sulfurimonas sp. | reverse complement strand
AATTCTCAAGGAAAAATTATGTGCCTCATCATCTCTGTACTTTTTTTTGTAGGTGCTTACAGTTTTTACACTCATTCGCTCTATTTTCAGATGTTTTTGAGTCTCTTTTTGGGATTTGGCATACTTTTTTACTTTGTAAAACGTATTATTAAAAATCGCGACTGCTTCTTTAACACTTCAAAGTGTTCAAAAAAAGAGAGACCAAAATTATAAAGCTATGGTAAAACAAACTTAGATTTGCTAAATGTGTGATTTCTAGCTATACTTCCATTTCAAATTTTAATGAAAGTAGGTGATGTGATATGCCAGGTATCGTATTACGCCCAGATGACAACTTTGACGCTGCTTATAGACGTTTCAAAAAACAGACTGACCGTAACTTAATCGTTACAGAAGCGCGTGCACGCCGTTTCCACGAAACAGCGACTGAAAAACTTAAAAAGTTCAAAATTGCTTCTCGTAAGAAAATGCTCAAACGTCTCTATATGATGAGACGTTACGAATCACGTCTGTAAACTCAAGCCTTCGGGCTTGTGTTTATAACACTCTCTCTATTTAAAAATCTTCACTCTTAAAATAGATCTAAATCTTTCCGTACATCTCATTATAAAAATTAAGTGCATATCTATCACTCATGCTTGCTATATAATCAGCCACGACACGGTGTTTAGCACGTTTATCTAGCTGTTTGTAGTAAAACTCTGGAAGCATTTTTTCGTTATCCATCAGACCTTTGTAGAGTCCTTTTATGGCTTGTTTGCCTGCGTACATTTTGCGTACGATGTTTTTGTGCTGGTACATTTTGACAAAGAGTATCTTTTTGAGTTTTTTTATCTTTGTCTCAAGTGCTTTATCAAATCCAACTGGTATTTCTATGGAGCCATCTCTCAGTTTTGGTTCGCTGTACTCCAAAAGCGAGTAGACGAGATGATTGATGAGATGCGAGCTAAATCTATAACGAAACATCTCATCATTCTCCTCTCCAACACCCTCTAACGCCACCTTCTGTAAAATCTCAGCGGCAAGTTCACTCTCTTTAAGATCATCAAATGTGATGAGACCTGCGTTTACTCCATCATCTATGTCATGGCTGATGTAGGCTATCTCATCGGCACGATCAACGATCATCGCTTCGTGTGAGGGATGTTTGTCAAGATCAAACTGTTCATGAATTATCTCTGGCAAAAAAGATTTTCTGTAAGGGTAGGAGTGCTTTAAAATTCCCTCTAGGGTCGCAAAAGTAAGATTGAGTCCGTTGAAGTTTTTGTAGCGTTTCTCCAGATTTGTCACAACGCGAAAGCTCTGAAAGTTGTGCTCAAAACCATTTTTGAAGCCATCAGCTCTGAGGCACTCATCGAGTGTATCGCCGCCCACATGACCAAAAGGAGTGTGACCTAAATCATGCGCAAGAGCGATAGCCTCTGCGAGCGACTCATTGAGACCTAAATGCGATGTGATAGAGCGAGCGATCTGTGAGACCTCTATGGAGTGTGTGAGGCGTGTTCTGAAGTAATCTCCCTCGCTGTTTAGAAAGACCTGCGTTTTATACTCAAGCTTGCGAAAAGAGCCCGAGTGAATAATTCTATCTCTATCTCTGGCATAGGGATTGCGAAAATCCGCCTCTATTTTGTAAAATCTCTCGGTAGGTTGCATTAGGCTTTTTTCAAAAACTCAGTTTTAAGAAAAATTTTTGTCCCATTGACACGCCCTTCGATATGCGTCTCATCACCTGGAGCAAGTGAAATTCTAGTAACAGTTGTGCCGCGTTTAGCAGTAAAACCGGCACCTTTAACTTCTAAATCTTTGAGTATAACGACACTATCGCCCGCTTTGAGCTCCACACCGTTTGCATCTCTATAGACCAGTTTATTTGCCTCTGCATTCAAAGCCTGCTCTGCGAGTTTTAACTCGCTCTCTTCGAGGTAAATCATCTCGCGCATATCTTGACGACCTAACTTGCTCCAAAGAATGTAACTCATCACTTTTACAGCTGGCATTTCACTCCACATTGCATCGTTTAAGCAGTTGAAGTGATTTTCATCAAGCTCATTTGTATCTATCTGCGTTTGACACTTGGAGCAGAGATAGACTCCCTGATCCTCACTTCCATCACCTACAGGAAGGGCATAAAAGCTAACTCCTTCATCACTTCCACACATTTCACATAGAATACTTCTTGACATTACTTCTCTTCCTCTGGTGTAAATTCTATATCTTTATCGGAGACTTTTTTCTCTTCTGCCACTTTATCAAATGCTTTTTGTGCCTCTGACTCATTATAGTTGCGGCACTCTTTTGGAATGGAGCTTGGCGGTTCGTTAAGCATCTGCTCACACATCGGCGCATTGAGTTCAAAATGGCTACAACCACCCAAAACAAACGCAAACGCAAGAAGTAATTTATGCATTATTTTTCCTCTTTATTTTTTATGATGAGATCGAGATATTTTTTCGGCGTTACTCGCATCATCTCTTGTGCAAGCCAACGAATCTGAAAAAACGCAGCCCCGCTATCACGCAGTGAAAAGTAGTTTTTAAGACTTCGAAGATTGAAAGTGACCACCATATCTACTTTGACATTATCGGTGATAATGTGCTTAAAAGCATCACCGACATTGCGTTTTTTCTTTCCTGCTTGGAGTGCTTGGTAGAGTTTTTCTGAGTCCCCAGCAAACTCTTCTAAAAATCCCAAGGAGCTCTTAGCGACAGAGATAGCATAAAAATCCTCTACTTGACTCTTCTGGTATGCTAGCTTATCATACATTGCTCCTATTTCTAACGCATTATAGTCTGCGTTAGTAGTGACAAACATATCAAACGCCATAACCTTTTCTATAAAAAACTCTCTTGCACCACCTTGAAGTGAAGCGACAAACGCATTGATAATACCACTCATGGTGTAGCGTGTAGAACGCACAGAAATGGCTTGGAGACGGTGTCTTGCATGCTCTTGTAAAACGCCGCGCGATGTGCCACGAATGAGGTAAGAGAGGTTTACATGTTCTAAAATAGAGTGGTGAAAATAGGTCCAAGCAAGATCGTCTAAGAGCTCAGAATCCTCTATGGCGTTTAAGGCTTCGCACATTTGTCTATCTGGCAAAGAGTGCTCTAGTGCTTGAATAACGCCATTTTCAGAAGCACTAAAAGAGTCATAACAGGTTCGAGCCGCACTCTCAGCAACACCAATACCTGTCTCCTGCAAAAGTACCACAACAGGGCGAGAATACTCTATGCCAAACAGATTTTCCATCAATCTCTCCTAAAAATTTAAGCTCTCTATTTTACTCTTTTGAAGCTTTAGCTTGTGTTTACTTTTGAATGCCGTTCAAGATTGGAACAAAATCACACTCTTCAAGCTCATACTCTTCGATCGTGTTGCCAATCTTTCTAAAACGGACAATAATCTGCATCTCACCTCTTTGCATCGGTGCCACCAAAATGCCTCCATCTTCTAGCTGGTCAAAGAGCTTTGCGGGAATCTCTTTTGCAGTAGCAGAGAATAGTATTCGATCATAAGGTGCATACTGCGCCCAGCCGTTTTGCCCATCATCTATGCGGGTATGAATATTTGTGATGCCTAGATTTCTAAAACGTGATTTTGCTTCAAACATCAAGGACTCAATACGCTCAATAGTAAAAACACCGCGAAATATCTGCGAAAGCACTGCGGCTTGATAACCACTGCCACACCCTATTTCAAGCACTTTAAGTCCGCGCTGGGGTTCAAGATACTCACTCATCTTTGCAACTGTAAGCGGAGAGCTAATGTATTGTGCCGCCCCGATTGGGAGTGCATCGAGCTTATAAGCATTGTTACGAAATCCAAGAGGAACAAATGCCTCTCTGTTTGTCTTTGCAATGGCGTTTTTGACCTCTAAGGAGAGAGGAAAAATCTTTGCTATCTCCTCTGCCATTCGAGCCATTTTTGTTGCTGTTAATATATCCAAACTATTTTATTCCTACATCTATGTATCGGCGCATACGTTTTATCTCTTGTTGCTCATAGGGTACTTTTAAGCAAGGGTTATTCCCATTTCTGTGTGAAATGCCAAATGCAGAGATGACACCGCTAAGTCCGCTGCACTCCTTGTTTGCACTATCACTTACCACTACATAACACTGATTTATGAGTGCAAGCGCTTCAGTGAGCTGCACCAAATGCTTGGCTCGTAAAGCACCCCACCATGCGCTCACGGCTATGATGTCCGCACCCTCTAACACTGACCAAAACTGCTTGAAACGCAGCTCAAAACAGACCAGAATCCCAACCTTAACACCATCAATCTCAACAATAACAATATCTTCATCTTCTCCAGGAAGCATATACTTCTCTTCATCGCCTAATGCAAAAAGTCTTGCCTTGGCTCTCTCGTAAATCACCTCGCCTCTATGAAAGAGTTTCATTGTGTTGTAAATATGTTCGCCGCGTTTTTCAAGCATAGTCACTACAAGTGTTTTCTCTTTTGTTATGGCTCTAATAGCAGAGGTAGCGCGAGAAGCAAATGCAACTACTGAATCAAGATGCTCATAATCAAAACCGCTGAGTGAGAATTCAGGAGCAACTATAAAGGAGTCCTCTGGTGCTGATTCTACTAAAGCAAGAAGTGTTTGAAGATTTTGAACAAGATCGGTGGTGGTCTCAAATGAGAGAGAGATAAGATCTTTAAACATAACACCCCTTGAAAATGAAGTGTTATTATAACAAACTGCTATGGCGTTTACTCGTTATCGTCCATATAAAGCTCACTAAATTGTCCCAAAACATAATCTACACTCTCGAGTAGATCACTGTGCAAGCTCTCTGCATCTGTTTCAATAAAATCAGTTGCTTCAAATGTAAGTGCAAAAGTTGCCGTTTTTGCCTCTCTAAAAGTACGCACCTCTTCACCAAGTGCCAGCTTGACATAGATGTAGTAACTCTCTTCACCTGCGATCTCTTCTAGCGAACACATGAGTGTCGGACTATCTTGCTGATCAGTTGCAATGGAGTGCTTCTTCAAAGTTTGTGCCATCTTCTCTTTAATGGCAGCAAGTGTCTCTGGCTTAACAATTGAGAGTTGATTTTGTATGTAGATATTTGACTTTTTAAGCCCTGTGAGTGTCCAAAAGCCAGCAGCGTTTAATGAGAGTGCAAGCAGAAACATTATGATTAGTTTCATCTATTTGCCTCCAAAAAGCTGCCCAGCTTTATCTAAATCTTTTGCGAACTCTTTTTTCTTTATGTAACCCGTTGTTTCATAAATACTCTTCTGTTTTGTTGGGTCGATAAAGAAGACTTTTGGAGTGAGCTGCGTTTGAAACTCTTTTGGAAAGGAGTTGCTATCAAACTTTTTGTCTACAACAAGTGTCACAAAATCAGCTTTTAAACGCGGCATTATAAGTTCGGACGAGAGTGTGTTTCTCTCAAACTTTCTACACCAAGGACAGTAGTCAGCCCCTAAAACCATCATGAGTAGCTTGTTCTCATTTTTTGCTTTGAGAAGTGCGGCTTTATAATCTCTCTCAAAACCCGCCTCTTTTGCGTACTCATCCACATTCGCACCAAAGAGCGAGAGTGAAATCATCAACAATAGGAGTATTTTTTTCATCTATTTTTCCTTTTTTTCTATTTTTTCAACAATAAAACGTTAAGTTCTACTTATCGTTTTGAATTATAAGCTATAATCACTCTTCAAAAGTTAACAGGAGCAATATTGCAATATAAAATATCCGAACTTGTCGCAAAAACAGGCATAACAAAATCGACCATTTTATACTACATACGAGAGGGGCTACTTCCTGAAGCACTCAAAATCAAATCAAATGTCCATCGCTATAGTGATGAACATCTTGAGCTGCTCAAATATATAAAATATATGAAACAAGAGATGGGAAGCTCCAATGAGCAAATCAAAAACACCTTGAAACAAAAAAATCAATCATTTTCAAGCTCCTACTCAATGCTTGCTCCCCTCATGCAGACACTCAGTGGCCTCTCAACACCAATGGATCACTACTCAAAGAGCCAGTTTCTCTCGCTCTACAACTTTAAGATAGAGCAGATAGAGAGACTACTGCAAGATAAGATTTTACACCCATTAGGAGATGATGATTTTACTCAAAAAGATGCATCGATTGTTGAGCTTATTATTATGTTTGAGGCTGTTGGAGTAGAGTATGAAATACTTAAAAAATATGTCTCCTGTGCCAAAGAATTAGCACTTATAGAGAGAGAACTTCAAGAGAAACTTTGCGGTAGTCGAAATGATGAAAACTTCTCAACACTTTGGAAAATTATGTTTGAAACACTCTTTAATGCAAAAGAGTACATCTTTAAAAGACATACTCATGCAACAATGGTTGATGTGCTCAAAGAGGAGATAAAACGCAATGACTAAAAGTCATCATCAAAAGAGAGAGAACCTTTTGAGTAGTTTGTCACCGTGCCTTCAAAGAAATTTGTTTTTTGGTCATTAAACTTTGCAAAATCATCCACCCATTTGATAGGGTTTTTTACATTATAGAGCTTTTCAAAACCTACGGCACGAAGTCTCTCATCCGCTAAAAACTGGATGTACTGCTCTAAAATTTCATCCGTAAGACCAAGAATCTGTCCGCCTGTAATGTATCTTCCCCACTCAGTTTCTAGCTTGACTGCCTCTTGAAACATCTCAATCACTTCGGCCCTTAACTCCTCAGTGAAAAGATCGGCACGCTCTTTGCGAAGAGTGTTGATGATGTTTTGAAACAACACCAAATGCGTCACTTCATCGCGTTGGATAAAACGAATCATCTGTGCACTTCCAAGCATTCTTCCAGAGCGCGCGAGTGTATAGATGTAGGTAAATCCACTATAGAAGTAGATACCTTCGAGAATCTGATTTGCAAAACAAGCCTTGACAAAGTTTGTCTCACTTGGATTTTTTGCAAGCTCTTGATATATCTTTGCTATCGCATCATTTTTACTCTTAAGCATCATATCACGACGCCAAAGGTCGTAAATCTCAGCTGAGTTTGTAGAGATGCTATCTACCATAACTGCATAAGACTGTGAATGAAGTGCCTCTTCAAATGATTGTCTTACCAAAATGAGATTTACCTCTGGAGAGGTGACATATGGGTTTACATTGTCAATAATGTTGTTTGTCTGGAGTGAATCCATAAAAATGAGTTGAGAGAGTGCTTTATCGTATGCTGTTTTCTCATTTTGTGTCAGCTGTTTATAGTCATTGACATCTCGGGTCATATCGACCTCTTTTGGAAACCATGTATTGTTAAGCATCATCTCCCAAAGGTTGTATGCCCATTGATATTTGATATTGTTGAGCTCAAATATTCCTGTAGGATTCCCACCAAAAATTCTTCTTTCGTTTACATTCTCTGTAGAATCCGGGTTGTAAATCTGTTTTCTGTTCATCTTAAAATTATCCTCTGGATTTTATTAAATCTAATCGAAAGATTTAAAATCTTTCGGACGACATTATATCCTTGAAAAAAAAACGAGATTAGAAGCTTTTATAATTAAATGAAAAGATGAAGGATTTTCCCCTAAAATAGGGGAAAAAGAGGAGGTCTTACTTACGAGAGTGGCGTTTTCTTTCGCTCTCTGTAAGAAATTTTTTACGAATACGGATAGATTTTGGTGTAACTTCAAGAAGCTCATCATCTTCGATCCACTCTAGTGCACGCTCTAAAGACATATCACGTGGTGGTATAAGCTTAATCGCTTCATCAGCTCCGCTTGAACGGACATTTGATTGTGCTTTTCCTTTGATAGGATTAACAACCAAATCGTTTGAACGTGAGTGTTCACCGATAATCATACCCTCATAAACCTCTGTCTGCACACCGATGAAAAGTACACCGCGATCTTGAATACCAAAGAGTGAAAACGCAAGTGTAATACCATCCGCCATAGAGATAAGTGCACCGTAAGAGCGAGACTCAACAGTTCCGCTATATGGTCTAAACTCTAAGAATGAGTGATTCATAACACCCTCACCTTTTGTATCTGTAAGGAACTGTCCACGGAATCCAATAAGAGCACGCGCAGGAATTTCAAACTCAATACGTTGGAACCCTGAACCCATTGGAAGCATAGACTTCATCTCAGCCTTGCGTTTACCAAGACGCTCGATAACTGTTCCCGAAAGCTCTTCTGGAACATCGATAACAAGGTGCTCAAAAGGCTCACACTTGACACCTTCGATCTCTCTAACGATAACTTCTGGACGCGAGATAGAGAACTCAAAATCTTCACGACGCATATTTTCAGCAAGAACTGTAATCTGAAGTTCGCCACGTCCTGAGACTTTAAATTTACCTTCACCAACAACTTCAAGCTTCATAGCAACATTTGTACGCATCTCTGCTTCTAAACGCTCGCGAAGCTTGTTTGAAGTAACGTGTTTACCCTCTTTCCCTGCGAGTGGAGAGTCATTGACAGCAAATACAACTGTAAGCGTAGGCTCTTCAACATGCATAGGATCAAGTGCAACAGGATTTACCGGATCACAAATAGTATCTCCAACATCCACAGTTTCCATACCAGCAAACGCCACGATATCTCCAGCTTCTGCTTGTTCTATCTCCATACGGTTAAGACCATGAAAACCGATAAGCTTAGTGATTTTTCCTTTTACAAACTCACCGTCTGCTTTTGCAAGAAGTACATTGTCCCCTTTTCTTACTCTTCCGTTAAAGATACGGCTAATACCGATTTTCCCTACATAGTTGTCATAGTCAAGGGTAAATACTTGGGATTGAAGTGGATTTTCGGCATCCCCTTCTGGCTCAGAAATATGTGAAAGAATTGTCTCAAAAATACAAGTAAAGTCACCGTCTGGATCAGCCATGTCGAGTTTTGCAATTCCATCACGTGCTGCTGCATAGATGATAGGAAAATCTTGTTGCTCATCAGTTGCTCCCATGTCTGCAAAAAGGTCAAACATCTCGTTTGCAACGCGGTCACAATCAGCCGAAGGCTTGTCTATTTTGTTGATGACGACGATTGGCATTTTTCCAAGAGCAAGCATCTTTTTACAGACGAATTTTGTTTGAGGCATAACACCCTCATACGCATCAACAAGAACTAAAACGCCATCGACCATCTTTAAAACACGCTCAACCTCTCCACCAAAGTCAGCGTGACCTGGAGTATCGATGATGTTAATTTTATAGTCTTTATAACGGATCGCTGTATTTTTTGAGAGAATAGTAATACCACGCTCTTTCTCTAAAGCATTGCTATCCATCGATCTTTCATCGTGTTGTTCGTGAGAACCAAAAGTACCTGATTGCTCGAGAAGTCCATCAACGAGTGTTGTTTTACCGTGGTCAACGTGCGCGATAACGGCAATGTTTCTAATTTTTTGCATGGGGAGTTTCCTTGATTGAATTGCGTTTTCCATCTTTGAGTAAAGGGGAAAAAAATTTCGCGATTATACCCAAAATAACATTATACTCTTTTAAAATAAGTGATATACTTGCAGTGACTGCGTTTAAAACCCAACATAAAGCAAACCTGATGATACGATATCCCGAAGTGTTGCAACCAATTTTTAATGCATTTGTAGCAAACAACATAAATCCTGTTATTGTAGGGGGGTTTGTCAGAGATGCTCTTCTTGGCGTTTACTCAAAAGATATAGATATTGAACTTTATGGCGTTTGCTCTTTTCATGATGTAGAAAAAATTCTTACTCCCTTTGGAAAAACCAATAATGTTGGTAAAAATTTTGGTGTTTGCAAAGTGGTCTACAAAGGCTTAGATTTAGATTTTTCACTTCCAAGAACTGAAAATAAAATCGGTGTCGGACACAAGGGTTTTGCTGTTGCAACATCAAAAAATCTAACATTTAAAGAGGCAGCTCGCAGACGTGACTTCACCATAAACGCCATTGGATTTGATGTCACAAAACAAGAGCTCCTTGATCCCTTTGGCGGCATAAATGATCTCAAATTAAAACTTCTTAAAGCTGTCGATAGCGATCATTTTGTTGAGGATCCATTGCGCATTTTAAGAGGTGTCGTTTTTAGTGCTCGATTTGATCTCTCACTCAGCAATGAACTCTTTCTTCTTTGTAAAAATATGATTGATAAACACCTCTTAGATGAACTCCCTAAAGAGCGTATTTTTTCTGAAATAGAGAAAATATTACTAAAAACTTCAACCCCTTCTAAGGCTTTTTACCTTTTAGAATCACTAGGAGCATTTACTTTTTTTAAAGAGTTCGCTCTGCTTTCAAAACTTCAAAGAGAGTCAATTTTTAAAAGTTTAGATACTTTAAAAGAGCAAAATGCAAAAGATGAAAAAGAGTTTAGTATGCTTGGAATATCCCTGATGTGTCGTTGCTTTCATGAGAAACAAAGAGATGATTTTTTAGCTAGATTAAGCAATGGAGTAAAACTCAAACGCGATGTGAAAAAAATAATCGATGTTATAAAATCAACAGATTTTTCGCTCATCGATAATCATCTGGTCTATCATTTGGCATCACTTATTGAGATTCGTGTTGTCATACTTTTTTTAAGTTCCATTGGGTTTAATACCACTCAATCTGAAATACTCAAAACAAAAGCTCTTAGCCTAGGTGTTTATACAAAGCCACTAGTACCTCTTGTTGAGGGAAAAGATCTTTTAGAATTGGGATTTAAGCCCTCCAAAGCATTTTCACTAATGTTACACGAAGCTTATGAAGCACAAATGCAAGAGCATTTTTTCACAAAACCAGATGCACTACTTTGGATAAAAAAAAGATTTTTATAGCGAGATAAAGGGGTCTAAATCACTAAGTTGTTTGCCTTGAATAAAATCAATTTTTCTTTCATGAGCGAGCTCTAAAAGCTCGGTAGAGTCAATATTTTTAATCCATGTTTTTATATTTTTATGTTTCGCCATTACAACAAATCCATCAATAACTGCTTCGTTTGATAAAAATTTGTTCTCATGAGAGTAGTATGTATCAAAACGAATAATGTCCACTTCTAACTCCCTTAAATATAAAAAACTACTATGCAATGAACCAACTCTATCAATAGCGATGAGCGCTCCTAAAGATTTAAGCATAAGTAGTTGTGCATTGTATTTGATGGTGTAGCTGTAATACTCTTGTTCACTCAAAACAAAAATGATTTTTTTACCGCTATTTTGCAAAAGCTCTTTGGCACGATTAAAGTATTTTTCATTTCTCAATGATGTAGGCGAGACATTAATAGCATATGTAAAAGTTCTGTTTTCTTTAAAATTTGTCACTACTTCTAAAACCATAAGATCATACTCGACACCAAGTCCAAGTTTGTTGATTGCTTTGAGGTATGTTTTTGGAAAAATAGGTTTATTTTCCTTAGTTTTCAACTTGACAAAACACTCTTTAAACAAAATCTCCTCACCCTCATATACACTCTGAGTCATTATTTCAATATTTCTATTTTTGATGGCGTTTACAACCATTACTTCAAGCTCGTTTGGATTGAGACTCTCTTCATAATCACGATTTTTATCACTGCGTTTTTTCTCTTGGAGCTCAAAAAGTTTATCTACTATATAGGAGAGATCACGAGAGTAAGACGTGTCGGTAAGTGCACCTGATATTTTTACTTCGATGTCGTCTATTTTAAGTTCTTGAGATTTTAAACAGAGTAGTTCTAAAAGGGAGTTGTATTGTGATTTTTTTCCATTAAAAAGAAGAATAAAATCTCCGCCCTTAATGTGCCCGATAGGAAAATTTTCTATCTTTTCATTAGAAAAATATTCTGCTAACCACTCAACAATTTTTTGTAAAACCTTGTCTCCATTTTTCATTCCATAGAGTGTATTTATATCACTCAAATTATCTATGCTAATGAGTATAAATGTCTGTTCTTTTTGAAGTTCAAGCTCTTTTTGAAGATAGGAAAATAGATATTCACGTGTAAATGTTTTAGTGACATTATCACTTATTTTTACATCAAAACCACTATAGATAAGATAAAAAATAAAATAGATACTTACAACCAAAAGGAGGGCAGATTCAAGATAAAAGGAGGCTTGGAGTGTGTTGTAATTTTCAATGAGAGTATGTGAGACAAGAGCTAAAATAAGTGCAAAAATCGGAAGTCCCATTCTAAGTGCTAACTTAAAACGGTACTCTCTCTCTTTTGTTTGGGGTAGAAGCATTTTTAAACGTCTAAGTGCTTCACATCTTTTGCATGAGTCTCTATATAGTTACGGCGAGGTTCTACTTCATCACCCATAAAGAGTGTAAATGCATCTGAAGCAACTTCTGCATCTTCAATAGTTACTTGAAGAAGTACACGATTTTCAGGCGTCATAGTTGTTTCCCAAAGTTGATCAGGATTCATTTCACCTAAACCTTTATAACGCTGAATATATGAGCCTTTCTTCGCATAATCTTTGATCTCTTCTAAAACTTCTATAATATCTTTCTCAAAGCTGAGTTCCCACTCTTGAATCTTTTTATAGACATAGTTGGCTTCTGTGAAGTGCGGTGCACTAAAAAGATCATCATTGATGAGTAACTCTTCCATTCCTCCTTGCGTTTGCACAAAAAGATGTATCTCATTACTTGTTTCATCAATAGTCTTTGTTAAAATATTGTTGTTTATAGAGTTTAAAAAGAGTTCTACTTTTTCATAAAGCTCTTTTGCTCCAAGAGATATAAGATCTGGATTTTCTATAAAATGTCGGATGAGATCAACCAAAGCATAGCGGCGCTCAAGGGCATCCAAACTCCCACTATAATGATCGACCATTTTAAAGTAAAAGATAAGATCGTTTTGTCCAACACCTTCCATCTCTAAAGACTCAACACCGTTTTCAATCAAGAAGTCATTCATCTCTCTATCGTCTTTAAAATAGATCTCTTTTTTACCTTTTTTATAACGGTAAAGAGGCGGTTGTGCTAAGTAGAGATACCCTTTTTCAACAACATCTCTAAAGTGTCTAAAAAAGAATGTAAGAAGCAGCGTTTGAATATGTGAACCATCGACATCGGCATCGGTCATAATGATTATTTTGTGGTAACGCAGCTTCTCTTCATTGTAATCTTCACCTATTCCACAACCCATAGCGGTAATCATATTCGTAATCTCATCAGATTTAAGCACTTTATCTAAACGCGCTTTTTCAACATTGAGTATCTTACCTTTAAGTGGAAGTATCGCTTGAAAAACGCGGTCACGACCCATTTTTGCTGAACCACCCGCAGAGTCACCTTCGACTAAGTAGAGTTCACAAATTGACGCGTCTTTACTTTGACAATCGGCAAGTTTTCCAGGTAATGTTCCAACACTCATAACATCTTTACGTCGTGTGAGTTCTCTTGCTTTTTTAGCGGCTTCACGTCCACGTGCAGCCATAAGAGCCTTACCAACAATTGCTTTTGCTTCTATTGGATTCTCTTCAAAGTATTTTGCAAGTGCATCGCCAGAAGCTTTTTGAATAAGAGGTTTTACATAGTTGTTTCCAAGCTTTCCTTTTGTCTGTCCTTCAAACTGAGGTTCTGGAACGCGAACTGAAACGATGGCAATAAGTCCCTCTTTTACATCATCTCCAGAGATTTTTATATCTTTCTCTTTAGCAATGCCATTTTTAGCATTATAGTTTGAGATAACACGAGTAAGTCCCGCACGAAAACCAGCTTCATGTGTTCCACCATTTGGTGTTCTAATGTTGTTAACAAATGAAGCAAATTTTTCATCATAGGTGTCATTGTACATAAGTGCAATGTCAAATTCTACATCTTCAGCTTTTCCACTAAAACTGTAAACATCAGCGACAACTGTTTTTTTGTTCATATCTGACACATATTGGGCAATACCACCCTCGAAACGGTACTCCTCTTTTGTTCCTGTTCTTTCATCATTAAATTTGATTGTGATAAATGGATTTAGATAAGCAAGTTCTTTGAAACGTTTTGAGAGATATTCATATTCAAAAGTGACTGTTTCAGTGAATATTGATGGATCTGGGGAGAACTCTATAGTGGTACCATTTTTTCGAGTTGTTCCAGTGGTTTCTAATGGTTTTTGAGGAATACCGCATTTAAAATTTTGTTCAAAAATTTCACCATTTCTATGAATGGTCATATCAAGATTTGATGAGAGTGCGTTTACAACAGAGATACCAACACCATGAAGTCCACCTGAAACTTTATAGGTATCTTTATCAAATTTCCCACCAGCATGTAAAACGGTAAGAACAACAGTTGCTGCAGAGATTCCTTCTGTTGGGTGCATATCAGTTGGAATACCACGACCATTATCAGACACTTTACAGCTGCCATTTTTTGTGAGTGTTACTGTAATTGTATCACAGTGTCCAGCCATTGCCTCATCTATGGAGTTATCTATAATTTCATAAACAAGGTGATGGAGTCCACGATGACCAGTATCACCGATGTACATCCCTGGACGTTTTCTAACAGCCTCTAGACCCTTTAGGACTTTAATATTACTCGCACCATAATTTTCCATCAATATCTCCAATTTGCTCATTAAAATAAAATTTTTAATGTAATGAGAGATATTTTATCTAAATAAAGTTAAAAGTAAGATTTAAGGGGTTTGCGGGTCGCTATTGCAATTAAATTACAATAGGCATAACCACTGTTTTGAAGTTTTGATCACTTAGAACAAAAGGGAGATTTCCTTCATTGAGACCTATCGTAAATTCACTTGAATTGATAGAATTTAAAAAATCTAAAAGATATCTCGAATTTATAGCTAAGGTGAATGGTTCATTAAAACCTGTATGATGACTTATTTCAGTTTTAGCTTCAATATTATCATCACTTAGAGATTCAAATCTTATGATTTCATTATTGAAAGTGATTTTAATATCTGTCGAAATAGTAGTGATTTGTTTTATTGAGTCAATCATAAGTGCTTTTGGTAGAAGAAGTGTATTTGCTAACTCTTTTGGGATAATTCTTGAGTATTCTGGAAATTTCCCGTTTATAAGTTTTGTAAAAAATGTATATTGATCTGAGTGAATAATTAAATTTGTTTGATCATAATAGAGTTCAATGTTATTAAAAAATAGTTTTTGAATCTCTACAATTGCTTTTTTAGGGATAATTAAACTTAACTCTTGTTCACTTGTATTTTGAATTTTTACAACAGCTAGTCTTCTTGTATCAGTTGATGCGAAATTAATATACTCTTTTTGAATGTCAATAAGAGCACCATTGAGCTCAAATTTTGGATTGTTAGTATCAATGGCTGGTGTTATTTTTTTAAGTGATTCAATTAACGAGTGAGAATCGATAGATATACGTGGTTTGTTTTGATAAGATGGAAATTCTGGAAATTCATTATGTGAGAATGTCGGAAGTTTAAAGTTTGAGTGTCCCTGTGTAATGTGTAAAACATCTTTTTTGACTTCTAAGTTTATTTCTCCATCTTTAAGAATCTTTACGATATCTAAAAGTTTTTTACCGTTTGCCGTAATGCTTCCTTCTTTGGTGATGTGGAGGTTGTTTGTAGTAACTATAAGACCTATTTCATAATCTGTTGCTTTGATTACAAGTTGTGTGTTTGAAGCATTAAAGTATAGATGTGAAGTTATTTGTGAAGTATCTTTTTTTTCAAGAAATGGAGTAGCATGAATAAGTATATTTTCTAAGACTGATTTTGAGATCGTTATAAACATATTTTTTCCCTAGTATATTTAATAATTTTAGTAGAGAGTAGTAGGTAGCTGTGAAAGTGTGAAATCAAGCTACAAACATCCATCTATGGGCACTTTTAATACGTGATGAAGCAGATAAAGCTTATTCACGTCTATTCACTTTTCAAATTATATCTTTTTTTAGAAATTTTTTTAATTGGTAGCTGTGATTTTGTTGGTAAGCTCTTCAATTTTAAGTCGAAAATCCTCATCTTCTTCAATTAAAGTGTTGATTTTTTTAATCGTATGGCTAATGGCTGTGTGGTCTTGCATGCCAAAATACTGTGCTAATTGAGGCATAGTGTTTTGTGTCAGCTCACGGCAAATATAGATAGTGATTCTTCTAGCATAGACAATATTTTTACTTCGACCCTTTGAGCGGATTTCACTAGGTTTGATATTAAGATCTTTAGCAACAAACTCTGTAATACTCTCCATTGTAAGATTAGCTCTACTTTCGTTTATTTGATCTTTGAGAACATTTTTTGTAAACGCAAGATCTATATCAACATGCATAAGTTGTGAATATGCATGGAGTTTTGAGAGAATTCCCTCTATTTCACGAACATTGCTGTCAATAACTGTAGCAATATAATTTACTATCTCTTTTGAGAGTTTCACTTTATTTATTTCACATTTTTTATTGATAATAGCAATTTTTGTCTCAAGTTCTGGTGGCTGTATATCTGCAACCAAACCCCACTCAAAACGGCTTTGCAGTCTAGCTTGAAGACCAGCGATTTTTTTTGGGTGTTTGTCAGCTGTAAATATTATCTGCTTTCCTTCACCTTTAAGTGCTTCAAATGTGTGAAAAAACTCCTCTTGAATTCCATCTTTATTAGATAAAAATTGAATATCATCAATAAGTAAGACATCACATTTTCTATATTTTTCACGAAAACGTTCCATAGTGTTATTTCGAATACTGCGTGTAAAGTCATTTAAAAACTGCTCTACGGTCGTATAAATGACTGTTTTACCCTCATTTTGAAAGACATTTCCAGCCGCTTGCATGAGGTGTGTTTTTCCCAAACCCACACCTCCGTAGATGAAAAGAGGGTTGTAAACCTTTCCAGGATTTTCACTTACACTTTTTACAGCTGCATAAGCAAATTGATTTGAACCTCCAACCATGAAGTTGTTAAATGAGTGTGATTTGTTGAGTAAAGAGCCTCCCCCATGTTTTACTTCTGGAGTTTTTTGTATATTTGATTTTTCAAGTGAATTTTTAAGAACAATTTGAACACTCACCTTATTATCGGTTTTAACCTCAAAAAGGTGTGCTATTTTGTCACTATATTTTTTGGAGATCCAGTTTACCACAAGAGCATTAGGTGCATAAAAAATCGCTAAAGAGCTTGTAGATTTTTTAGAATCATAACTTAGATGTCTGATGTAGCGTTTGTACTCTAACTCTGTAATTTCATCTTTGAGTGCTTCTACTACCTTTTGACCTATATTCACATGATAACCTATTTATCTAATTTGAGATGTGAATATTACTCTATTAATTCCTAAATCTGAGTTAAAATGATGTGAATAACTTAATTTGTGCTGCGTGATGAATTGAGTATAATTGTCAAAAATATAGAAAATTGGAACTTTATGAATATACTTGGAATTGATCCTGGAACTCGTAATATGGGTTATGCACTTATCTCTTTGGAAAATGGAAAAATTTCTCTCATAGAAGCTGGACTTATCAAGATGAAAGCAGAGGATTTACAGTTTCAAATTCCACAAATGGTAGAGGGTTTGGATAAAATTTTTTCAAACTACACTATTGATGAAGTGGCGTTGGAGGATATATTTTATGCACATAATCCCGCTACCACGATTAAGCTTGCACAGTTTCGTGGGGCTATTATGCTCAAACTTATTCAAGAGTTTGGACAATTTAGCGAGTATACAGCACTTCAAGTAAAGAAAGCACTTACAGGAAAAGCAAAGGCCTCTAAAGAGCAGGTAAACTTTATGGTCAAGAGGCTTTTAAACATAAAAAAAGAGATCAAACCTCTAGACATTTCAGATGCAATGGCAGTAGCTATCACTCATTCACAGCGTATAAAACTCTCTCAAAAATAGTTTATGATTCAGTATAATTGGCTATGATTTCAAAAAAATGAGTAAGGAATATCAATGAATACAATCGAAAATGCGACAGTTGTTAAAGCTGCAAATATCTACTATGATGGAAAGGTTACAAGTAGAACAGTAAAGCTCGCTGATGGTTCGGTACAGTCTTTGGGAGTTATGCTTCCGGGTGAATACACTTTTGGAACCAATGAGGCTGAAATTATGGAAATTATGAGTGGTGAGTTAGATGTTAAACTTCCAGGAGGAGAGTGGAAAACACTTCAAACACCAGAGACATTTAGTGTGCCTGCTAACTCCTCTTTCGATCTTAAAATCAAAACAGTAACAGATTATTGCTGTTCATATATTAAGTAAATTTTTAGAAGAGGTTTTTACTCTTCTAAAGGTTCAAAATCCTCTTTTGATGCTCCACATTCAGGGCAACACCAATCTTCAGGAATATCTTCAAACGCTGTTCCAGCACTAATACCGCCATCTTCATCACCCATTTCTGGATCGTAAATATAACCGCAAAGTCTACAAATATATTTTTTCATAGTTTCTCCTAAAGATATTTTTTTACTAAAGATTTGAGCTGTTCTTCGCTGAGTGCACCAGATACTCTTTCGATCTCTTTTCCATTCCGAAACAAAATAAGTGTCGGGATACTTCGTATAACAAATCGTGCACCTAAATGCTGTTCTTCATCTGTATTTACTTTTGCAAAAAGAGTTTGAAGAGGAAATTTTTTTGCTGCGTTTGTGAAGTTTGGAGCCATCATTTTACAAGGTCCACACCATGGTGCCCAAAAATCTACCAAAACAGGAATATCACTATTGACTAACACTTCATCAAAATTTGCATTTTTGAGTTCCATAGGATGTGTCTCAAGAAGTGATTTTTTACATTTTCCACAGTTAGCTTTTATGTAGCTCTCTTTTTTAGGAACATTGTTGACACTTAAACAGTGAGGACATACGATTCGCATTTATAAACTCCTTTAAAAAAACTACTTTTTAAACGACTCTATGGTTTCTGCCATTCCAAAATCTCCGTGTGCTCTTGGATCTAAAACAGATTGAGCTAGAGTATTGTTTTCTAGGTTTATAATTATAGGTGCGAGAAAGTTAATGGTTGATTTCTCTAAAGGTTTTTGAATAACTAGAATGTTGTAAACAGCAATTTTTGTTTCTGGTGTTATATCTAGAACTGTTTTTGTCTCTTCTGGAAGGTCAAAAGCATACTCTCTAAGAAGATAAGGGGTGACTAAAGTAAATGATATGTGTTCGTTTTGTGTATCTATCATTGTCGAAAAAAGTTCGTCAATTACATTTATCTTGACCTCTTTAGTATTTTCAAAACCTAAAATTTGACCTTTAACATGGTATGCCATAGAGTAAATCCTTTAAAATATTCCCTCTTCATACTTTATGCTTTTGGCAATAATATAAAGAGTCGCACTTTTTGCACTTGAACTATTATAGCACTCACCGAGTGCAAATGCAAAGCTGCTTTCATCAAAAAGTAAAGAAAAACCATCATTTAGATCTAAATAGGAGAGTTGGTTGTTTGTAAGAAGCTTAGCATCTACAACTTCGTTAAAATTGAGTGTAAGTGTGATCCAATCATGAGATCTTGCAGCATCTTGAAGAGCAAATGTAAGAGAAATGTTTTGCGGTGTTATAATATCAAGAGCTCGAAACTCTACATCTTTAAAGTTATTAAAACGTTTTAGAAAACTACTAAGCTCTGTTTGGAGTAGCGGTCTCATTCTATTGACACCCGACACACTCCATACTTCTGTCTTCTACATTACTTGCCATCTCTGGTGATTGTGAACGCAGATAGTAAGTAGATTTAAGTCCAAGTTTCCATGCGAGCATATAGATTTCGTTGAGATATTTTCCACTTGCTTTATCAAGGGTGATGAAGATGTTAAGAGATTGTCCTTGATCTATCCATTTTTGACGAATTGCAGCGGCTTTTATGAGTATGGTCTGGTTTAAGTCGTATGCTGGCGTGTAGTAGCTCCAAGTCTCTGGTGAGAGATTTGGAACGACGACAGGAATGAGTCCCGAGAGATTCTCTTCAAACCACTTGCGTTTAAATACTGGTTCGATGGCTTGCGTGGTTCCTGTGAGAATGGAGATGGAGCTTGTTGGAGCAACGGCCATAAGATAGCCATTTCTCATTCCTTGAGTTTTTACTTTCGCACGCAACTCATCCCATTCGTATGTAGAGGCGAAGAGCCCACCACGATCTACAAGGTTTCTCACCTCCGCGTTTGCATGATCATGTGGCATGATACCTCTGCTCCATTTTGAGCCTTCAAAGTCCGGGTAGCTTCCTTTTTCCACCGCAAGATTTGACGATGCTAAAATAGTGTTATAACAAACAGACTCCATAACTTCATCTATTTTGTCAAAGTGCTCTTGACTTCCCCAAGCTATGCCAGACTCGGCAAGCATCTGCGCTTCACCCATAACGCCAAGACCGATTGAGCGCGACTTCATATTTGTGCGTTTTACTTTCTCAACTGGATAGAAGTTAAGATCGATAACGTTATCCAAACATCTCACAGCTACTGGGACTATCGCTTCTATCTGCTCTTTTGTGTTGACACGTGAAAGATTAATAGATGCGAGGTTACAAACAGCGGTTTGACCGTTTACCTTCTCTTTTTCTACTACGAAAATCGGCATACCACCAAGTGAGTCTAATGCAGTCACTTTTTTTGCTGGTTTGCTTATGCCGCTATCGACCGTAACCATCTCGTCTTCTTCGTAGGAGATACTTTCTCCATTTTCAAAGACAAATTTGATCTTGTAGTGGTTTGGTGAGGTGTTTTGAAAGATCTCCGTACAGAGATTTGAGCTGCGAATGATGCCCACATGGTCATTTGGATTTGCACGGTTTGCATTGTCTTTAAAACATAGAAATGGTGAGCCAGTCTCAAAGTAAGAGGTAAGAATCTTTTTCCAAAGATCTTTAGCTTTAACATGCTCTTTAATGAGTGACTCATTTTGTTCGAGCTCAAGATAACGTTTGTTAAACTCATCTCCGTAGAGATTTGTAAGCTCGCGTGTATCAAAAGGATCAAAGAGTGTCCAGATGGCATCTTCTTGTACTCTTTGCATAAAGAGGTCGTTTAGCCAAAGAGATGGAAAAAGGTCATGAGCACGACGACGCTCCTCACCTGAGTTTTTCTTCAGGTCTAAGAAGTCGTTTATGTCGATGTGCCAAGGCTCCAGATAAACCGCGATAGCTCCTTTTCTAGTTCCGAGTTGGTCAACTGCTATGGCAATATCGTTTGTGATTTTTAAAAAGGGTACTGTTCCACCCGCCGCGTTTTTGTGTCCATCTATGAAGCTTCCCATTGAACGAACTTGCGTCCAGTCCCAGCCAATACCGCCGCCAAACTTAGAGAGCATCGCCATCTCTTGGTAAGCATCAAAAATTCCTTCGATGTTGTCTGGCGTTGAGCCAATGTAGCAAGAGCTGAGTTGGTGTCTTGGCGTTCTGGCGTTTGAGAGAGTTGGCGTTGCAAGCATTACTTGAAACTGAGAGATCATATCATAAAACTTTATCGCCCACTCTTGACGATTCTCTTCACGTTGAGCTAAAAACATGGCTATTGCCATAAACATATGTTGCGGGAGTTCTATCGGGTTTGAGTCTCTA
Source organism: uncultured Sulfurimonas sp. (assembly GCA_964548435.1). GTDB lineage: Bacteria > Campylobacterota > Campylobacteria > Campylobacterales > Sulfurimonadaceae > Sulfurimonas. Next base: position 13,292 of record CAZJRG010000005.1, on the reverse strand, counting down.
TCTTTTATGAGGTACCTGTCATACAGCGTTTTAACACCAAGGTAGTTGAACTGAAAATCACGATCTGGGACAAGGTGCTTTTCTAGTTCATCAAGATCGTACATCTCTTTGAGTCCGAGCAAAATTCTTCCTGCTTGTTCGCCCTTTTCAAAATACTTTTTGAGTGAAGAGTAGCCTGTAAAACCGTTTACTTGGTGGTAAAGATTGAAGATGAAGAGGCGTGAAGCCACGAATGTCCAGTTTGGCGCATCGATATCGATCTTATCTACAGCAGTTTTAATGAGTGTCTCTTGAATCTCTTTTGAAGTGATGCCATCACGAAAGTGTATCTGTGCATCGACTTCGAGTTCGCTTTGACTCACTCCATCGAGATCTTTGACAGCGGCTGATGTGTACTTTTGGATTTTAGAGATATCAAGAGGCTCTGTTCTTCCGTTTCTTTTAATAACTGTTATCATTCATGTTCCTAAGTGTAGAAAGTTTTAATCGTTTAAATAATTATTTAACAAAATAATTACATAAAAAATTGCCTCAAAAAGAGAGTCGATTTTAACGGAAGTATAGTTTAAAAAACTTTAAACGCAGAGAGTAATTTGATGAAATTTTGATACTTTTGTATCTATAATTTTTGTTAATAGTTAGCATAACTTTTTGGTTATGCTAACAGAGTTTTAGAGTTTAATCTTTAAACACACGTGCAAAAATGTTATCAACATTTTTTGTGTAGTAGTCGTAGTTGAAACACTCACGAATTTGCTCTTCGCTAAGTTTGCTTCTGAGTTCTTCGTCTGCTAAGAGATGGTTAAGATAGAGTGATTCTCCAGCTGCGTTTGTTGTGGGTTTGCCTTGACCTATCTCTTCCCAAACCTTCATCGCGTTTCTCTGTACTATTCTATAAGCATCTTCACGACTTACACCTTGGAGCGGGAGTTCGAGTAAAACACGTTGAGAGAAAACAAGCCCACCTGTGAGGTTGAGATTTCTCATCATATTTTCAGGGTAGACTGTGAGATTTGCTATAACATTATTCATACGGTGAAGCATAAAGTCGGCTGTGATGAAAGCATCAGGCAGCCAAAAACGTTCAGTTGATGAGTGAGAGATATCTCTCTCGTGCCAAAGAGCAACATTTTCCATCGCTGGTGTTGCATAGGCACGTATCATACGAGCAAGCCCTGTGATGTTTTCTGTAAGAATAGGATTGCGTTTATGTGGCATAGCAGAACTTCCCTTCTGTCCTTTTGCAAAAAACTCTTCACACTCATAAACTTCTGTTCTCTGCCAATGTCTTATCTGAACCGCAAACTTCTCAACTGAAGAGGCCATAAGCGCTAACGCAGTAGCAAGGCGAGCATAACGGTCGCGCTGTATAACTTGATTTGAAACTGGGGCTGGTTTGAGTCCCAGCTCTGCACAGGTATACTCTTCAAGCTCAAGTGGGGCATGTGCGAAGTTACCCATGGCTCCACTCACTTGCCCCACACAGATGACATCCATGGTCTGCTCAAGATTCTCTAGGTGGCGTTTCATTTCATCATACCAAACTGCTAACACAAGTCCGAATGTTATAGGCTCTCCATGAATGCCATGCGAGCGTCCAACTAGAAGCGTCATCTTGTGTTCAAGGGCACGTTTTTTAATCGACTCCATAAGCATCTTTACATCTTCAATGATAAGCTCAAGCGAAGACTTCATTTGAAGTGCTACAGCAGTGTCAACTGTGTCTGACGATGTCATACCGTAGTGAAACCAGCGCGACTCTTCGCCAAGTGTTTCAGAGACTGATGTAGTAAACGCAATGAGGTCATGTCGAGTAACTGCTTCGATCTCATCTATACGAGCAATATCAAAACCTGCGTTTGCTACTATCTTGTCTGCATCTTCTTGAGGTATCTTTCCGAGTTTTGCCCAAGCTTTCACTACTGCTAGTTCTACATCTAACCAAGCTTGGTATTTTGCTTGATAAGTCCATTTAGATGCCATCTCTTCACGTGAGTATCTATCTACCATTTTTCTTCCTTCTCTTTTCTACTGCGTTTATTACGCTAAAATTTCGCTTTTTCAAAGTCTCGCATTTTACAGCAATAATCATAATAGGGGAATTAAGTATGCCATTTGTAAAGAAGAATTTTTTTGTAGAACCTAAACAAAAGGCACTCTTTTTTTTGATGAAAGAGCTCGGTCTTAGACAGAGAGATGCACAGCGTTTTATATCTAAAGGACGCATTTTGGTCAATGGTGAGAAGATGCTTCGTAGTGCTGACGAGATTGAAGGTCAAATCGAATATATATACTTTGAACCAGAGAGTAGAGGTCTTCTACCAACATATGTTGATGATGAGTTTGTTGTTTTTGATAAGCCAAGCGGCGTTTTAATTCATCCTCAAACAAAAGCAACACCCTACTCACTTATAGATGAGCTGAAAAATCAATTTGGTATGGATGCAAACATTGCGCATAGAATAGACCAAGAGACAAGTGGACTTGTTTTGTGCGCCCGAAACAAAGAGAGTGAACGAGAGATTAAGATGATGTTTCAAGAGCGCGAGATGAGTAAGAAGTATCTTGCTCTTGTGCATGGGGAGTTTACTCATGAGCTTGTTGTTGAAGCTCCGTTACTGCGTTTTGCTGCTGAGAGTGCTTTGGTGCGTATGGTAGTCAAGGTCGATGATAAAGGCAAGCCATCTAAGACCAGTTTTCGACCGTTAAAATACTTCGCCGATAAGAATATGACTCTTGTGGAGTGTATGCCTCATACTGGACGTCAACATCAGATACGTGTCCATTTGTTTCACGTGAAACATCCAATAGTAGGTGACCCTATCTATGGACAAACGCAGGAGAGTATAGAAAAGTTTTTAGATAGAGAACTTTCTGCTACACAGAGGGTAAAGCTAAGTGGTGCTACAAGACTGCTGTTGCATGCTAACGAGTTGGAGTTTGAACTTTACAACAAAAAATACACCATACAAAGTAAAGTAGATTTTGAAAAAGTATGTTTAGATTCACTGCTGTGTGAATAACTTTTGAAATTTATCACCTTCACAATTTTTCACTTATGTGATAAAAAGAATATTTTAAGCAAAATGCCTATTTTGGCTGGTTTGATCGCTCTCTTAATGCTTGTGTTTCAGTATATTTTTATATAATTTTTTTCTTAAATTATTTCAAAATTTTAAATATTTTTCTCTTTTGGATAAAAATTATTCACACTCTAGAACAATGTGTGAATATGATACATCAATAAAAAAAATTCTCTAAAAATTATAGGTTTTAGTTTGAGTTAAATAGAATTATTAGCAAGATTGTCTGAATTTTTTATGTTAGCTTTTTATAAGAAAAGTAAGGTATGATTGTGCCCATAAACGACCTCCCTGGTGTGTTGGTCGTTTACCTCGCTCTATTTAAACGCGGTTATATCTTTTAATAATTTTTTTGATTCTATTTCTCAAGTTTCTCAGTGCATCACTGCTTGATTCACCGTCTGCTGTAAGATTGTTTATCTCTTCTGTATTAAACTGTACTTTTGCTATCCATCCAATTTGACCGTGAAGCTTTACACCCACAAATCGTACATCACCAAAGTGACCATTACATAGCTTATATATCTCTTCAATTCTATCTGAATCTGTTTTATCTGACATTTTGACTCCTTAGTATTTTTGTTTTAATATCATACCATACTATTATTTCACGAAGAATACTTACTCATCTTTTGTGGCGGCATAAATAAAACTTCCAACTCCAGTAGCAAATACGATGACTAAGATGACTATTTCAGCTATATCTACACTACTCACTTTCTCTCTCCTCTGCGGTTTTTTCTTTAAGTTGTCCACATGCAGCACTTATATCTATACCCTTTGAGTCTCTGATGGTACAGAGCACACCATGTTTTACAAGATACTCTTGAAATGCAATCATATCTTCTTTGCTAGGGCGTTTGTAAGTTGTTCCAGGATAGGGGTTAAAGTAGATAAGATTTACCTTTGCTTTAATGCCTGTGAGCAGTTTGACAAGTTTTTTTGCCGATCCTAGATCATCGTTCTTCTCTTTTATAACAAGATACTCAAACATAACACGTTTGCGTGTGTCAATGGGAAATCGTTTGACAGCTTCCATGATGGAGTTGATGTTGTGTGCTTTATTCATAGGTATGAGTTCAGTACGCAAATCATCATCTACGGCATGTAAAGAGATGGCAATGTGAACCCCAAGGTCCATCTCTCCAAGCTTATCTATCTTTGTGCTTAGACCGCTCGTAGAGACAGTTTGGCGTTTACCACTGATGCTTAGACCAGCATCCTCTTTAAATATTTCGATTGCTTTGGCTAGATTTGTGAGGTTGTCAAGAGGTTCACCCATTCCCATGTAGACTATATTTATCATACGATTATGTTTGTGGATATTGTCATTTTTCAGTGTAACGACTTGTGCGACTATTTCACCAGCAGTGAGATCTCTAGTAAATCCACCTTTTGCAGTGAGACAAAATGTACATCCAACTTTACATCCTACTTGCGTTGAGACACATATAGTGTATTTTGCTTCTTGCGTTATAGAACCTGTTTCGTCTTTAAGCTCCTCTTTCATCTTTAGCCAGACTGCTTCAATCGTTTTACCATCTTGAAGTTCTAGAAGATACTTTATAGTGCCATCGCTAGATAGCTCTTTTTTGACTATTTTAAGAGGGTTAATAAGATACTTGTGTGCTAACTCATCTTTGAGTGCGTTAGGAATATTTTTCATATCATCAAAACTTTGTGCATAGTGATGGTAGAGCCATCCATATATCTGTTTCGCACGAAAAGCGGGTTTTGTTTGTGCTGTTAGCTCTTTAAGTGTTAGGTCATACAAAGAGGGTTTGAGGAGATTCATAGATCACCTTTAGGTTTTTGTGTTAGTTCCTGTATGCGTTTTTTAACATGTTGTGCTAAGAGCTCTTTTGCCTCTGAATGGTTTTTTAAAAAATCTTCATGAGCATTTGCGTTTGTGTAGTTTGTTATGCAGAAAACGCCGCCAGCTGGAATGTTAAACTCTTGAGCTATTTTGAGCACAGAGAAAAACTCCATGTTTTCAATTCCTACGCCAAATTTCAGAAAATTCTTTGTGAGCGCTGCGTTTGTACTAATGTAGTTTGATGAGTTTACTACTATATCTTTTATGTTAGTGGTGTTAGTTGTCACTACATTATCTAGCGGTGTGTATGCATCGTTTTTTAAAAATGCGAGTTCTATGTTTGCAGCAGTTTTAGACTCGATGATGTCAAATATCTTTGCTTCACCGTAACTTCCAGCTGTTCCGACAAAGAGTAAAAACTCTGGTTTGTCAAAAAGACACAAACGTGTGAGATTCATTGCAGTCTCGATAAGCCCTACTCCCGTCGCTAACGCAAAGTCAAAATTTTCTTCATTTCCTGCACAGATTATCATCTATACCTACTCCTTATTTTTTTGGTAATGTACTCAGTAGTGTGTCAATAAGACGAGGCGGAACCCCTTCTCCTATTGCGTGACGTATCAGGTTTTCACTTGCCCATTTTGGTGGTTTCCAACTCTCTGGAAGACCTGTGAGAATAAAAATCTCTTTGAGTGTTAACACGCGGGCATCACTATATGTTCCATCACTATTCTTGCGACCTGGATGAACATTGTTTTGAGATGAAACTGAGCCGTTTGCCATGGTGATGGTAGGAGCTGGCTTATCCCATTCTATGCGTTTATAGGTAGTAGCAAAACCTTTTATACGAGTTCCATCCTCTTTTTTTGGATAATGTACAGCGTTTTGAAGCGCACTTTTACCCGTTGGAGTGTAACGCAGCACTGATGTATGGCGTTTATTATGTTTTTTAGCATAGTGATACTCTATATGAGACTCTTCTCCACTCTCAAGAGGCGGAAGGTCTCCGATGGCCTCTTTGACACTAATCTTATCTCTCTTGGGTGGTAGCTCCCAGTGGGCTACTTTAGATATGAGAAATATAGCTCTTTTTCTTGTTTGGGGTGTTCCATAGTCTGCAGCATCGACGATTACTGGATTTATATAGTAGCCAAGTGGTTTTAGAGACTCTTCTATATAGTCTACAATTTTTACTTTTTTACCCTCTATACTGATGTAGGTTTTAAGAACTCCAGGGACATTTTCTATGAGGGCATGGAGGGGCTGCAGTGCTTTAATCATCTCTATAACAAATGTTATAAGTCTGTTTCTTGGATCATTCTCTTGCATCTTCCCAGCGATACTCATCCCTTGGCACGGTGGTGTTGCTATGAGGAATTGACATTTCTTTTCTTGTGCATATGACAAGACTGCATTATAGATTTCACTTTTGGTAATATCACCTTGTATCATCTTACACTCTGGATGTGACTCTTGATGAAATGCAGCTCTATTGGAAAGGAGTTCATTTGCAACTACGATATTTATACCATGATTGTGGATGTAAGTTTCAGCAATACCTACATTTGCAAAGAGTGAAACGCCATTCAACTTTTATAGCCTTACAGGAATATTTTGAGAGTGAAGGTAGCGTTTGAGATCCATTATATCTATCTCTTTATAGTGAAAAATACTCGCAGCGAGTGCCGCATCAGCACCGTGGAGAAATGCCTCTTTGATGTGTTCCATCGTCCCTGCTCCACCACTTGCTATAACTGGAACATTGACTGCACGACTGATCTGTTCTGTAATGTTGAGTTCAAAACCAGCTTTTGTGCCATCTGCATCCATAGATGTTAAGAGTATCTCACCACTTCCACGTTCTACGACCTCTTTTGCCCACTCGACTGCATCTAATCCTGTATCTACTCTTCCACCATTTAGATAGACGTTATAGTTTCCTTGTGGATTTTTTTTGACATCTATAGCTGTCACTATGCATTGTGATCCAAAACGTTTGGCACCTTCGTCAATGAGCTCTGGACGCTTTATGGCTGCTGAGTTAACACTCACTTTGTCACACCCAACATTTAGAAGTTTGTAGATATCTTCGAGTTTGCGAATACCTCCACCGACAGTAAGTGGAATAAAGATCTCTCGAGCCACTTTGGCTACTATCTCCACAATGGTCTCTCTGTTATCAGAAGATGCTGTGATATCTAAAAATGTAATCTCATCAGCACCCTCTTCGTTGTAACGACGTGCTACTTCAACAGGATCACCAGCATCTTTGAGACCTACAAAGTTGACACCCTTGACGACACGGCCGTCTTTAACATCGAGACAGGGAATGATTCTTTTGGCAAAATAGTTCATGGAGCATAGACCTTTCTTAAATATTGTGAATTATACTATTTTTCTCTTACAGTTACTTAACTACCCAATATGTTTCACGTGAAACATATTGAGTAGTTTTAATTGCTCTTTAATGAAAAAGAGACTATTGTTATTAAAAATAGTTATACATAGGAAAAAATATGAAGAAAGAGGAGATTCTCAATCAGATAAAGCTCGCAAACAATCTGCATCTTGATTGGGTTTATAAAGCAAAATCTCTTATAAATGAAAAAAGTGCCCAAGATATTGCTCCTGTGAGTCCAAACGAGTGCCTCTTTGGGCAGTGGTTTTATACACAAGGTCAAAAGTTGAGCGGACTCTCTAATAATCCCCTTGAGTGTATGACAAATATGGCGCAACTGCATAAAAATTTGCATGATGCATATTTTAATATCTTTAAAATATATGCACCAGATCAGAGTAAAAAACCACTTTTGAGCAAGCTTTTTGGGGAGAAAAAGCGACTTATAACAGAGCAAGAGAGAGAATTTGCTCAAGGAGAATTACAAAGACTAGAGTCACTATCTAAAGAGCTTTTAGAGGAGTTGGCACGACTTGAGCGTAGGATTGTTGCCGTCTCAGATGAGAAACTTGAAGCATTGGGGGAGTGAGAAATCCTTTTTTCTTGTTACCTTGGTGTAAGTTTAGATAGTATACAATAGCCCCTATGAATAAAGAAAGCGTTGTAGCAAAGAAGAAGTTTGGACAAAACTTTCTAAAAGATCAGTCAGTTTTAAGAAAAATCGTCGAAGCGATGCCCAAAAACGAGAATAAGCTCGTTGAGATTGGGCCTGGCTTAGGTGATTTAACTAAATTTTTAGTTGATGTCAAAAGTGTAGAAGCTTTTGAGGTAGATACCGATTTGTGTAAACTGTTACAGAGTGAATTTAAAGAAGAGATTGCCACCAAGCGACTTCGCATCCACTGCGGAGATGTACTCGAAGCTTGGAAGAGTGCTTTAGTTGACGAACCGTATGATTTAGTGGCAAACTTGCCCTACTACATCGCTACGAACATAATCCTAAAAGCACTCGCAGATCCAATGTGTAAAAATATACTTGTAATGGTCCAGCTTGAAGTTGCGGAGAAGTTTTGTGCTACCGCGGGTGAAAAAGTTTTTGGTGCTTTGGCTGTCATAGCTCAGAGTGTAGGAACAGCTCATATAGTTGTAGAGGTTCCACCAACTGCGTTTGATCCCCAGCCAAAAGTAGACTCCGCTGTTTTTCTTATAGAAAAAAACGCAGATAGAAGTGATAAAGATTTTGAGGATTTGCTAAGAGTTGCATTTAGCCAGCCTCGTAAAACTCTTATGAAAAATCTCTCTGCGAAGTATGAAAAAACAAAACTTCAAGAGGCTTTTGAGAAGCTTGAGCTTACACCAACAATTCGCCCTCATCAAGTCGACACTAAGGACTATCACCAACTCTATAAAATCATATAAAAAGGAGTTTGGATGGCAGAAGAAATGCAGGGGACGCAGCAAGCAGCAGCACCCCAAACTAGACCAAACAACAACAGAAACCGTAGACCAAATAATAATAGACGAAATAATCCACAAGGTGAAAAAGCGGCAAATCCTCAGTCGCAATCATCTGCAGAGAGTAGCACAACAGCAAACCCAAACGCAGCTGCAAATGCAAGAAATAAGAGCAAAAATCGTCATAAAAGACAGCCTGCCCCAACAGATGAAAATCTCAAAAAATATACTCTTTTAAATCAAGAGGCACACAAGCAAAGACTCAATCCACACTATAAACTTGATCTTGAATCAAAAGCAAAAATCCGTATAACGCCACTAGGTGGTTTAGGTGAGATCGGTGGAAATATTGCCGTTTTTGAGACGGAAAAAGAGGCAATTCTCATTGATGTTGGAATGAGCTTTCCAGATGAGACGATGCACGGAGTTGACATTCTTATTCCTGATTTTTCTTACTTAAGAGAGATTCGTCATAAAATAGTGGCAGTCATCATTACTCATGCCCACGAAGATCACATCGGTGCTATGCCATATCTTTTTAAGGAGATGCAGTTCCCAATATACGGAACACCGCTTCCTCTTGCGATGATTGGAAATAAATTTGATGAGCACCATATCAAAGAGTATAGAAAACACTTTGTACCAATCGTTAAACGCCAGGTTTATAAAATAGGAAACGATTTTGAGGTTGAGTGGATGCACATGACTCATTCTATCATTGATAGCTCTTCGGTTGCTATTACAACTGAGGCTGGAACGGTCATTCACACGGGTGACTTTAAAATTGACTACACACCAGTTGATGGTTATACAGCAGACCTTCACAGACTTGCTTACTACGGAGAGAAAGGTGTTTTATGTCTCTTAAGTGACTCAACAAACTCACACAATCCTGCTCCAACAGGCTCTGAACTGAGTGTCGCTCCAGCACTTGATAGAGTCTTTTCAAAGGCTGAGGGTCGTGTGATTCTCTCTACATTTAGTTCAAACATTCACCGTGTCCAGCAGGCTATACAGTATGGTATCAAGTATGGACGCAAGGTCTGCGTTATTGGTCGATCGATGGAGAGAAACCTTGAGGTAGCTATGCAGTATGATTATGTGAAATTTCCAAAAAATATCTTCGTTGATGCTGAAGAGGTAACTCGCCTCAATGATAAAGAGGTGCTCATAGTTACAACAGGTTCACAAGGTGAGCCAAACTCAGCACTCTTTAGAATGAGTATCGGAGAGCACAGACACATTAAGATTAAGCCTACAGATCTCATCATCCTCTCATCACGTGCTATTCCTGGTAATGAAGGCTCTATCTCCGCTATGCAAAATCATCTTCAACGCGCAGGTGCAAAGATAGAGACAAGTAGAGACATACACGTCTCAGGACACGCTTCTATGGAGGAGCAAAAGTTGATGCTGCGTTTGGTAAATCCAAAGTTCTTCTTGCCAATTCACGGTGAGTATAACCATGTTATGAAACACCGTGACACGGCGATACTTTGTGGTGTTCCTGAGAGAAATATTATTCTTATGACAGATGGTGAGCAGATAGAAGTCGCACCGAAGTACATGAGAAAAGTCAAAACTGTTAAAACAGGTAAAACCTACATCGACAACCAAAACAATCATCAAATTGAAGATGATATCGTTCTTGATCGTCAAAAACTTGCAACCGATGGAATCGTGATGCTTGTTGCTGAAGTAAGCCAACAAAACTCACAGATGCTCACTAAGCCAAAAGTGACTTCGTTTGGAATCGTTCCAGATAAGCAAGACAAGGCTTTTGCTGCAGAGATGGAGGATGTACTTGAGATCTTCCTCGCAAACATCAAAGGGGGACTCATCGAGAACCCAAGAGCGCTTGAGAATGATCTTCGCCAAGTTGTCCGCAAACATATATTTAGAAAGCTTAAAAAGTATCCGCTCATTGTGCCACACGTTTTTGTTCACTAATGAGCTTGCATAGAGGAGTCTATCCTTTATGCAAGATAATGATAAGGAAACGCAGTTATGAAATCCCTTGATCTCCCACTTGACAATATTTTTCTTCCTTCCAAAACGCCATCAAACAAACTCATGATAGTGCTTCATGGTCGTGGTGACTCTTCAGAGGGTTTTTTAAATTTACCAGATTTTATCAAGATTGACGAGATGAACTATCTGCTCTTTGATGCGCCTTTTGAGTATTTTGGCGGGCACTCTTGGTATCAGCTTCCCCCAAATCAGCTCCCAGGTATTGAGTATTCACGGCGTTTGCTTAGAGAGAGCCTTAATAGACTCTTTTGTGGGGAGTTTACCCCTGAAAATAGCTTTTTGTTTGGGTTTTCTCAAGGCTCTCTGCTCACCTTTGAGTTTGGAGCACGCTATGAAAAAGTGCTCGCTGGTTATATTGGCGTGAGTGGTTATGTCTATGATACGCAGCGACTTATAACTGAGAAAAACCCAAACGCGACGGCTTCATCATGGCTCTGTACTCACGGCAGATTTGACAACGTTTTGGCTTATGAGACCACAAAAACGCAGATAAGCGAACTTCAAGGGAGTGGGTGGCAGATAGCGTTTCACAGCTATGACAAAGAGCATACACTAGACAGAGACGAGCTTACGATGATCTCAGGGTGGATAAAAGAGAGGATGTAAACATGCCAAAAAAATCGCTCACAATCGTCGGTGCTGGAGTGAGTGGGTTGTATCTCGCCTATCTGCTTCAAGAGCATTTTGAAATCACAATCATTGAGGCAAGAGATCGAATAGGCGGGAGAATCTTTTGCTTAGAGGGTCATGATATGGGACCTTCATGGATTTGGCCGCATCAAACGCAGCTTCTTGGGCTTTTAAAAGAGTTTGACATCGATATATTTCCACAATTTACCCAAGGAGATGCCCTCTATGAGAGCAATGGCGTGCTTGAACGATTTAGTGCACCCTCTTCCCCCTCTTTTCGTGCGAGAGGTACTCTTTGCAGCTTAACGCAGGCTCTTTATGAGAGGCTTCAAGGGGTTGCGTTTTGTTTTGAAGAGGCGGTACGAAGCGTTGGCGTTTTGGATGAGGGTGTATCTGTGGCGACAAATAAAAACATCTACAAGAGCGATTATGTCGCTATCACGCTGCCACCGCGTTTGGCTTCACTCCTTGCATTTACTCCTCCTTTGCCACCCGCTCTGCATCAACAACTTCTCAAAACGCAGACATGGATGGGTAATAGTGCCAAATGTGTCGTAGAGTTTAAAACACCCTTTTGGAGAGAGAGGGGTTTGAGTGGTTTTGTCTTTTCGCATGTGGGACCTCTTGGTGAAATTCACGATGCATGTAGTGATGAGAAGGCTGCACTCTTTGGTTTTGTGCAGTTACATGCAAATATGGATTCCCTAAAAGAAGACGTCACCAATCAGATGGTGCGAATCTTTGGTATTGAAAGAAATGAGATTGTAGCTGTTTATGTAGTTGATTGGAAATGCGAGATATATAGTGCGGCTTTAGAAGATGCCACACCCCGAAGTGCCCACCCTAGTTATGGCATAGATATGAGTGCTTACTCTTTAAAAGTCTATTTTTGTGCTACGGAGTTTAGCTTTGAGGAGGGTGGTTACGTTGAAGGGGCTATTGCTCAGGCAAAGAGAGTCGCCAAAGAGCTTCTTCATGCGCATGATCGTGCGCATGATCGTGGAGGTGAAAATCACAAAAGTCAAATCTGTGAGCTAAGTTATGAATTTCCTCAGCTATATCTTGACCGATAAAGACTAAAATGCTCTCGCCTTCATACTCGGCAAGCTCCTCGTAGGTGACATTTCCAAATGCGTAGTTTGCTATGAGTGTAACTGGAACATCCCCGACTTTTATCATCCCTTTGACTCTGTATATGTTTTTAGGGAGTGCTTTAAAGAGCTGGTCCACATCATTAAAAAGTATCTTTTTAGAGAGTGTCGCCGCGTTTCTTTCTATAAGCTCATGATGGTGTTCATGCTGTGTTATCTCTGCAAAACGCAGTATCTCGGTAATACTATAACTTCCTTCAAAAATCTCTTGTGGTAAAACGCCGTGTTGCGCTTTGTAAATGACATAGTTGTTAAAAACGCTCTCTCCTGTGAGCATATTTTTTATGTTGTGCTCCTCTTTAAAAGCTTTTATCTCCTCTGTGGCTATTGCAAGCTCTTGCTCATCGACAAGGTCGGTTTTGTTGAGGACTATGATGTTTGAGCCTCCGATTTGATAGCGGGCTGTTGGGTTATCCATATAGGAGCGATAGTTTTTCACATCCACCACACAGATTGCCCCATCAACCCCTATGCCAAGATTTTGCAGCGACATATATATAGGAAAAGGCTCCGTAGCCCCAGATGTTTCCACAAAAATAAGATCAGGATTGTATTTGTTTATAATCTCAATGACACCATTTTCAAACTCCTCAGCCATGGCACAGCAGATGCATCCTTGTGAAATCTCAATGACATCACTATGGACATTTTTGAGAATATTTTGGTCAACGCCTATCTCGCCAAACTCATTTACTATGAGTGCGATTTTCTTCTCGCCAAAGTAATTT
>CAZJRG010000004.1:34489-36898 GCA_964548435.1 uncultured Sulfurimonas sp. | reverse complement strand
ACTGTTTAGTGTTTACTAAAAGTCTATTACTTGCTTAGTTTTCAATGATCTCAAACTAGATTGAAACTTCCGTCTCCAACTCCTAAACTTTAGGTGTCTCTGTTTGTGGACGGGAATTATAGGGGATTTACACTTTGAAGTCAATAGTTTAATGAAGAAATTTCGAAATTCTTTTTTATTTGTTTCATTTAGATTTGATTTGCTTATGCAAAATGCTTTATTTGAAATTTGTAATATAATGAAAAAGCAAATCGTAATAGATGGTTACTCTGCGTTTACTCTTTATAATTAGAATTCTTAAAAATCTAATTATCCTTGCAAAAGGATCTATAAAGGAAAAAATATGGGACTATATGATCGTGATTATGCAAGAGAGAGCTCTTTTGCATATGAAGCAGCGAGTCGTAGCGACTCACAACTTATCTCTTTTGTAAAAGAGACATACAAACTTTTTGCTGCATCGATGATGGCTGGTGCTGTGGGTGCTTATGTAGGTGTACCACTAGCTGCTACTATCCATGCTTACTTTTGGCCGCTTTTCTTTTTAGAGATCGGTCTTCTCATAGGGCTTCATTTTGTAAAGCATAAACCAGGGATCAACCTTATGGTTATGTTTGGTTTTGTTTTTATGACAGGTTTAATGCTGGCTCCTCTTTTAGCACGTACACTTGGCATGAGCGGTGGTGCTACCATTATAGGAAATGCATTTGCAATGACTGCGGTTGTTTTTGGGGCTATGAGTTTTTATGCTATTAAAACAACAAAAGATTTTACAGGATATGGCAAACCACTTATGATAGCTCTCTTCGTTATCATCGGCTTCTCAATTCTTAACATCTTTCTTGGTAACCCTATGTTGCATGTTATCATTTCAGGTGCTGTTGTAGTCCTTTTTAGTATCTTGGTCATCTATGATACACAAAACATCATGCAAGGTGCTTATGAAACGCCGATCGATGGAGCTATTGCTCTTTATTTAGATTTTCTAAACATCTTTACTGCATTACTACAACTATTTGGCATTTTTGGAAACAATGACGAATAGTGATCTATCTCCCGAGATATCTCGGGTCATAGATGCAAATCTCAACCGCCTCAAAGAGGGTATACGCGTCGTTGAAGACATTATGCGTTACCGCGACAACAACACAAAAATCTCTAGAAAATTAAAATCTCTTAGACATCTTGCAAAAATTGAAAACTATCTCGACTTTCTAGCTTACCGCGATAGTATCAACGATGTGCTTCGTCCAACTCAAGAGAGTGAACTTCAACGTTTAGATATCACCAGTATTTTAATAGCCAATCTCAAACGATCTCAAGAGTCTGCCCGCGTTTTAGAGGAACTATTTAAACTCATTCAGACAGACTTAAGTGAAAACTTCAAGCATATTCGTTATGAACTCTATGACCTAGAAAAAGAGATTCTTCTCTCATAGAGCTTTAACTACTAATAAAAACAACCTCAAACTCAAGATAGTTAAGCGGATAGGATCGCATTAGCTCTTTCATCTCTTTTACGCCAAGGAGATTTCTCGCACCACTCACACCACTGCGTTTAATATAGCGAAACATATCTCTTACCGTTTCAAACTCAAGTGAGTAGCTGCACAATTCAAATTTAGCATCAAAATATCTCTCTTGCAGTGTTTTTATCTCTTGGGCACTTTTGAGTATTGAGTTTATTGCAGCGGTTTTGTGTAGTGTTTTAAATGTATTTGATGTAAAGATCGCAAACGCAATTGGTGTAGTAAGCTTACTAATGTGTGCAAACAGAGAGTCTAAATCTTCTGCCCATTGGAGTGCGGATGCAGAGAGAATGTAGTCAAACTGCTCTCTTTGAAGCATGTCGTAAAGCTTTACATCATTGAAATCTGCATTCAAAAGTTCAATTTTTGGTGTTTTTGGATGTAAATCTAGCATTCCTTGTGCAAAATCAATTCCATAAAACTTTACATAATCCCACTCAATATTTCTACAAATCGCGCCACTACCACACCCCAAATCAACTATTTTTTGAGGCTCTCCTGCGACCAAAGAGAGAAGTTTTTTTGCCACCTGCGTTTGTATGCTGTTTCGAGATTCATATGCTTGTGCATGCTTAGAAAACTCTTTGGAAATTTTCATTTTTTATTTATAACGAGTGAAAGTATGAAAAGCGTAATAACACATAAAACAATAGTAGCACCTGATGGAAGAGAGAAATAAAACGAAAACAGCATTCCTAAAGTAACACTAAGTACTCCCAAAAAGAGTGAAATGAGGAGTGTCGCTTTAAAACCTACACGAAACTGTAAAGCAGCTACCGTAGGTATAACCATAAGTGCTCCAATAAGTAAGCTTCCAACCACTCGTATGCTCAGTGCGATAATAATAGCAACAACACTCACAAGCAAAAAATTAAGAAGC
>CAZJRG010000004.1:0-34479 GCA_964548435.1 uncultured Sulfurimonas sp. | reverse complement strand
GTCCTAGCAAGCACAGAATTAACAGGAAAGACTACCTCTTCATCATAAGCTATAAAATAGAGCTCTTTTGAGAAGAAGAGCAAAAAACCAAGCGAGAGTATCCCAAAGAGCAAAATTGTCACAAGGTCTTCGTAACTTACCGAGAGAATAGAGCCAAAGAGATACGAAAAGAGTGAGTTGTTAAATGTCCCACCCAAGGAGACAATGATCACTGCAGTCGCCAGTGAACCTGAAAGAATAATAGAGAGAATAGCGTCTGAATAGAGATTGAAGCTACTTCGAAGATACTCGATCAACCAAGCTGACGCGAGTGCGACAAGAACGGCACTCCATAGAGGGTTTGTGCCTGCTACAAGCCCTACAGCCACACCAACAAGTGCCGAATGAGCCAAAGTTTCACTCATTAAAGAGTAGCGTTTAAGCACGATAAATGTTCCACTCAACGAAGCCAAAATAGCTATAAAGAGGCCAGCAACAAATGCTCGTTGCATAAACTCATAAGAGAATATTTCAAGCATGGGCATGCTCATGTTTGTGATTGTAAAGCAGGTGTGCATCCAGTCCATAAAGGGAGCTCATCTCTTCACAGCTGAGTGCCTCTTTTGGATTGGAGCAGAGCGAGGCTTTATGGTTTATAGTGAAAAGTCTTTGTATGTCATCAACAATCACACCAACATCATGAGTAATAAACAAAATGGTGATTTTCTCTTCTTTGTTGAGTTTAGAAAGCAGTGCATAGAAACGCTGCTGAGAGACCATGTCGACACCTGTATTTGGTTCATCAAGTATAAGTATCTTAGGATAAGAGGCGAGTGCACGGGCAATCATGACACGTTGACGCTGACCACCTGAGAGTGTTCCAACCATCTTCTCTTTTAAATTAAAAACATCCATTTTTTTCATGGCATCTTCTACTGCGACTCTATCTGCTTTGCTCATTCTTCCAAGAAAAGAGCGCTTGGCGACTCTTCCCATACTCACTATATCTTCAACTGTTGCTGGAAAGTTTTCATCAACAAGAGATGCTCTTTGAGGAACATACCCTATCTTATGCCACTCTTTAAAATTTTCATACTTTTTACCAAAAATCTTTCGTTTCCCAGCAGATGGCTTTTCAAGTCCTAAAAGGAGTCGAATAAGTGTAGTCTTTCCACCTCCATTTGGTCCTATGATAGCGATGTACTCCCCCTCAAAGATCTCCAAAGAGATGTTGGAGAGTATGGAGATATCGCCGACTTTAAAATCAAGATTTTTGACTTCAAAGATAGGTACTTTAAAACTCAATTGCACTCAAGTGCCTTAGAGAGCTTTTCAAGATTTTCATACATAATCTCTTCATAGCTCAGGTTTTGATCTAGCTCTTTTTGTGTTATGTTTCCAAGCACTTGAAAGACTTCGAGTGTGACATTTGCATCTTTTGCGACGACTATTATGTCTCTATTGTTCACAAAACTTTCAAAAAAAACAGTTTGGATCTTGTCGCGTTTTAGAGTCTCAAAGAGATGAACTATCTGCTGTGGGTTTGGCTGTGCTTCAGGGGCAAGACCACTCAAAGACTCCACCTCAAAACCATAATTGTGTGCTAGATAACCTAGTGCATTGTGATTAATGACGACAGTATGCAGCTTACAACTAGCGAGTCTCTGCTTGTATGCACTATCGAGTTTATCGAGCATCGCTACATACTTTTGGGTATTTTGTTCATACTCACTACGTTTTGTTGGCTGCAGTGCTATGAGCTCATCACGCACCACATTGGCTACTTTTTGCATATTTTTAAAGTCTAGCCAATAGTGAGGATCTTCCTCTCCGTGATGATGTTCGTGATGGGCCGCAGCATCATGCTCATCATGCTCATCATGCTCATCATGCTCATCATGCTCATCATACTCATCATACTCATCATGCTCATCCAACTCAAGAAGGGTGACATGTTCGCTCATATCGACAGCTCTGCCTTTAAATGCAAAACCGTGTGTCCAAGGCTCAAGTCCCGCACCACTATAAATGACAAGATCGCTCTGCTCTATTTGAGCCATCAGTTTTGGAGTTGGTTCAAAACTATGCGGATCAACCCCTAGAGGCAAGATATTGACAACATTTACACTCTCGCCAGCAATGTTACTTACTACATCATGAAGTGTAAAACTACTCACACTGACACTTTGTTTCGCTTGCATTGTTGCATTTTGCTTTGGCTCGAAGATAAGTACAAAAAGTGCCCCAAATATGGCAAGACCTAAAAGCATAAGAGTTAGTTTTTGTACAGTTTTCATCTAGTAGCACTCCATAAAAAAAATGTGCAATTATACCTATTTTTGTATGCTTTTTTTTGAATTTGATAATATAAGATTATTTAGATATAATTCGCCACTTTTTTATATATAGGAATCTCTATGACAACCAGTCTTTTACTGATTATCCAAATAGTGTTAGTTATCATCATCGTGATAGCTGTACTGCTTCAAAAGAGCTCAAGCATCGGTCTTGGTGCATATAGCGGCTCAAACGACTCCGTATTTGGAGCAAAAGGTCCAAACAGTTTCTTAGCAAAGGCAACGTTCACAATAGGTTTTATCTTTGTTGTAAACACTTTAGCGCTTGGCTATATGTATGCAAAAGCTGCAGATGAGTCTGTCATCGACAAAATCGTAGAAGATACGAATGTCGCAGCACCAGCCGTAGCGAAAACACCAGTAGTACCAACACAAGCGACTGTTCCAGCCACACAAACGCCACCACAAACTACACAAGGAGAGTAATCATGGTCAATGAAATCTACACAAAATGTGAATCAAAAATGAAGGGCGGCATTGAGCATATGCTCAGAGACTTTAAAACGCTCAGAACTGGAAAAGTTATGATTTCTGTTTTAGACAATATCAAAATCGACTACTACGGTACGCCAACACCGCTCGATCAAGTGGGCTCTGTAATCGCAACAGATGCAACAACTATTGTCATCAATCCTTGGGAAAAAAATCTTCTCTCAACTATTGAGAGTGCAATCAGTGCCGCAAATATAGGCGTAAACCCAAACAATGACGGCAATCAGATCAAACTCTTTTTTCCTCCTATGACAGTTGAGCAGCGCCAAGACTCTGTCAAAAAGATGAAAGGGATGGGTGAAAACGCTAAAGTAGCTGTAAGAAACGACAGACGTGATGCAAATGACAAGATAAAAAAACTTGAAAAAGATAAAGAGATCACTGCTGACGAATCCAAAGCGGCACAAGATAACATCCAAAAACTCACAGATAAATATATCTCACAAATTGACAGCATCTTAAAAGAGAAAGAAGCTGAAATTTTAAAAGTATAAACGCCATGGATATCAAAAAAATTTACATGGATGCAAATGCTCTCTTAGAGGGGCATTTCAAACTCAGCAGCGGCAATCACTCACAGTTTTACCTTCAATCTGCAAAAGTTTTGGAAGATCCAAAAACGGCAAAACTTCTTGCTGATGCACTTGCCAAAGAGATCAAAGCATCAGGATTAGAAGTTGACTGCGTTTGTGCTCCTGCTCTTGGCGGACTCATAGCAGGTTTTGCACTTGCAACCGCACTTGATGTACGTTTTATCTTTGCCGAAAGAGTAAATGGTGAAATGAGTATTCGTCGTGGATTTGAAGTGGCACAAGGCGAAAGAGTGCTTATGTGCGAAGATATCATTACAACAGGTGGCTCTGCTATGGAAGCTGCAGCAGTTGTAAAAGAGTTAGGCGGTAAAATCGTCGGTGTTGCAGCTCTTGCAAATCGTGGTTTTTGTAAACGCGAAGGCTCAGATGTCACAACAAAAAGCAACTGCAAACTCCCACAAGATATACCGTTTTTTGCACTCGCAGACTTTACATTTGAGATGTATGCTCCAGAAGAGTGTCCTCTTTGTAAAGATGGCAGCGAAGCGATCAAGCCAGGCTCAAGAGAAAACTAAAACTCCTCTTAGTGAGCACTTAGGTTACAGCTCGCCATTCTCTCCACCAAAATTCTAGCAACCTCCTCTTTTCCATCTATCATTACATTTATTGGCAGGTCACTCAGTGCGTTTCTCTCCTCTAAAGAGATGATTTTCACTATGAGATTTATATCTTTTGTGTTTGCTGCGATCGCTTCACAAATGAGACGTTTTTTCTCTGCGTTATCGAGTGTTACGATGACTGAAGAGCACTCGTGGATGTTGAGCGCTTCTAAGATGGATCGCTTCGACATATCGCCTAGATAGACCTCTCTTCCATCATTTATCGCTTCATTAACATGTTTTGGGGAGTTGTCGACGACAATGTATGAAGCACCAAGCTCATCAAGGTTTTTTGTGACAAACTTTCCAACGATGCCATATCCACAGACGATGACATGGTCTGATTTGCTGCTAAGGGCTGACATATCGGCTATATCATCTTTGCGACCGCTAAGGTACTCTACAAAAGGACTGATACGACTGATGAAAAATGGTGTAACGATCATCGAGAGAATCACCACAAGTACAAGCACCTGAACAAGCTCATCGGCAATGATGCCACCCATGGAAGCTAATGCAAAAATAACAAATGAAAACTCTCCTACTTGTGAAAGAGCCAGTGCTGTTTTTAATGAGCGTCTATGGCGAGAAGTGATACGAAGCAGTCCATAAATCAGAATACTTTTAATCACAAGTACAGCCAAAAAGATCCCTATAATAGTGAAGAAATTGTTAAAGAGCACGAGAAGATCTATCTTCATACCGACAACCACAAAGAAAGTTCCCAAAAGAAGATCTTTAAATGGAGCGATGTCTGCTTCTACTTTATGATGGTACTTCGTCTCAGCGATAATCATCCCCGCGACAAAGGCACCGAGTGAAAATGTAAAGCCCATAAAGTGTGCCACAAGCGATGCAGAAACCACAATAAAAAGCACAGAACCCATAAAGAGTTCATCAAGCTCGGAAGAGGCTGAGAAGTGAAGCATCCATGTCATGACACGTTTTCCGACAATAAACAAAAGAGCAATGACAAATACAGCACTCATAAGCGTATACCCCAAAATGGTAAGAACAGACTCATCACCCTCGTTGGTCATAAACCCTATCAAGATAAGAATGGGGATAACGGCGATATCTTGAAAAACAAGAATTCCCGTTGAGAGCTGTCCATAGGGCTTGTAGATCTCTTTAGAGCTTTTAAGATAGCTAAGCACCACGGCAGTAGAAGAGAGTGAAAACGCGAGCGCGATAATAAGAGACGTCTTTTCGCCATAACCAAAACCGTAGTGTGCAATGGAGTAGATGACAAACGCGGTGATGCCCACTTGCAAGAAACCATTGAAAAAGATCTCTTTTTTCATGGTGTTCATCTTAGCAAGCGAGATCTCAAGACCAATAGTGAACATCAAAAAGACAATACCAAACTCACCAAGAATCTCCAAAGAGTGGGAGTTGTTGTAGGCTTTGAGGTCAAACGCATAAACCACGATGGTTCCAGTGAGAATGTAGCCTATAATCTGTGAAATACCAAATCTCTTCAAGATGAGATTTAAAATGACTGAAATACCTAACGCGATGATGACATAAAAGAGTGTGTTATCCATTTTTCTGCTTTTGTTTTTTAGGATTATTATAGCAGTTTTCACTCATATTTTTGGGAAGATTTTAAGAGAGTCTTGACTATAATTTGCTTTATTTTTTTCATCTTTGGAGTTCATACTATGACAAAATACATTTTTGTAACGGGTGGCGTTTTATCTTCTCTTGGAAAAGGGATTACGGCGGCAAGTATCGGTACACTGCTTAAACACTCGGGCAAAAAAGTAGGTATGCTCAAGATAGACCCCTACATAAATGTCGACCCAGGAACTATGTCTCCACTCGAACACGGAGAGGTCTTTGTGACTAAAGATGGAGCGGAGACCGACCTTGACATAGGAAACTATGAACGCTTCTTAGATACTTCTTATCTTAAGACTGCAAACTTTACGACAGGACAGGTCTACTCCTCCGTCATCGAGCGAGAGCGTGCTGGTGGCTACTTAGGGCAGACTATTCAGGTCATCCCTCACATCGTAGGCGAGATCGTCAAACGCATCAAAGACGCGGGCGAAGGGCATGACATCTTGGTCGTTGAGCTTGGTGGAACAGTGGGAGACATCGAAGGCTTGCCTTTCATGGAAGCGATTCGCCAAATGAAACACGATGAAGAGGTTGCTGGAACTTTCTTCATCCATGTTACACTCATCCCTTACATCAAAGCAGCGGGTGAACTCAAATCAAAACCAACACAGCACTCAGTTCAAGAACTTCGCCGCATCGGTATCACACCGCAGATGATCATCGCAAGAAGTGAAAATGCTCTGCCAAAGACCTTCAAGAAAAAACTCGCCATGAGTTGTGATGTTCCAAACGACAGCGTTATAGAGGCACTTGATGCAGCAACGATTTACGACATTCCCGTGACGTTTTTACGCCAAAATATCCTCAAGCCTATCGCCAAAGAGCTAGAACTTGGCGAGCTTGATCCAGATATGGAAAAATGGGACTTCTTGGTCAAACGCATCGTGCAACCAAAAAACAAAACGGTTGTTGGTTTTGTTGGTAAATATCTTGAACTCAAAGAGGCCTACAAATCACTCACAGAGTCACTCATTCACTGTGGAGCGCATCTTGATACAAGAGTAGAGATCTGCTGGGTAGACTCTGAGCAGATAGAAGAGCGAGGAGCAGAGGCGCTCTTAGCTGATTGTGACTCTGTTTTAGTGGCTGGTGGTTTTGGAAACCGTGGTGTTGAGGGGAAAATTCAAGCTATTACCTATGCTCGCGTGAACAAAATCCCTTATCTTGGTATCTGTCTTGGTATGCAGCTCACACTTGTCGAGTACGCAAGAAATGTCCTTGGACTAGAGGGTGCAAACTCTATCGAGTTTGATCCCCAAACGCCGCATCCGATGATCTACCTCATCGACAACTTCTTAGACCAAAGCGGTGGCATGCAGCTTCGTACGCACACCTCACCTATGGGAGGAACGCTGCGTTTAGGCGAGTATCCGTGTGACACAAAAGAGGGATCACTCCTTCGCGAAGCATACAGTGGTGAAGCAACGATTTACGAGCGTCACCGTCACCGTTATGAAGCAAATCCAGCTTACCGTGAAGCGCTTGAAAAAGCGGGAATGATTGTCACCGGAGAGTCCAACGGGCTTATTGAGGCGGTTGAGATACAAGATCATCCATGGTTTTTAGGCGTGCAGTTTCACCCAGAGTTTACATCTCGCTTGCAAACGCCAAACCCCTCCATCTTGGCGTTTGTCAAGGCAAGCCTTAACACAGAAGAGTAAGAGAGAAAACTCTTACTTCGCCTTCTCCATCGCGTAAAAATAGTTTGTCGCCTCAACAAAGCCATCCAAAGAGCCGCAGTCAAAACGTTTTCCTTTAAACTTGTACCCTAAAACCATTCCGTTTTTCGCCTGTGTCAAAAGAGCATCCGTGATTTGCAGCTCTCCATTTTTGCCTGGCTTGGTGTTTTCTATGATCTTAAAGATGTCTGGTGTTAAGATGTAACGCCCGATGATGGCTAGGTTGGATGGGGCTTTGTCATTTTCTGGTTTTTCTACCATATCATCGACCATAAAGATCCCCTCTTCTATCTCACGTCCTGCAATAACGCCATACTTATGGACTTGATCTTGGGGAACTTCCATGATGGCTACAATAGAACATCTATACTTCTCATAGAGTCTCACCATCTGTTTTAAAACACCATCGCCCCCTTCATTGACACACAAGTCATCTGCGAGTATGACGCCAAAAGGAGCACTCTCGCCCACGAGCACTTTGCCTTTGTAGATGGCATCACCCAAACCTTTCATCTCGTTTTGGCGTGTATAGGAGAATGTACAGCTATCCATGAGAGCGCGTATCTCTGTTAAAAGCCCCTCTTTGTCTGTGCCTTGAATCTGATGCTCTAGCTCATAACTGATGTCAAAATGATCGGTAATAGCACGCTTGCCACGACCTGTGATGATTGCCATGATGTCACATCCAGCCTCATTTGCCTCTTCAACGCCATACTGAATGAGTGGCTTGGTTAAGATAGGAAGCATCTCTTTTGGCATCGCTTTTGTTGCGGGTAAAAATCTCGTTCCATATCCTGCAGCTGGGAATAAACATCTTTTAATCATTTTGTTTCCTTCTATCATATTTGTGCCGCAATAATAGCATCTCAAAGATGAGCCTCTACTAAAAAGCACAATAAATAATCAACAAAAAAGCCCTTCCTAGGGACATTTGGCTATAATTTTCATTCATATTTTTTAGAAATGGAGCAGACACCATGGCACACCCAGATGCAGGACAGAAGGTAAAAAAAGAGAATCTCATTGATGTAGAGCAGCTCATTCATGACTACTACTCACTCTCACCAGATATGAGTATAAGTGAGCAAAGAGTTGCATTTGGGACATCGGGACACCGTGGAAGTGCCTTTAAACGCAGCTTCAATGAAACACACATCTTAGCCATCGCTCAAGCTCTTTGCGACTACAGAGCAGCAAACGCCATCACAGGAAAACTCCTTATCGCCAAAGATACGCATGCGCTCTCCACTCCAGCAGAGCTCACGGCACTGCGTGTCTTTGTCGCCAATGGTGTAGAGTGCCTCATCGCTGCAGATGGAGGCTTTACACCAACACCTGTGCTCTCATACTCGGTCATAGAAGCCAACAAAACAAGCGATGCACTTTGCGATGGTATAGTCATAACGCCATCACACAACCCTCCAGAGGATGGGGGCTTTAAGTACAATACTCCAAATGGCGGACCAGCCGATACCGATGTCACGGCGTTTATAGAGCAAAGAGCAAACGAGTACATAAACGCAGCACTTCAGGGAGTGAAGTTTGTTTCTAAAGAAGAGGCTCTCGCAAACGCTAAAGAGGTCGACTTCATCACACCCTATGTCAAAGCACTCGGCGAGATCATCGATATGCCACTGCTTCAAAAGAGCTCACTCAAAGTGGCTGTAGATCCACTCGGCGGCTCGGGCATCGAGGTCTACAAAAAGATAAACGCCATCTATAACCTCAACATCGAGATACTCAGTGAAGTGCTCGACCCTACTTTTAGCTTTATGTCATGTGATCACGATGGCAAGGTTCGCATGGACTGCTCCTCGCCTTACGCCATGACTTCGCTCGTGAGCCTCAAAGAGAAGTATGACCTAGCATTCGCCAACGACCCAGACTTTGACCGTCACGGCATCGTCACACCAAGTGGTCTCATGAACCCAAATCACTACCTCTCGGTTGCCATTTGGTACCTGTTTCAAAATCGTCCTTCATGGTCGAGTGGACT
Organism: uncultured Sulfurimonas sp.; assembly: GCA_964548435.1. Lineage (GTDB taxonomy): Bacteria > Campylobacterota > Campylobacteria > Campylobacterales > Sulfurimonadaceae > Sulfurimonas. Next base: position 25,158 of record CAZJRG010000004.1, on the reverse strand, counting down.
CAAAGTGGGCAAAACACTCGTCTCAAGCTCCATGATAGACAGAGTTGCAGACTCTTTGGGAAAAAGACTCTTTGAGGTGCCTGTGGGCTTTAAATGGTATGTGCTAGGGATGTGTGATGGGAGTGTAGGTTTTGGAGGTGAGGAGTCTGCTGGAGCCTCGTTTTTGCGTAAAGATGGCAGTGTTTGGTCGAGCGATAAGGATGGCATCATCTTAAATCTTCTCGCGTTTGAGATTACAGAGCGTTTAGGCAAAAATCCCTCAGTCATCTACGAAGAGTTAGAGCAGCGTTTTGGAAGATCATACTACGCAAGAAGCGATGCCGCGGCGACTCCAGAGCAAAAAGCAAAACTCAAAAAACTCTCTCCTAGCGACATCACCTCAAAAACACTTGCAGGCGAAGAGATAACTGCCATCTACACAAACGCCAGCGGAAACAATGCCCCAATAGGCGGACTCAAAGTGGTAACAAAAAACGGCTGGTTTGCCGCACGTCCCTCGGGAACGGAAGATATCTACAAGATCTATGCGGAGAGTTTTATCTCGCCAGAGCATCTAAAAAGCATCCAAGAAGAGGCGCAAAAAATCGTTCTTGGCACATTTTAGTGAAGAGTAGGTTTTGCACTGCAAATCTTTAGAAAGCCTCTTTGTAGGCACTCAGTGCATCACGAGCAACTTCGCTCTTTAAGGCATCAAATAGCCAAAATCCTGTACATTGACTACTCTCTCTTTACCTATCTTTTTACGTAAACGCAGCACTATGTTTTTAATGCTTGACTTGGAGAGGTCATATTCAAGTCCTAGTGCTCTCTCAAGACACAGATAGCTAACGAGCATCCCTCTTTTATGGAGCAGCTCTTCGAGTATGGTCACTTCACTCTTTGTGAGTTTGACCATCTCTCCATTGACAAAGAGCACCTTTTTTAAAAAACTATAGATGATCTCTGTGTCTATCTTTGCATAGATAAGACCACTCTCTTGCATCTTCTCTATCATTTCCAAAAATGACAAACGCAACTGTTCAAAACTAAAGGGCTTAAAAAGATAATCCGAAAGGTTGAGCTTAATCGCCTTGTGCAAATAGTGAGTCTCAGTGTGAGCTGTGTGAATAATAATAGGTGTTTTAAGATCATGTTCGCGAATTCTGCGAGCCACTTCAAGTCCATCGACTGCAGGTATTTGAACATCGAGCAGCACTACATTTGGTTTTGCTCTCTCATAAATCTTCAGTGCATCTGCACCGTTAGATGCCAAATGCACCTTACCAAAAAAAGCTCCAAGAACCTTTGCTGTGCTCTTTTGCACCGAAAGATCATCCTCTGCATAGAGGATGCTCATATTTTTTAGTAACTCTAATCCGTATTTCATTCCCAAAACCAATCACATATATAAAAATAATCTTATGTTTATAATATAGATTTTATGTCTTAAAGAAGTCTCAATTTAGAGCTCCTTTGTACCCAAACTAAGACTTCTCTCAGACATCTTAAGAGTAACATATACAAATATAAACTTTATTTAAAATAAACGGAGCTAATAGGTGGAACACATTTTAAAAGATACCGACTTTCTCGTCTCTCAAACGGATGAAAAGGGGAAAATACTCTTTGCAAATGAAGACTTTTGCAAAGTAGCAGGCTTCACTCTTGAAGAGCTCATCGGCAAACCGCACAGCATCGTAAGGCATAGCGATATGCCAAAGGCGGCGTTTAAAGATTTGTGGGACACAGTCAAAAGCGGCAAAGTATGGAAAGGCTATGTCAAAAACGCGACAAGAGATGGAGGGTTTTACTGGGTTTTTGCCACAGTCTATCCAAACATCGCTTGTGGAAATGGTGGCAGCGGTTATATGTCCTGCCGTCGCAAAGCTTCTCTAGCAGAGATAAAAGCGGCTGAAGCCCTCTACAGATCATGGCGTTAGGAGCATCTATGAAAAACAACCTCAAAATAACACTCATACTCATCATAACTGTGTTTGGCATCCTGCTTACACTTACTTTTGATTCTGCTTGGGCAAACGCAGCTTCGCTTCTACTCCTTGGTGCCACAGCACTCTTTATGCTCTTAGCTCCTAGCGCAAACCACAAAGAGCTCATAACACAACTTGATGGATTTGAAGAGCTCATCTCCTTTAAACGCAACCAACTTGCAGCTATTGAAGCTCAAGAGGGGAGTGTAGAAGCAAGAATCAATAAGCTAGCGCAACACCATGAAGCCATACTCGAACAAGACACCAAAGTCGCGGGCGAGATGGTTTTACTTGCCGACAAAGTGCGTCGTGGTCACTATATGTGTCGTGTCGCAAGTGACTCCAAAACGCCGCACGTGCATCTACTCAAAAAGACCATGAACGCCATGATAGATGCCACCGAGTCCAATCTTGACCAAGCCATAGATGTTTTGGAGCATCTCACACAAGGAGACTTTAACGCGCATGCGAAGATTACGGTTGAGGGCAAAATGGCACAGCTACTCTCAAAGATAAACGATCTTGCCACTGCACTTAAGGGCATGGATGAGCAAAATCTTGAAGCTAAAAAAGTTTTAAACCAAAACACGCAACAGCTCAAAGAGACACTAGATCACCTCAGAGCAAACCAGTTTGTAGAGCTAAATGCCATGATAAACACAACAGTAGAGCGCATAGAGAGTGTTGCCAACAAAGAGCACGATCTCTCCATCAACCTCCAATCCCTCGCAGGCAACGCACAAGAGACCAAACAGATTCTTATCACCATAGGTGACATTGCCGATCAGACAAACCTTCTTGCCCTCAACGCCGCCATAGAAGCGGCGCGCGCGGGAGATCACGGACGCGGTTTCGCCGTCGTAGCCGACGAAGTGCGCAAACTCGCCGAGCGGACACAAAAGAGTCTTGCAGAGACAGCTGCCACCATAAACATTCTCATCCAATCCATCACGAGCAACAGCGAATCGCTCAACCAAAATATGGACGAAATGATAAGTTTGACAAAATATGTAAGCAGTGTTGACAATAAAATGGGTGAACTTCTCGACTCCATGGACAGACTCTAAACTTGCATCAATCACCTGAGTAAAATCTGCCACATTAGACTCCAAATGCCACTTTAGGTATCTGGAGAGTCGATTTTTTATTTCCATCAAACATAATTCTCGCTAGAATAGATGCATGAATAATAAAAACAAATACATCTATACCTCCTTGCATAAGCATATAAAAGTGATGACCTACCTATCACTCTTGCCTGGTATAGGGTATTTGATCCTTGGATGGTTGCATGGTGTTTTCATTGCGGGACTCTTTTGGTATCTGCTACTCCTGCTCTGCTCACTCTGGGGTTACAAGCTCTACAGCTCATTTGAGTATGACTCCCTAGGAGAGAGTGAGCTCTCACTCTGGTATAGTCGGGTCTCGTACTACTTCTATGCCATGTTCTCACTTTGGGCACTCATATTTATACTTTATGCCAACGAAACACAAAGCAACATGCACTACATCGCCATCTTTACGGAGCTTGGCTCACTTGTAGTAGCTACTGCACTCCTCTTTGCAGACAAGCATATTTTACGTCCTGTTTTGGTCATTTTAACACTCCCTTTAACACTCTATTTTCTCTTCATTGGAGAGCTCTACGGCTTTGTGCTTGCCATATTTTCACTCATATTTTCATGGGTACTCTCCTACTCCGCAAAAAGCAGTTTCACACTGCTCGAGCGCATCAACCATCAAGCAAGCCACGATCAGCTCACAGGACTCTTCAACCGTCACTCATTTGTCGATCGACTCCAAAGAGCAGTCAATGAGATACACACAAGCAAAGAGTTTGCATACATCATTCTCATAGATCTAGACCGTTTTAAAGGGGTGAACGATACACTCGGACACCATATAGGAGATGCACTACTTCAAGAGGTAGCTTCGCGTTTACAAAAGATTTGCCCTCAAACAGAGGAGCAGATAGCCGCTCGAGTCGGGGGAGATGAGTTTGTATGTCTGAGCGATATGTTTGCAAACCGTTCAGATGCTCTCAAAGAGGCAAATACTAAAGCGGGTGCACTTTTAGAATCTTTGCGAGAACCTTATGAACTCCAAGGGCAGATTGCGCACATCAGTGCAAGTATAGGCATTAGCCTCTTAGATGAAAATACCCTTGATGCAAGTGACTACATCAAAGAGGCAGATGCTGCGATGTATGAGGTGAAGAACCACGGTAGAGATGGGGTCATACTCTACAATGCCCAGCTCTCAAAAAAGATAAATGAACGACTGTTAATAGAGCAAAACTTGAAGTTAGCACTCAAAAAAAATGAGATCTACCTCAACTTTCAGCCACAATTCAATCTCAAAAAAGAGATCGTAGGGTGCGAGGTGCTTGTGAGGTGGAAAAACGATCAACTCGGTTTCGTATCTCCTGATAAGTTCATTCCTATTGCTGAGCAGACAGGTTTTATTGTCAAGCTTGGCAACTACATTTTAGAAGAGTCACTCAAAACGCTCATAGATTGGTACCTAAAAGGGATCCGCCTTGAACAGTTCTCCATCAACATAAGCTCGCGTCAGCTCTTTGACCCCTCTTTTGTCAAAGATACCATTGCTCTATGTAGACGCCATCTCGATACACAACTCCAAAAAACACTTGTCTTTGAGATCACCGAAACACACCTCATCGAAGATCTCTCTCGTGTAGTCTCAATCATCAACGAGCTTAAAGATGCTCTGGGTGTCAAGTTCTCCATAGACGACTTTGGGACAGGCTACTCCTCACTTGGCTACTTGCAACAACTCCCTATCGATGAGCTCAAAATCGACAAATCATTTGTCGATGCACTCACCCAAAAAGAGAGTGAGCAGCACATGATCAACATCATGTTCTCTTTAGCAGAGGTATTTGAGCTGCAGCTTGTAGCCGAAGGAGTGGAGACACAAGAGCAGTTCTACTTCCTCAAAGAACGCGATTGTGACATACTTCAAGGCTACTTCCTCTCCCGCCCACTTGACAAAGCTGCGTTTGAAGAGTTGATGCTCTCATCAAAATAATGCTATAGCGCAACTCTCCTAAGTGCCTCACGAGTGAGTCGAGTTACCTCTGCGAAGTTTTTCTCCGCTATAGCTTCTGCTGGGACTATCCAACTGCCTCCCACACACAAGACATTTTTGAGAGCCAGATACTCTTTTACATTGCCTGCGTTTATACCCCCTGTTGGGCAAAACACCACATCTCCAAAGGGCGCTCCAAAGGCTTTAAGTGCTTCAACGCCACCGACTATGTTGGCTGGAAAGAGCTTAAACGCATCATACCCCCACTCAAGAGCCTGCATGATCTCACTGGCACTCGCAACCCCTGGCAGAAGTGCTATGGAGCTTTTATACTCTGCGAGAGATTGTGTAAGACCTGGAGAGATGGCAAACGCGGCGCCTGCCTCTTCTACCATCTGAAACTGTGTGGCGTCTACAACCGTTCCCGCTCCAGTTGTGGCGTTTGGAAACTCTTTTGCTACGGCGTTTATGGCATCTATGGCACAGGGTGTTCTGAGTGTTATCTCAAAGATGCTTATGCCACCCTCTATGAGCGCTTCGCACAAACGCAGCGACTCATCCACACTCTCGACTCGCATGACGGGGATGATAGGACTTACTTTCATGATCTCTCTTGCATTTAACATGGTTCACCTCCGCTCAGGGCAAAACTACATGCCCCCTCTTCGGCTGAGTTTACCGCACTACGCATCACGCTAAAGAGCTCACGCCCCATACCGTAGCTGTTATGCGAGAGATTTGGTTTTTTTGCGCGGCGGTTTTTGATGACCACATCTGAGACATGCAGCTCCAACACCCCCTTCTCGCAATCAAGCGTTATCATATCTCCATCATGTATCTTTGCAATTACTCCTCCATCTTTTGCTTCAGGACAGAGATGAATGGCAGAAGCTACTTTTCCAGAGGCTCCAGACATCCGCCCATCGGTGATGATGGCGACCTTAAATCCTCTGTCTTGCAAAGCCCCCATGGAAGGAAGCAGACCATGAAGCTCTGGCATGCCGTTTGATTTTGGTCCTTGGTAAGGCAGCACGGCTATGAAGTCCATCTCTAACTCTCCCGCCTTAAATGCCGCGATGAGTGACTCTTGGGAGTGAAAAATCTTCGCAGGCGCGGTGATGCTTTTGTGCTCTTGTTTGAGTGCCGAGGTTTTAATGACACTGCGACCGATGTTTCCATCTAAAACACGAAGCCCCCCTTCACTTGAAAATGGAGTCGTTACGGTTGCGATAATGTTGCTATCACTCGACACAAGCACGGCATCTCTGTACTTTAAAACGCCATCTTCCAAGTACGGCGTTTGCAGATACCTTCTCAGTCCTCGCCCCATAAGTGTATTTACATCTTCATGTAAAAGCCCCGCATTTAGGAGTTCGCCTATGACCACCGCCATACCGCCCGCACTGTGAAAGTGATTTACATCGGCACTGCCGTTTGGGTACATCTTGCAAAGTAGCGGTGTTATCTTAGAGAGCGCATCAAAGTCATCCCATGTAAGTACGATGCCACAAGCTCTTGCCATGGCTATAAGATGTATGGTGTGATTTGTAGAGCCACCAGTCGCGAGTAGTCCGACAATGGCATTTACAAAACTCTTCTCATTGATAAGCTCATAAAAAGGAAGATAGTTTTGCCCAAGAGGTGAGATCTCAAGGAGCTTCAAAGCCGCCGCCTCGGTGAGTGCATCGCGTAGCGGCGTGTTAGCATTTACAAAGGAAGCGCCCGCGAGATGCAGCCCCATGATCTCCATGAGCATCTGGTTTGAGTTTGCCGTGCCATAAAACGTACACGTCCCCGCAGAGTGATACGATGCACTTTCGGCTTTTAAAAGCTCTGCTTCTCCCACTTTTCCCTCTGCCGCCTCTTGACGTACTTTTGCCTTCTCAGAGTTGCTGATGCCCGAACTCATCGGTCCAGCGGGCGCAAAGACTATAGGCAGATGTCCAAACGCGGCAGAGCCTATGAACATCCCTGGGACTATCTTGTCGCAAACGCCAAGCATGATGGCGCCATCGAACATATTGTGCGAGAGAGCTATGGCTGTTCCCATGGCGATGTTATCACGCGAGAAGAGGCTCAGCTCCATGCCAGGTTGCGACTGTGTGACGCCATCACACATGGCAGGCACACCGCCCGCAAACTGTGCAGTAGCTCCTGCTAAAGTAAGGCTGCGTTTGATGAGCGAGGGGTAGGTGACAAAGGGCTGATGGGCGGAGAGCATATCGTTGTAGGCAGAGACGATGGCGATATTTTCTCGCTGCATCGACTCTAGGAGCGCTTTTTCGTGAGCATCACAAGGTGCCATGGCATGGGCGAGATTACTACATCCAAGTGTGCCTCGTGCCACTCCCTTTGTGTGTGCCTCTTGCATCCTTGCCACATAAACGCCACGGCTCTTCTTTGAACGCTCGACTATCTTTTGGGTGATAGCGAGCAATCTCTCATCTGTTTTAATCGGCATAGTAGACCTCCAGAAGTGGTGTGTGTTGTCGCATCATGGCGTTTATGGGAAACGTCTCGATGCTTGACGTGTTGGCGGCGTTTAAAAATACACTCTTTTTTGCTTCGCCCTCGATGTGTAGGAGCAGATTTTTCGCTCCAAGCAAAAAGCCGCGAGAGAGTGTGAGACGCTCATGCGGCTCTGTGGGTGCGGTGGTTTTAGAGAGAAACTCCTCCCCGTAGAGCGCTGCGTTTAGGCTCGCGTCATTTGGAAAAAAAGAAGCCGTGTGACCATCAAGCCCCATGCCAAGAACAACGACATCGGGGTTTTTAAAACGCTCCTCAAAATCCTCTGCAATGCCCATAAGCCCATAAAACGCAGCCTCTTTTGCCGCATTTGTGAGCAGGTGTTCACGTACAAGTTTTTCATTGCTCGCTTCACTCTCTACATCGACACGGCGCTCATCCACCAGACCCACGCTCACTTTTTTCCACTCTATTGGTGCGTTTGAGAGGGTGGCAAAAAGTTTTTTAGGTGTGGAGCCACCTGAGACCAGAAGCGTGGCATGATCCTTTTGTTTTATAGCCTCGGCAAGCACGTTGCTTATTCGCTGAGCGAGTGTGCCAACAAGTGCTTCGCGACTCTCAAACGCCAAGAGTCTGTAGTGACTACTCTCCATACCAGCTTCTCCCATCTTTTTCTATCATGGCAATGGACGCTGCGGGTCCGTTTGTCCCTGCGGGGTAACTCTTTGGCTTGATACCCCGCTCTCTCCAGCCACCAAGTATCTTATCTGCCCAGATCCAAGCCGCCTCGACCTCGTCACGACGCATAAAGAGCGTAGGATTGTTACGGATGATATCTAGTAACAAGTGTTCATAAGCATCTGGAGAGCGTGGTGCGTTTTCAGGAATGTTAAGATCAAGCTCCACCTTTTGCAGACGCATTCCATCGGTGAGTCCAGGAATTTTATTCATAATAAAAAGCGAGATGGACTCGTCAGGCTGGAGGCGAATGACGAGTTTGTTGGTGTCTATGCACGAACCGTTGTTTGGAAAGATGGAGTGAGGGATGGCTTTAAAATCTACCACGATCTCGCTGTAGCGTTTACTCATGCGTTTGCCTGTTCGCATGTAGATGGGGACGTTGTTCCATCTCCAGTTATCTATGTCGGCGCGCAGTGCTACAAAGGTCTCAGTGTCGCTCTTAGGACTTCCCCCCTCCTCCTCAAAAAATCCAGGCACTGCCACTTTGCCGATGGCTCCAGAGCTGTATTGACCTCTTACTGTTTTAGAGGCGAGTTCATCTCCTTCGATGAAACGCAGCGAACGAATCACTTTGAGCTTCTCATCACGCACCGCATTTCCATCGAGGGAACATGGCGGCTCCATGGCGATGAGACAGAGCAGCTGCATGAGGTGGTTTTGCATCATGTCACGCATCGCCCCATACTCGTTGTAGTAGTCCCACCTACCCTCTAAACCCACACTCTCCGCCACCGTTATCTGAATGTGGTCGATGTACTGCGCGTTCCAGATGGGTGCAAAGAGCATGTTAGAAAAACGCAGTGCCAAGATGTTTTGCACCGTATCTTTACCAAGGTAGTGGTCTATTCTAAAGATAGCCGATTCGTCAAAATACTTCGCCACCTCATCGTTGATGGCACGTGATGAGGCGAGATCTCGTCCGAGTGGTTTTTCAAGCACGACACGAGAGTGCTCGGTTATGAGCGAGTGTTCATGCAAGTAGCGGCAGATGTGTCCAAAGAGGGAAGGAGAGGTGGAGAGGTAGTTGATGCGCTCCCTAAGAGGCTCTAACGCTAAAAGAGCCGCCAAAGCACCATAGCTCTCACTCTCCAAGAGATCCGCCTCGACATAGTGGAGATGCTGCACAAACTCCGCAAAAAACGCCGCGTCAAAACAACCCTCTTTAAGATGTAAACGCAGCTTCTCTTCGATGAGTGCTGCGTTTTGCTCTTGCGAACAGGGATCACGAGAGATGACGATGATGCGGCTCTCTTGAGAGACGTAGCCGTCGTGACAGAGGTGATAAAGGGCTGGCATCAGTTTTCGAAGCGAGAGATCGCCATGACCGCCGAAGATGAGTATGTCGCAGAGTATCGCTTGTTTCATTGAATGCACCTTTTCTTAAAAAGCAACTTTGAGACATTATGCCAAAACTCTTCAACGCATTGATTACGCTTTTGCCTAAATTTCATTCAACTCAAAACACAAAAAGCTTCAAAAAAATATACCACATTAAGATAGTATATGTATAATATTTTTCAAAAAATAAACCCAAGGATCTTCAATGACACTGCCAAAAACACTCTTCCTTCTTCTATGCGCCACCGCGCTTTTCTCTCAAAAGATAGACGGCTACAAGGTTTACCAAGAAAAATGTGCTTCATGCCATGTGGAGGTGATGTCAAAAACAGACGCTCTTAAAAATCTAAAAAAACTCAAAGCTCCACCAATGATAGAGGTCTCTGAACGCCTCAAAGAGAACATCCAAACAACCGATGAAGAGGATGATGTCAATCGCTACCTCTTTGTGCTCTTTGTCAAAGACTACATCGTCAATCCGCAACTTGACAACTCCATGTGCCACGCAGGTGCGCTAGAACATTTTGGAGAGATGCCTTCACTCAAAGGAAAAATCAGCGACCAAGAGCGACAAGCCGTAGCCGAATGGCTCTATGACAGATACGAGGGTGTAGCGTTTGAGTAGGTTTTAAAGCCTCGCTCAACACCAATAGCAACAATAAAAACTCTTGAGGTTTCCATAATCATTTATGCATTTGATTGTGTGAGAACTTTTTTATCTTCTATCTTCATAACTTTGTCGCAATAGGGTAGCATTCTCTCATCATGAGTCACCATGATGATAGCCACTTCTTGCTCTAAGGCTATTTTTTTGAGCATCTTTACAACCGCGATGGAACGCTCTGTGTCAAGTGCCGCGGTTGGCTCGTCGGCTAAAATGATTTGAGGATTGTTGACTAAGGCTCTAGCAATGGCGACTCGTTGGTTTTGCCCGCCTGAGAGTTGCGAAGGCATCGCTTTTTCTTTCTGGGCTATCTCGAAATACTCAAGCAGCTCTCTAGCCTTTGCTATTGAAGTTTTTTCATCGACACCACTTGCTTGTGCTAACAAAACCAAGTTGTCAAGAATATTTAAAAATGGAATCAAATAGTGTGCTTGAAAGATAAAGCCTATTTTTTCTCGGCGTATTTTCCTTGTCTCTTTTGTGAGCCATTTGTCATCATACACAAGCTCATCGCCTAGCCAAATCTTCCCCGCATTTGGTTCATCAACGCAGCCGAGCATCATCAAAAGTGTGGTCTTTCCTGCACCACTTGGAGCCACGAGTGCGACTAATTCTCCTTTATTGACCTCAAGAGAGGCATCTTTTATCACCTCTATAAAAGAGTCGCCTTTGCCAAAAGACTTATGTAGGTTTTGAACTTTTATGGCTTGTTTTGAACTCATTTTATCCTCCTATCGCCGCAGAGGGGTCGGCATTTATAACTTTTTTCACACCTATGAAAGAGGCCAAGATAGAAGCAACAAGAACAATGCCAAACAAGAGCCAAGCTATCTTTGAGAGTGTTTTCTTTGTGGGGCTTTACCAAAGCCCTTCATTCTTTTAAAATATTTCATCGTCTCGCTACTCTTGCAGATTTCTTTTTTTGTTTTTCGCGCCAACAAGCCAGTAAGCCAATGCCAAAGCGACGATTACACCCCCGATAGTAAGCAGCTCCTCACCCTTGTCGCTTGAGAGCGAATAGATAAGCACTTTTCTAATGAGTGCCGCCATTGCGAGCATTATAAACGCCCCAATAGCGAAGCCTTTTCCCTGAAGGTGGGCTATCTCTTCATGTATGAGCTCTATAGACGCCCAAAGAACGAGCAGACTTCCAAGCACGGTGAGAATCCCTTTTTCTATCTTGATATCGGTAAAAAAGAGCAGATAGATGTCATAGACAAAAAGCCCAATGGCAAAAAATGCCACGATAGCCAAAGCCGCCGCTAAAAAATAGTTCACATAAGAGTTGAACTTTTTCAGACCGCTTAGGATGTTTTTTTCTACTTTAGACATAGACAAGTATTTACCTAGCTCTTCTTCTCTATAAGAGCTTGTGAGAGAGTCTAGGTTGATATCTATAATTTTCTCAAGCGCTTCTATCTCTTTGAGATGGCGTTCTTTGTTTACAAAGTTCTCTTCCAAAGTTTTGAGCGCGAAGCTTCTCACAAAGGTAAACGCGGAGTTTACGTAGTGGGTTGGAAGTCCTATTTTTACATGTGTTTCACCGATTTTATAGAGATACAAAAAGTACTCCAAATCATACTTTCCACAAAAAAGATTGATATACCACTCTTTGATCTTTGACTTATGATAGGCAAGTATCTCTTTGTTTTTAAAGTACTGTGCGGTTTTTCCAAAGCCCCATATATAGTCATAAAACGCGTCTAAAAACGCATCAGTGTTTGCTTGCATCTTTGGCTGAAGCTCTTTTAAAATCGCCTCTTCTTCTTTGGTAAATCTATAGTGTCTTTTGAGACTTTGATAATCATTCATATGTTTCCTTTTGTGAGAACTTTTTTATCTTCTATCTTCATAACTTTGTCGCAATAGGGTAGCATTCTCTCATCATGAGTCACCATGATGATAGCCACTTCTTGCTCTAAGGCTATTTTTTTGAGCATCTTTACAACCGCGATGGAACGCTCTGTGTCAAGTGCCGCGGTTGGCTCGTCGGCTAAAATGATTTGAGGATTGTTGACTAAGGCTCTAGCAATGGCGACTCGTTGGTTTTGCCCGCCTGAGAGTTGCGAAGGCATCGCTTTTTCTTTCTGGGCTATCTCGAAATACTCAAGCAGCTCTCTAGCCTTTGCTATTGAAGTTTTTTCATCGACACCACTTGCTTGTGCTAACAAAACCAAGTTGTCAAGAATATTTAAAAATGGAATCAAATAGTGTGCTTGAAAGATAAAGCCTATTTTTTCTCGGCGTATTTTCCTTGTCTCTTTTGTGAGCCATTTGTCATCATACACAAGCTCATCGCCTAGCCAAATCTTCCCCGCATTTGGTTCATCAACGCAGCCGAGCATCATCAAAAGTGTGGTCTTTCCTGCACCACTTGGAGCCACGAGTGCGACTAATTCTCCTTTATTGACCTCAAGAGAGGCATCTTTTATCACCTCTATAAAAGAGTCGCCTTTGCCAAAAGACTTATGTAGGTTTTGAACTTTTATGGCTTGTTTTGAACTCATTTTATCCTCCTATCGCCGCAGAGGGGTCGGCATTTATAACTTTTTTCACACCTATGAAAGAGGCCAAGATAGAAGCAACAAGAACAATGCCAAACAAGAGCCAAGCATCGCTAAGATTTAGCAGAACATTTTTTGGAAATTTGTCATAGATAAGATGTGCAAATGCGTTTCCAAACAAGAAAGCCAAAAAACCAAGGAGTAGCGTTTCTTGAACTATCATCCCAATAATCATGGTGTTTGGAAGCCCTATAAGCTTCATAATCGAAATCTCTTTCATCTTCTCAAGTGTCATAGTGTAGATAATAAGGGCGATAATGATAGTCGCCACGAGAATGAGAATAATAGTAAAAAGCCCTATCTGCTTGGAAGCTTTCTCCACGACGTTTTTTGTGAGAACGAGTTGCTGCTGCTCTTTTGTATAGACGCTTTTATGTTGCCATTTTCGTAAATCTGCCGCCACCTCATCAGCGTCATACCCCTCTTTGAGAGTGGCGATGATGGCGTTTACCAAGTGCGAGTCTTTATTTATGATGCCTCGAGCCCTGTCAGTTTGGATGCGTTTGTTGGTGTAGGTAAATTGGAGCTCCTGAGCATCTTTTAAACTAACATACACCAAAGGATCTCCTCCTGATGCCACACTCCCGCTTACAATGCCCACAACTTTGAAAAAATTTCTTCCAAGTTTTATTGTATCGTTGAGTGCGTGAGATGTTTTATCACTCACCACTATCTCGTAATGGTCTGAGTGCAAAACCCTCCCCGCCACAAGCCTCTCTTTGTTTATAGGGTTTATCTCTCCATAAATGTCATAACCGATGGCTAAAACGGCTAATTTTTCATCCCCAAAAGGGAGCTGAAGATTTTGAAAGGTTATCGCTTCGCTTTTCTCAATGGCTTGAATATTTTTAAGTGTGTATTTTAAATCCTCATGTACCCTAGAGGCTTCGGCGAAGGGTCCTAGCGTATCTTCTTGCACGACCCAGATATCGACATCGAGATCATCAAGGAGCACTTGTGCATCAGATATCATGCCGCGATAGACCCCCATCATGATAAGCACGATTCCAAGAAGCATTCCCACGCCCATAGCCGTGACGACAAACTTTCCCAAAGTGTGCTTGATCTCCTCTTTGGCCAAGTTTATCATTTGTAAACCTTTGCCCCATCACTCAGTGGTTTTTTCTTGGCGTTTGGCACTACTATTTTGCTTCTTTTTTCTAGGTTTGAAACAGCTATCTCTTCATCGTTTTGGGCTATTTTTTCTATGGCATGAAATTTCGCGAGACTATCTTCAAGTAGCCAAACGCCAAGCACTCCATCTTTTCGTGCCACTGCGTTTGCGGGAATTTTTACTACGTTGACAAGCGTTTCAACCGCGATGCGAACCTCGGCTTGCTCATTGATGTAAAAAGGTGTGGGCAAGCTCTCAAACGCCACGTCAATTTCTCTCTCGAGTGTCACGCTATCGCTTATGGAGACGATTCTTTTCACCCTGCCTGCATAGAGTTTATCCGCTTGCGAACGCAGCGTTATAGTGGCATTTTGATCGAGTTTGATTTGAGAGCTTATTCGCTCATCAATCTTCATCTCCACCCACAAACCACTAGGATCGACAATGGTGAAAATCGAAGTTGAAGGGAGCACGCTTTGAGCGACCTGCGCGTCTTTAGCGACCACGTAGCCATCTATTGGCGAATAGACTTTGAGTCTTCTCATCTTCTCTTCTATGGCTTGTAGATTGTTTTTTGCGACTGCCAAAGCTGCCTTTGCCGCATTTATGCGCGAAGTGGCGACTTCAATAGCCGCGTTTGAACCCTTGAGTTCGGCATCGCTTTTATCAAACTCCGATTGAGAAACAAACCCTTGCTCTTTGAGTTTCAAGTAGCGTTTGTGGGTGATTTGCAAGAGCTCTTTTTGGGCGTTTAGATTTTTGAGTTCACTCTTTGCGGCGGCGAGGTCAAAGCTTGATTTATGAAGTGTCGCGTTTGCCATTTCAAGCTGTCGCGCCAAATCGACTCCATCCATCACGATAAGCAAATCCCTTTTTTTCACCCAAGCACCTTCATCTACAAACAGCTCCAAAATCTTGCCTCCAGTTTGCGCGGTAATAGTGTAAATATTTAAAGCGCTCACGTTTCCTATCCCTTTAACACTCACCTCCAAATCTCCAACACTAGGGCTGATGATTTCGTAAGTGCTTTTTGGAACATAGACCTTGAGATAAAAAACTCCCATCGCCAAAAGAGCGCCAACGAGAGCTATAAGATACTTTAAATATGGTTTCATAGTGATTTTCCTTGGAGATACTCTATTTTGTGAAGTGCGCCGCTTTTTTCATACATGGCTTGAAGAAGCCCAAGCTTGGCGCTCAAGGTTGAGGATGAAGCGTCCAAAACCTCTATGTAAGTGGCAAGACCCTCTTTGTATCTTCCCTCAACTACTCTTTGTGTCTCTTTGGACGCGTGAAGTTGAGACTCTTTGGCCTCAATGGTTTTTTCATACCTTCGAAAATCAATCATTAGAGTCGCAATCTCCTCTTGTAGGGCTAGTTTCTTGGAGTTAAACGCCGCCATGGCGCTCTGTTTGTTTAGATTTGCCTGCTGTGTCAACGCCGACATTCTGCCTCCACTATACAGAGCGACCCTATAGCTGACTCCGACAAGAACGGTGTCATAGTGGTTGAGGGTGTTTTGAGTCGCATAGGATGCGATCGCATCAAGTGAGCCATAGTTTGCCGCTGCAACGGACTGGTATGCCAAGTCGCTCTTTTGGAGACTTTTTTTCGTAGCTAGCAGTGAGGGAGAGTGTTCAAGCAGACTCTCCTCGTCAAAAGTAATCTCTTTTGTAGATAGAAGCGTGTTTTGGAGTGTTACATCCTTGCCAATAGGCTCATTTATGTATAAAGATAAGACTTTTTTCGCTTTTTCGTACCCCGCGATGGCAATGGCGAGATTCTCCTGCGCGACATAAAGAGAAGATAAAAAACGCGAAGCCTCCGCTCTGGTACGAACTCCATTTTTCACAAAAGCCTCCGCTTGTTCATAAAGCGCCGTTTTTGATTTGAGATCCTCTTCTCTCACCTCTATGGCCATTTTTTGCACCAACATCAACTCGTACTGAAGTTTTACCTTGTAAGCCAACAATGCTTTTGCGTCAATGAGATCGAGTCTGGAGATCTCCTCTTCGACCTCTTGTGCCTCTATGTTTGCGGCTGTTTTTGAAAAGTCCCATATTTTTTGATTTACGATGCCGCCAATCGTCCAGCCATCACTCTCTTTGGTATTAAATATGCCATTGGCGGGAAGTGCGTAGGTTCGTATGGGTTCATACTCCGCACTAAGACTTACTTGAGGCAAATAATCAGCCCTAGCGACATCAATGGCATTTTTGGCACTTTTTGTGGCTAAAGATTGTCTCTTGATGTCGGGATGCTCTTTGAGTGCCTTACTTACACACTCTTGGAGTGTTAGCTCATCCGCACTCATGAGGCTCGCTAACAACAGACATAGACCCAAAACTGTTTGTTTCATACTTAGAACTCCATAGATAATCTTTTGCCATCCCAAACACCACGATTAAGTCACATGGGCGCTTTTTGTTTCTCTATTTTAGCGCGTAAAGCTCCGCCTCGCGACCCATTAAAATAGCACCCAAAAAGCCATAAGCTTCGCCCCATGCCACTTTGTACTCCTCACCAAACTCATCGCCCAGCACATCCGACATGGCGTTTATAAGTGCATCGCCAACCATTGGGTAGTGTTCTGGTTTTACATTGGTTGCTACATGTGTAGTCGCCATTTTTTCCACTGCTCCTGCAAGTGCGTCGAGTCTATCTATATTTGTAGCAAACGCAGCGATTGCTCCTGCGAGTTTTTTATGCTGATCACTTTGTGCTGCTGCAAAAAGTGGTTTTGTCTGTGGGTATTTACTAAAAAGTATCTCGTACATACGAGTAGTAATTGCCTCTGCGTTTTTGCCAATAAGCGGTGTTGACGCTTTTATAGCATCGATTGTGTTTTGTGATAAGTTCATATTTTTTCCTTTGGTTTTTTAATTTGCCACATTATATATATACTATCTTAAAGTAGTATATTATAAAAAAGCTAGTTACACTTCTGTTATGGTAAGAACTTTGTCGCTGTTTTGAAGTATGGCTTCAACTCTTACATGCCAAATCTGGTAAAAGAGTCTCTGCTCTTCGTCTGTAGCTTGACGAGCCAAAAGTTTCGCCATCAGAGGGCTTTGTCGCTCATCCACTGCTATGCTACTTGGATCGTAGGTGATTAAAACCGCTGCATTGGTATCGAGTCTGCTTAGGCGCATATCTGCGCTTATCTCTTGCTCAAAACTCATCAGCCCCACTCTTGAAAAGTTGCCTTTTATGCCTTTAAATCCAGACTCTTTCGTAGCCCCCGTAATCTGCATTACTACATTTGCTATAACACCGCCGACTCCCTCTGTGCTCGCGTTTGCAAACGCCACGGCTATCTCTCCTCGCACTGGCATTTCGTCTTTATACAAAGCTTTTAAACCCTCCAAGAGACTAAGGTATGCCCCTGCAATCGTAGGGCAACTATGCCCCGCACTCTTGACGACATCAAGATAGGAAAACTCCACGACTCCCCCAGCAAAAACACCAAGAAACTCGCTGAGCGGGTCTCGCATTTTTATGCGCTCGACCGTGTCAATATAGCTTGGATACCTCATCTCACGCTCCTAGCATGCTAGGAGTCTGTTTTGTTTGAAAAAACATCGCCGTGACGGTGTCCATAGTCGCGATGTGATTGGTGAGCCACTGTGGCAACTCCTCTTCTATGTAAGCTTTGAGCGGTGCTATATCTTGACTCTCTTGCCATGCTCTAAAGTATCTCTCCATCTTTGCAAGTGCATTATCATGCTCGCTTTTGTGCATGGCAAAAGGTGGAAATCCAAGTGTGAACATCTGTTCTTCTTCGGCTCTAAAATGCCCTATGGTGTGGATCAACCACTCCTCGTACTTTGCGTCAAGGCTTTTTTTATTCTCTGCGTTTTGCTCTTTTTCATACTCCAAAATAAGTGTATGCAGATCATTAATGATCACCACATCCTCTTCATGAGTCTCATTCATAAACGCCATAGCCACTTGCGGTATGCTTTTTGTCTCTATCAACATCGTCTCGCTCCTTTTTTAATTGTTTAGAGAACTTTAGCAGAGAAAAAAATTGACAGCATTGACACAAATCAAGCGACTCAAAAAGGTATAATAAGCGAAAAAATAAATAAAAAGTCTTCAGATGCGCAACACACCACACATAACAAAACAAGAACTCAAAAGAATTCTCTCCTCGCGTTTTGACAAAGAGGAGAAGCGTCTCGCTGATATCGCCTCGCCAGCTCTTCTCCACCATGCCCCAGAGGCGGCAAGACACATAGCAAACGCCATCAGAGCTAACAAACGCATAACGTTAGTCGGAGACTATGATGTCGATGGGGTGAGCGCTACTGCCATAGTGGTTGAGTTTTTTAAGCAGATTCCCTACCCGCTTGAAGCGATTATTCCTAATAGATTTAGAGATGGTTATGGCGTTTCACCCTCTGTTTTGGAACGTGTAGACACCGATCTTATCATCACCGTCGACAATGGTATCGCTGCGTTTAGAGCCGCAGAGGTCTGTAAAGAGAGAGGCATAGATCTCATCATCACCGACCACCATACACCCTCAGAGCAACTTCCAGATGCTCTTTATATCGTTGATCCAAAACTTCCAGAGTGTAACTACCCTTTTAAAGAGATCTGCGGTGCGCAAGTGGCTTGGCTGCTCATGGGGCTCATCAAAAAAGAGCTCTCGCTCTCTATTGATATGCGACAATTTTTAGACATCTTAGCTATTGCCATCATCGCCGACATTATGCCCCTCATCGACATCAACCGCACACTTGTCAAAGAGGGTCTGCGGCTCATTGAGACTTTGCAAAGACCCGCATCCATCATCATACGTGATTTTTTAAACAAAAAACGCATCACCAGCGAAGACATCGCGTTTATGATAGCCCCTCGCATCAACTCCGCGGGACGGCTTGAAGACGCCTCTATCGCTCTGGACTTTTACACTGCCGCCGACACGCAAAGTGCCTACAAACAGTTTGAACTCCTGGGCCAACTCAATGAGCTCAGAAAAGAGACCGAAGCACAAACAACCAATGAAGCCATAAACGCAGTCAATACAGATGATCTTGTCATCGTCGTCGCTGGTGAAGGGTGGCACGAAGGAGTTGTGGGCATAGTGGCGGCTCGTCTCGTAGATAGATTCGCTCGTCCAGCCATCGTGCTAAGCATCCATGATGGCGTCGCCAAGGGGAGTGCAAGAAGTATCGGTGAGGTAAACATATATGACCTCATTAAAGCAAATGAACACTTGCTCACTAAATTTGGCGGGCATAAAATGGCGGCGGGCTTAGGGCTTGAAACAAAAAATATCGCTGCGTTTAGAAGTGCCATAAACGCCACCGCAAAGACGCTTAGTCCAGAGGATTTCATACCGACAGAGCAGCTTGTGGGGATCTTAAAGAGTGATGCGATAGATCTTGAACTCTTAGAGATTTTGGAGAGTTTCGAGCCTTTTGGCGAAGCAAATGCACGACCTACTTTTCTCATTCATGAAGCCGAGGTGCTCAGTGTTCGTCTCATGGGAGCAGATAAGTCACACTCCCGCATAGAGATTCGCCAAAATCAAGAGGAGCAAAAGAGTCTAGAACTTGTCGCGTTTAGAACCGTCTATGAAGTTCCACACAATGGCAAAATCAGCTGTAGTTACAGTGTGAGCAAAAACGAATTTAACGGCAAGGTCTCTGCACAACTTCTTGTAAATAAGATATATTAAGTTTCAAGATTGTAGAATTTTAGAGATTAAATAGAAGGATAGATTATGAAAAATATAACAAAAGTAGCACTCAGTGCTCTGCTTCTCCTTGGTATGGGTAGCACAGTTGCAAACGCAGATGTGAAAAAAGGTCAGACTCTCTACCTTAAAAAACTCAAAAAAGTTTGCAATATGAACGGTGCACTTGTTGCTGAAAAACATACTATGGCTGAGTGGAAAAACATCTTCGAGGGTGGAAAACTTCCAGCTGAAATCAAGTCAATCTGCCCAAATGCCAAAGATAGCGCACTTCAAGAGAAGTTTATGCAGCACTATTTTGACTTTTTCCACGAGTATGCAAAAGATAGTGGAAACATTCCTGCTTGCTAAAAGAGCGGTTGCAAGCGTGTCTTAAAACACGCTCTGCTATCACCCAAATCAGCTCACTCCATGGTGCTTCGCTTGCGTTAAGCACGGAGTTTCATGGGCTAAAAATCTTCTCCTCATGTATTGTAGAGCAAAACATCGCTCATGAACTCTTAGGACACAAAACCACTGCGGTTGCATTTTCAAAAGAGCTTTCACTCTTTGCGTTTGCCAATGGCACCACCATCCATATTCTCAAACTACAAACAAAAGAGATTCTTCAAACCATCCGCAGTGATGAGGGGAGTATCGAAATTCTCTCTTTTGTCCCAAATACACCCTATATTATTGCAGGGACCAAAGAGGGAAGGGTGTTACAGTTTCGATATGATGGACGTGCGCAGCTCTCGCGTTTATGCTCTTTTCCTACAGAGCGTCTTGAGACACAGAAGATAAGTAGTAACTATGTAAGTGCCATGGCATTTTATGGTGAGACGATGGCTTGCAGTGGGTATGGTGGATCTATTGTTCTCATTCAACTCACTTCTCAAGCCAACAAAAAAATCATTCAAGCCTCGAAAACCCGCATCAACGCACTCCTCTTTTTAGATGCCCACCTACTCCTAAGCGGTGGTTCTGATGGCGTTTTACGTATCCACTCCCTGACGCATCCAGACAAAACGCAAAGTATTACTACACCCTTTACTAGCATCAAGCATATTTTAAAGCTGCCAAATCCAAATCAAGTGCTCCTCAGCGCAGAGAGTAATCGTTTAGTGCTCATCGATGTTGCAAATGCAAAGCTTATAACACAGGAGTACCTTCGTTTTCAAAGTCAAGTAGAGCAGATCCATCTCCATAGAAACACGGAGCTCTATGTGGCACTCCAAGAGGGTCTACTCCTTAGACTTGAACTCACAAGTGCAGATGATCTAAGAACACACATCATCGCAGGTAGAGTAGATGAAGCATACAGAGTGCTTCAAGCAGATGCCATGCTACAAGGATCGCGCGAACACAAACGGCTCGAACAGCTCTTTGAGAGACTCTGCGACCAAGCCATTGAGCATCTTATGCGACAACAGACTCAGGAGGCAAAACGGCTTTTGGGAGGATTTGAAGATATCTCAAGCAAACAGGGGGTTATTGAGACTATTTTTAAAGATTTTGACCATTTTGGGCGTTTTAAAGTGCTTGTCTCTCAAAAAAAATACTCCCTTGCCTATGCCATGAGTGAGCGTTTTACAAATCTCAAGCGAACACCTCAGTACAAAAAAATGGAAGAGCACTTCACGGAGGCATTTGGATTTGCCCAAAAGCAGATTCTTTTGGGAAGAAAAGATCTCGCAGAGGAGTTTCTCTCTCCCTACATAACACTCCCCTCTAAAAAACCTATCATCACCCTTTTGCTCAAACAAAACAGAGAGTTTATAGAGTTTTTACGTGCCATCGCGGCACAAGACCATGAAAAGATTCAAAAGCTTCTCCACTTACATGAGCTCTTTGCACAGATACCAAGCTATGTCGCACTCAAAAAGGCTCAAGAAGAGGAGCTCCTCACCGTTGAGAAGCTCATAAAAAGTGGCAACACACAAGAGGCTCTCCAAAAGATAGAAAAGATAAAAACACCAACAGCAGATCAAAAACAGCTCAAAGAGCTGCAAATCTTTGCAAAACTAGCAGCAATGCTCAAGGAGCTCTATGAGAAGGGGGAGTTCATCGCATCCTATGAGCTCATAGACAACTACCAACGTCTTCAAGATGTAGCACTCGCACAGAAGCTCGAAAATGAGTGGGCAAAACTGATGCAAGAGTGCGAGGAGTATGCACTCAAAGGGGATATAAAAAGCATAAAAATGCGTCTGGGTGCACTCATAGAACTCCCTACACGTTTAGCTAAAATAGGGGATCTTTTACGCGTAAGCTTCCACACAAAGATCAAGATGCTTCTTGCCAAACGCAGCTTTGTAAGTGCCCAAAATATTCTCTACTCTTACATAGATATTTTCGGATGCGATAGCGAGATCAGAACCCTTATCTCCATCTATGAGCATCTCAGTGGCGAGAAGCTTGCCATCACCCTTGAGAGTGAGCGTAAAATAGGAAGAAACGACTGGATACAATCGCCTCTTATTATCACCCCATCAAATTTACAATAGCCTCTACACTGCTCTCAAAAGCCTGCGTTTCATCCGCATCTTGCATAATGAGTCTCTCCATGGCAGCCTTTTTCTCTATCGCCTCATCAAGCTCTTTATCGCTTCCTTTGACATAGGCTCCGATGCGAATAAGTGTCTCATTCTCTTTAAGTAGTGTGTAGAGACGACGAAATTTTAAAACTGCGGCTTTATGCTCTTTGGAGGTAATCTCGTTCATCACACGCGAAGCGGAGTTAAGAATATGCACGGGAGGATAGATACCAAAGTCTGTCATCTCCCGAGAGAGCACTATATGCCCATCTAAAATGGAACGCGACTGGTCAGCGATGGGGTCACTCATATCATCCCCCTCGATAAGCACCGTAAAAAATGCAGTGATGGAGCCTTTGCCTTCCTCTTTTCCTGCACGCTCCATAAGCTGTGGCAAAAGAGTAAGCGAGGAGGGCGGGTAACCTTTTGAGGTGGGTGGCTCACCCAGAGCGAGTCCAATCTCACGCTGCGCCATAGCAAAACGCGTCACAGAGTCCATCATAAAAAGAACATCTTCACCCTTCTCTTTAAAATACTCCGCCACGCTCATCGCGGCAAACGCACCATACTTTCTCATAAGCGGACTCTCATCAGAGGTGGCTACGACAATGACTGTATTTGTAAGATCGCCTTTTAAGTTCTTCTCTATAAACTCAGGTACTTCGCGCCCGCGCTCTCCTATGAGTGCTACAACTTTTATGGGAGCTACCGATCCTCTCACTATCATACCCATGAGCGTTGATTTTCCAACGCCACTTCCAGCGAAAATACCGAGCTTTTGACCTTTACCACAGGTGAGCAGTGCATCGATGCTTTTTACACCAACGCTAAAAACCTCATCGATCATACCGCGTTTCATTGCCTCAATAGGAGCTTTGATGATGGGCATATAGCGTGTCTGCGTTATAGCTCCTTTACCATCGATTGGACGCATAAATGGATCAACCACACGTCCTAAAAGTGCATCGCCAAGGGGAATATTTAACCCTGTAGAGTCCAAAAAAACCCTATCTCCAGCACGAAAACCCTCTACAAAACTAAAGGGTGTGATGTAAAAGAGCTTCTCATCTATCTCCGTTACCATTCCCGCACTCTCTAGCTCACTCTGGTTTGATGCAATACGAACCATATCGCCAATGCTCACACTCAGCCCTCTAGCAGTGATAACCGTTGCGTTTATCTTTACCACCTCACCAAAGAGTATGGAGTAGTTCTGACCTTTGAGACGCTCCTTGAGTGATGCTAATGCCATCTTCTAGTATCTTGAACCTGCTGGAGAGTTTATGAGTGAGAAAAATTCCGCTCGTGTTTTTTCATCTTTTTTAAAGAGACCGCGAAGAGCCGAAGAGGTAGTGGTCGAGTTTATCTTCTCAACACCGCGCATCTCCATACACATGTGGCGTGCCTGAATGACCACAGCGACACCTTTTGGAGCGATAGTGTCCATAATCGCGTCAGCTATCTGCTCGGTAAGCTGCTCTTGAATCTGCATGCGTCTAGCAAAAACATTTACCACACGCGGGATTTTTGAGAGTCCCACCACTTTGCCATCGGGAATATAAGCCACATGCACACGCCCGATGATAGGGAGGAGATGGTGCTCACACGTGGAGTAAAACTCTATATCTTTAATGAGTACCATCTCATCATTTGAACTACTAAAGAGTGCCTTTGAGAGTATCTCGCGTGGGTCTTCTTTGTAACCTCCGTAGATAAACTCGTATGCCTTGCGAACACGTGCGGGAGTATCTAAGAGACCCTCCCTAGTTGGGTCTTCTCCAACATGTTCCATCATCATCTTTACTGCATTTTCAAATGCCGCGTTTTGCTCTTCTTGCATCAAAATTCCTTTGAAATTTTATAGTTGTTAGGGTAGCAATATTTTGCTGAATTTATGAGAGACATGCCTCGCAAATACCGCTGAGGGTAATGTTTATGGCAAGGACTTTATGGCGTGCTGCCATATTTGAGAAGTAGAGTGCATCCTCAAATCCAAGTGCATCCAAACAGTAGAGTGTTTTGCATTTGTCACACGAGAAATGTGGATGTGCTTTTGCATTTTGATCTATATACTCATACTGCTTTATACTCTCTTTGCCTACAAATTCCTGCACAAGCCCCTTTTCATGAAACTGTTCTAAAGTTCTGTAGACAGTGACAAGATTGAGCGGTGTCATCTTCTGCGACTCTTTATAAAGAGCATTAGCATCCATAGGTTTTTCGTTTTGTTTTAAAATTTCGAGTAAAACACTCTTTGCGCGAGTATTTTTTATCCCTTTTGCTTTGAGTTTTTCTTTTATTGTTTCTTCATTCATACTGCAATTATAACCTACTCAAAGGCGCATCTCCATAATCAAAAGAGATAACACTCGACCAAGCCTCAAGCTCCAAGCCTAAACGCTGTATCTGTAGTGCAACACCGGGGTTGCTTGAGACCAAATGAAGCTTTGTTATACCCAGCTTCTTGATAATACACATCAAAGCTGCATAATCGCTATATGACTCAATGATCTCTTTTGTGACAAATCTATCCGATGTGAGAGAAAAATCTCGCTTTGATGCTTCGATTTTATATAGGTACATCTTAGCTCTGCAGAGACCGTATTTAGTAAAAAGCTCTATACTTCTAGATGAATGCAACTCATTTTTTCTACCAAAGCGACCAATAACCCTCTCTAATATTCCCATATACATTGCTCCAAATATAAATATTATCTGAAATGAAGTATATCAATTTAAATATTAAATGCAAATGATTTGCATTTGTGATACACTTCCGAAATGAAAATATCTTTGTTTTAAGGGTTTAGTAAAAAATAGCACTATTTTTTAGATGTAAACAATTTACATTAACAAACCTTCTCTAAAAGCTTATTTCTTCACACATCACAAAAAGGGGTCTTTATGATTCAGTCATACATAATAACAGGCTTTTTAGGTGTAGGCAAAAGCTCTTTGCTTACAAACACCATTAGAAATTACTTTGGCGAGAAGAAAATCGCACTCATAGTAAATGAGTTTGGCGAGATA
>CAZJRG010000003.1:26022-37096 GCA_964548435.1 uncultured Sulfurimonas sp. | reverse complement strand
TCTTGCGTTTGACGAGAAGTGGTTAAAGAGGCTACTGCAAGACGGATAGTCTCATCCAAAGATGTGGCAATTTGTGCTGCGTTTGTGTTGGTCTGTACTGCTAGGGAGTCTGAAGTTTTTGACTGTGAAGCAAGTATGTGTGCAGCCTCTTGAAGTGTGTTTGTGAGTGCGACTGTCTCTTTTGTGATGTGCTTTGTGCCACGAATAGTCTTCTCGATTTTTCCTATGAAACGGTTTAAGAACTCACTCGCCACACCAATCTCATCGTCACGATTTTTAATAGGTAAGCGTTTTGTGAGGTCTCCCTCTCCTTCAGCCAAATCGTGCGAGACCTCACTGAGTGCGTCTATTGGGCGAAGCATTGAGATGCCTGCTGTGTAGTTGATGGTGACAAGCATAAGCACCAAAAGTGAACCAAGAATAGCAAACCAGAGATAAAACTGCTCTTGGAGTTCGTCATAGTAGTCGGCTTTGTTCACCCCTGGAATGACCCACATATCCCACTCTTTGATGTAGCGGTACCCCGCTATCTTCTCCTGTCCCGTTGTAGCAGAGCTATACTCAAAAACGCCACCCTCTTTATCGCTTCTGATGTGATCGGCATAGTTTTTTCCAGCAAGAGATGTACCCTCTTTTTTTGGATGCACTATGAGCATACCCTCTGCGTTTATCATGTAGACATACCCGCTTTTACCTATTTTGATGGCATGAATTGCACTCTTAAAATCTTCATGCAAATACGCCTCTGGGTCTAGTTTGGCAATGTGGTGCACCATCTGCTCTAAAGAGTCTGCGATGGTGTTGATGTCATTTTTCATGATGTTTTTAATGGAACTCATGGCGATAAAGTAAGCCACCACAACACTCACAAAAATGGCAATAATAGCCATAATGAGGTTGAAAATATACTTACCTTTGATGGTGCGAAGTGAAGTAAAAAGAGACATAAATGTGCCTTGTCTGTAAAATTTTAGACAAGTATTTTTACATCTTTATGTTGCGTTTATGTTGCGTTTGTTCATGATGTATCCAAACCCTCGAACATTCTCTATGAGATCCTCTTGGAGTTTAGCACGTAGACGGTTCACCAAAGAGCGTACTGTGGAGAGTTCAACTGGCTCATCTTCCCAGATCGCACTGCGTAGATTTTCATCTGAGAGAAGTTTTCCAAGGTTGTTTACGAAGTGGACTACCAAAGCATACTCGCGTTTAGAGAGCTTAACAAGTTCGCCATCATACATAAGCATCTGTGTCGTTTTGTCAAAAGCGTAGTGCTCGCTAAGAAGGAGTAGAGTATTTTGTTCTGTACTCTGCTCTTTTGGCATCAATCGCTCGATGCGAATCTGAAGCTCTTTGAGATTGAAGGGTTTTTTGAGATAGTCGCTGCATCCAAGATCAAACGCCTTGCTAATATAATCGATGTCGTGATATGCGGAGATGATGATTTTAGGTGCATCTTCATTGTGCCCTTGGAGCATGCCCAAAAGTTCTAAACCACCAAAAACAGGTGTGTTTATATCTAAAATGTAAAAATCGTACTCCTCGTTTTGGATGGCGTTATAGGCATCTTCTCCATTATCAAAGGCATCGACAAAGTAGTTTTTAGCAAGCAGATATGTCGCAATGGAGCGAGAGAGCAGATACTCATCTTCTAAGAGTAAAACCTTCATTCTTTATGCTCCTCTTGTATGTTCTCAAAATAGTAAGAAAAAGTCGTTCCATCTTTTGCGTTTGAGTCCACTTCGATACGCACACCCTCCTCTTGACATATCTGCCAGACGATGTGCAGACCCAAACCATACCCCTGCATAGTAGTTGACTCACGGTAAAAGCGTTCAAAGACCTTCTGTGTGTCCTCTATCACCGTACCAAAATTTTGCACGCTAAACTTTATGCCCTCTGGCGTTTGCATCACAAAGAGTCTTATCTTGCTTGGTTTGGCTGCATATTTGATGGCGTTTGTGAGTGTGTTATCGACAATTCGGGCAAGCTTTGTGGGACTAAAGAGCAGATATGTTTGCCCTGCCTCATCTAGATCAAACACAATGTCGTGCGCCGCGGCAATAGTTTCAAAGTAGTCGCATCGCTCTTGCACAAAAGCCACAAGATTGATGGGCTCTTTTTTCGCGATGGCTCTATCGCGTTTCATAAGATACGTCATATCTTCATAACTGTTTTGAATGGTACGGCTCCCAGCTTCGATGGCTTGAAGCGAAGGGCTCTCAATGCCTTGCATTCGCAAGAGATCGATGTTGGTGATGATGACAGCCAAAGGTGTATGAATCTCATGGATCGCGTTTTTAATAAAACGGTCTTGCTCCTCTAAAAGCCCAAACGCATACGCCTTAGAAGCCTCAAGGGCTCTTTGGCTCTCTTGGAGCTTACGGTCATACTCCATCATCTGCAAAAGAGCCAAAAGCGTCTCAAAGAGCTTCTCTTTTTTAATAGGCTTAAGTAAAAAACGCTCAATCCCACACTCAATGGCACTAATAAATATGGAGCTCTCTTGCAGCGCAGATATGGCAATAATACGCTGATTGCTTCTGAGTGCTTTGATGGAGCGGCTCAAATCGACACCGCTCTCTTTACCAAGGTTAATATCGGTAATCACCACTATCTGCTCACTCTCGTAACTGCGTTTGTAGCACTCATAAGCATCTGTTACATTTGTAGCTGTGTAGATAGTGGCAAAAAAGTGTTCTAAAAGCTTTTTGAGTGACTGGAGTAAACCCTCATCATCCTCAACAAGAAGCAAAGAGGAGTTTTGTGCGGCACTTTTAATCTGTGTGATAAGCTCTTTCATCGCACTATTATATCCACCATAACTTTTAAATCGCAACGCTATTGCAACATTTTGAGTGTTATAATTGTTCAAAAAAGAGGGTTCAAGGCGATGCAAGGGACAGATTCACTCAACCGTATTATCTACAAAAACTACCTCTCAAGTGCACTTTTGCCAATCTTTGCCATAGAGTTAGTCTTGCTTTTGCTCTACTTTGGTGTGAGTTACTTTATCACCCAAAAGTCTCAAGAGCTGCTTCAAGATGAAGCGACGCAAAACCTCATGGAGATCACCAAACGCGAGTCGCAAAACATCAACCAGCAGCTCCAAGAGATATCGAGACTCTCAGAGCTTATGCGCAAAGATCATGAACACTTTTTTGCTTCAGATGCATGTTATTTGCCAAACGCGGAGCCGATATTTGAGCGTCATCCAAGCGGGGCTTTTTTCAAAACGCAAGATAATGGCGGTAGCTCACTCTACTACAGCTCTCTAGCAAAACTTGATGAGAAGAAGAGAAGACAGAGCAGATGCAGCGAGATGCTTGATCCTCTGATGAAAAACATCGTAGATACACACCCCCTCATCACCCAAGCCTATCTCAACACTTACGACACCATGAACCGACTCTACCCTTTTATGAAAGACGTCTTTATGCAGTATGGCGCACTTCTAGATGTCACTGTCTACAACTTTTACTATCTCGCCGACGCGGCGCACAATCCAGAAAAAAAGAGTGTTTGGACGGGGGCATATCTCGATCCCGCTGGACAAGGGTGGATGATCTCCAACATCACACCCATCTATAACGGAGCATTTTTGGAGGGTGTAAGCGGTCTTGATGTCACCATCGACTCCTTTGTGAAAAACACACTGGAGATAGAGCTGCCATGGGGCGCGAGTGCATTTTTGCTCGACAAAGAGAGTGTCATCTTGGCGATGCCGCAGAAGATAGAGTCGCTTCTTAAGATCAAAGAGCTCAAAGAGCATGCCTACGACAAAAACGTCGACAAGACCATAGAGAAGCCCGAAGAGTTCAAGCTCACACACATCAGCGGACTCTTTATGGATAAAGCAGAGGGTATCTCCAAGCCATTTATAGAGCTTGAGATAGATGAGAAATCCTACATAATCGCTCAAAGCACCGTAAGCGAGACGGGTTGGAGACTGATGATACTTCTAGACAAATCGACTCTCTTTGCACCGATGCAGGAGCTAAAAAAACAGATAGACTTCATCGGTTACTTAGTCATTGTGCTTATGGGACTCTTCTACCTGCTCTTCTTCTTTTATCTCTCCAAAAAGTCGCAAAAACTTGCTCGAAAAATCGTCACGCCTATAGAGGAGCTCTCCATGCTCTCAAAAGATCTTGGAACAAACGCGGCACACAAACCGCTTGAGCCATCAGGCATCACAGAAGTCGATCAGCTCACACACAACTTCAACACACTCTCCATAGAACTAGACGAGAGAACCAAGAGCACCATCGAAGCGCAACTGCGTGAAAAGATGCACGAAAAAGATGCAGAGATCGCTTATAGAGCTGGTCTCTTTGAGAGTGCAAGCAGTTATCTACACAACATCGGAAACGCCATCACAGTCCTCAACTCAAAAGTACGTCTTATGAGAAATGTCATGCAAGCGCTCCAAAAGAGTTCACTCGGGTTTCAAAAACTACACAAGCTCCTCAGTGCAAGCTCCGCTTCGCAAACAGACAAAGAGGAGCTACGCTTATATATAGATGAGTTTGACAAGGCACTGAGCGAAAACATAGTAAACGAGATGCAAAGCATCAGTAACGCCATAGAGGAGACAACACGCCATGTCATAGACTCCATCCGTCATCAACAAGAGGATTTCAATGACAGCTCCGCAGCCCTACAAAACTATGCACAGCGTTTTGATCTTATGGAGCTGCTCTCTTCGCTTGTTGAGGATTATCATCTTAGCTGCATCACCAAAGGGATTGACGTGCACTTAGAGGGTGATGGACCTTTAGAGATTGAGATGGTGAAGTTTCAACTCCATAGCGGTCTGAGCAACATCTTCAAAAACGCCATAGAGTCCATAGAGTCAAGTCTGCAGCGTCACCACGGACAGATTCATATAGCGGTAAGTAGAGTAGCCTCAGG
Source organism: uncultured Sulfurimonas sp. (assembly GCA_964548435.1). Taxonomy (GTDB): domain Bacteria; phylum Campylobacterota; class Campylobacteria; order Campylobacterales; family Sulfurimonadaceae; genus Sulfurimonas. The sequence goes on along the minus strand of CAZJRG010000003.1, from coordinate 32,182 downwards.
CGTCAACATAGAGATAGAAGACAACGGCATCGGTGTAGAGCCACACCACACCCAGAAGATGTTTAGCTCAGGTTTTACCACCAAAAAAGAGGGGCATGGACTCGGTCTGCATGCCTTTAACAACTTTTTACGTACACACAACAGTAGCATCACCCTTGTGAGCGAGGGGAAAAACAGAGGCGCTACCATTACCATTTTCATAGGGGAGAACCAACAATGAACAGAACTATATTTGCCGTAGATGATGAGATAGAGATACTCAACTCCTACAAAAATCTCTTAGGTGTAAACAAGCAAGAGGGACTTGAGTTTTTTTCGCGTTTAGATAGCGATGAAGAGGGTGAGGAGTTTTTGCTTGAGACCTTCACAACAGGAGAGGCGTACCTGGAGCGGCTCAAAGCACTCTACGCTTTAGGAGAGCGTCTGCCTCTGGTACTGCTCGATATGCGTCTACCTGGCAAACACGGTTTTGAGATAGCCAAAGAGACACGTGCCATCGACCGTGAGACCATCATCATCATCTTAAGCGCTTATGCCGATCACTCAGCCAAAGAGCTCGCACTTGAGCTGAGTGAAAACATCTACTACCTTCACAAACCATTTCGAGAAGATGAACTCTACTTACTTATCAGCTCATCACTCAAGCAGTGGAATGCCAAAATGGACACAAACGCCATTGAAAAAGAGCTCGCCATTGATGCCATAGAAGATGGACTTTGGGATTGGGACATTGTAAATGATGAGGTGCACTTCTCTGAGCGCTGGAAAACAATGCTAGGTTTTGCGCCAACCGAGATACAAAACCATCTTGAAGAGTGGTCAAAGAGAGTCCATCCTGATGATCTCGACAAGGCAATGCATGATGTCCATGCACATCTTGAAGGCAAGACTCCTTACTACATCAACGAACACAGACTCCAGTGTAAAGATGGAAGCTACAAGTGGATTTTAGATCGGGGAAAAGCTCGTTTTGACAATGAGGGAAAAGCGGTGAGGATGACTGGATTTCACACCGATATAACGCAGCGAAAAATCCTTGAAGAGGAGCTCCTTGGTCTCTCAGCACAGCTCTCAAGTGAGCTAGAAGTAAGCATCTCCAAAGAGAGCAAACTCAAACATACAAATCTAGAACTTGAGCAGAAACTCACCCATGAGATAGCCCTGCGCCGCCAAAAAGAGGAGATGCTCCTACAACACACACGCCATGCGGCTATGGGTGAGATGATAAACATGATCGCCCATCAGTGGCGTCAACCCCTCACCTCCATAGGTCTGAGTGCTGACAACATTCTCATCTCTTTAGCACTGGATGCTCTCGATGAGAAGGAGCTTCAAGAGTCACTTGAACTCATCACCACACAAGTACACTACCTCTCACAGACCATAGATGACTTTAGAAACTTCTTCTTGCCAAACAAAGCAAAAGAGCACCTCAAAGCCCAAGAGTGTATAGAGGGAGCCTTAGGAATCATCGAGAAGATACTCACCTCTCAAAATGTCAAACTCCACAAAGAGTACAAAGATGTATCAGCCATTGGGCTCTTTAAAAGCGAACTCATTCAGGTGATTCTCAATCTGCTTAAAAATGCGCACGATGCATTCTTGGAGCGTGGCACACAAGAGCCCTCTTTGCACCTAGAGACTTTTGAAGACAAAGAGCATGTATTTATCCGTATATGCGACAACGCAGGAGGCATACCTCAAGAGATCTTAAAGCGAATCTTTGAGCCATACTTCACAACCAAAGCGGCTCAAAACGGTACAGGACTTGGTCTTTATATGTCAAAAATGATTATCGAAGAGCATCTAAGGGGGAGTCTCACATGCACAAACACTCAAGAGGGTGCCTGTTTTGAGATAAAAATCCCCAAACGCTAATGCTTGAGGTGCGAAAGTGCCTCTTGGAGTGGGAGTGGCTGGCTATAGAGATAGCCTTGGGACTCATCGAGATGGAGTAGCTTCACCATGCTGTCTATCTCCTGAGTGCTTACAAACTCCGCAATGGTCTTAATCCCCATCTGTGATGCAAAATTTGAGAGCATCTGCACGATCGCTTTTGAAGCAAAACTTGTAGGCAGCTCTTTTATGAGTGATCCATCTATCTTCACATAGTCCACATTGAGCTTTGAGAGGTAGCTAAAGTTTGAGTAGCCTGAACCAAAGTCATCTATGGCGACTTTTGCTCCCACTTTTTGGAGTGCAGAGATAAACTCTTGAAGCTCTCTGTAAGAGTGCATCTCCTCACTCTCTAAAATCTCAAAAACGATACGACTAGGATCGGGAAAGTTATGGAGTGACTCAAAGATAAACTCCTGCGTTTTTTTGTTTTGAATATCTATCATCGAGAGATTTATACTCACAGCGTAAGGGAGATCTCGAAAATCTCGAAACACCTGTTCTATCATCGCATGCGTGATGTTGTGATAGAGTTTGCTCTCTTTTGCAACAGGTAAAAAACGCATCGGCGGTATCACCTCTCCATCAGGAAGCACCATGCGCGCGAGTGCTTCAAACTTTATCACTTCATTTGTCTCGTTTGAGATGATGCTTTGGTAGTAAGGAAGTATGGCGCCTGTTTTGATCGCCTGAGAGAGTCGCTCTTTACACTTGATGCGTTCTTTTCGCTGCTCCTCTTGAAGAGAGTCTCGACTATAAAGAATGACACTTTTTTGATCCTCAGCCTCTCTTAAAGCTCTATCTGCATTTGAGAGTGAAGTCTCACACCGATCATCTACAACTGCGGCATACATCTCTACAAAGAGACGATCATTCTCTATGAGAATCTCCTGCGCTTCAAACTCTTGAGCTGCCTCTACCATCACCTCAAAGAGCTGTTTGCTTGATTCTTTAGCGAGTATGACAAAGTGTGTGCCGCTCGTTCTGTAGATAGCGCAACGCTCATGGCTAAAGTGTCTCTGGAGTGTAGCATTAAGAATGTTAGCTGTAGCTACTAGAAGTTTGTTTCCTGCCTCGTAGCCGTAGATGTCGTTGATGGCTTTAAAGCCTTGAAGCTTACAGATGGCGATGCTCTGTTTCTCTTCAAGCAAGAGATCTTGCTGGAGTTTACTCAGTGAGTAGAGTCCGCTTACCTTATCGCGTGAAAATGTCTGCAAAAGCTCCTGCGTTTTTTGAGCCACCAAAGACTCAAGATCGCGTTTGTAGGCATTGTTTTGTCGCATAAGTGTGATGTGTGCTACAGTCTTTGTGAGCACTTCAAGGCTTTTGATCTTATCGAGTGGCTTAAAGAGATACCCATCCACACCTACGCCAATAGCCGACTCAAGCATGGTAGTGTCACTATATGCGGAGACAAAGAGAACTACTTGGGCGGGATTTGCTTTTTTTATCGCCGCTATCATCTCTAAACCGCTCATACGCGGCATCACAATATCTGTAATAATGAGATCGAACTCTCGCTCTTGTGTAAACGCAAGACCCTCTTGTCCATCTTTTGCATAGGTGATATCGCTAAAAAAGTTTTCTAAAAAGTGCCCATAATGGCGACGTATCTCATCATCATCCTCTACATAAAGCAAAGAGATGCCAAGAGCTGCATCTTGGAGTGCATGGAGTCTCTGCTTCATTCTTTCACCTTTTGTAGAGATAACTATCTATGAAATTATAAAATCATACTGTTGCGTTTGCGTGGCGCTTTTTGAAGCAATAAAGTGAAGAGTAAAGCGCATTGTAGAGATCTGTCGGAACATTAAAGAGACCATGGAGAAGATATTTTTGCTCGTTTTGTACTGAAATATCTCTCTTCGAAAGGACTCAAGATGCTCAAGAATCTCTGTAAAATAGACCAACATCTCTTTAAAGAGCATCTCTTTATCATCAATGTCTCGCAGCATCTCCACAACAAATGAGAGCTGCTCGGCAAGAAGATGAAAAAACTCCAGCCTCTCAAATATCTCACTATAAGCAGATAAAATGCGACTCACCTCATCGATATTTTGCGGTGCTTTTTGCTGCGTGTAGTGCAAGAGCAGAAGATGAAAAGACTCCTCAAGCCCTAAAAGCTCTTCACTGAGTGAGTCACTATCTTCTTTATGCAGCTCCAAAAACTCCTGCGCACTCATCTGCTGCTCTTGTGTCAAATCTTTCATGCCTTTTGCTTGTGCGAGTGCTTTGAGTGTCTCTTCAAGGGCACACGAGCGCTCTTGAAGCTCAACATAGGCAGCATCTAAAAGTCTGCTGTAACGCAGCTTCATCTGCTCATTATAAAGGGCTTCGCAGTGCTTTTTTAGGAGTTCTAGGAGATGTGCGGTATTGAGTGGTTTGAGAAGAAAACCATCTACGCCAAGGTTGATGAGCTCTATGAGTTTTTCACTCTCATTGTGTGCAGAGACGACAAATATGCTCTGCTTTCTATCGCGATCTTTAAGCTCTTTTGTAAGAGTGATGCCGTTCATATAGGGCATGGTAAGGTCGGTGATGATGATCTCATACTTACGTCGCTCGGTAGCTGCGAGTGCCTCTATGCCATTGCCCGCACAATCAACGCGAGAGAAGAAGTGTGCAAGCACCTTCTTCATCTGCTGGCGCAAAACGCCATCATCTTCGACAAGTAAGATGCTCATATCTTGTGCTAAGAGTTGTAGCTCTCTTTTGTACTCCTCTATGAGTTCTTCTCTTTTCATTGTTTCTCTCCTACTGTTTTAAAGTGATCTTTGCGTTTGACGCGTGCTCCTCGCAAAAAGCTCATTTGCTCAAGACAATCTCCACTCTCTGGCATATCTTTAAGATCCGCTCGAGGCTCAAGATTGAAAAATTTGCACACATTTTCATAGTGTTCATCCCAACCAAAACATCTATGATACTCTATAAGCAGCTCCTCCTCTTCACCAAGAGGTGCGTAGTTTTTTATCTCATAGAGAAGAGCGAGGCGTTTGAGCTCTTGATTTTTTGACTTAAAATACTCTACCGTGTAGTATTTTCCCAAATACTTGATAAGCCCTTGCACATCACCACTAAACGCAATGGCGTAGGCTGGTTTTATGTGATCGTTGTAGCGTGCTACCTGTGCTTTAAAGAGCTCGGTGATACGAAGTTGGGGATGCTCTTTTACAAGGGCACACACCTGCTCTATATTTTCTCGCTCGCATGCTTTTTGAAAATTTACCTGCACTGCTATTTGCTTCTTGAAGTCATCACCTGTTTTGGCAAAGGGTTTGATGAGAGCTAGCTTGGTGGCATACTTGAGTGCCTCATCGGTTTTACCCGCATAGAGCATAATGAGTGTTTTATCTATGAGCGATTCCCCATAGTGCATCATACGGGCAAAAATCTTTGTCTGTCGAAAGAGCGGGTAGAGCGATACAATCTCAAAGAGTGTCGCAAAGCTCATCGCTTCAGCTGCGCCGCGCAGCTTCTTGTAAGCCTCTACAAGATCACCACTAAAACGAACCACACCATGCTTGCATGCCAAACAGCTCTTCTCTTGACGTGCCAAGTATTCGCTAAACTCATAAGGGTTTTGTTCAAGCATCTTGAGCTCTTTGGCAACCTCTTTGTAACACTCGCTTCGCATAGCACCATACTCTTTGAGCTGTCGTAGCAGTGGTGCTTCGTAAGCGAGCTCACATGCATCTTTGGTGTTACCAGACTCCAACTCTTGTGTAAAAGAGACCATCTCCATAGAGCTGTAGAGCTGACGAAGCAGCTCTTTTTGACACCGCTCATCACTAAGCATATAGGAGATAAGTGCATCATAGCCCTTGTTCTCCTGCGCACCTAGCGCCTTGTACTCTAAAACAGTCTCATAACTCTCTTGGAGCATATCGCAAAAAGTGCTATCTAAAAAGATCAAAGGAGAGTCACCCACAAGCAGCGAGAGACGCTCTATGTCTTTTGTCTCTAAGAGCTCTTTAGCTTTTACCACATCTTGGCTTACATCGAGTAAGAGAGCATTGCCATCGCTAAATCCTACAAAGAGCTTTTGTGTTGTGGCACTGAGTGTACTTACGCCCCAAAACTCAAAACTCACGCTTCCAAGAATTGTGCCTCTGTTGGCAGTGTAGATGAAGAGCTGCGAGCTGCGCGTTCCTACTAACGCGATGCGTTTGTTAGCAGAGTGTGTGAGTACACTTCCCCACTCATAAGAGGGGTCTGCTTGCAAGAAACTACTGTTGTGAAACTGATAACGCAGCGTCTGTCCTGA
>CAZJRG010000003.1:0-25922 GCA_964548435.1 uncultured Sulfurimonas sp. | reverse complement strand
GCTATTGGCGACTAAAAAGTAGAGATTGTCCGCGCTAAAGAGTGCAAACTTAGGATCTTTTTGCATCTTGATGTTGAGTGCGAGTTTTTTTGAGCTAAGATCTACAAGCAGTGCCTTAGAGCCAGCACTATGACACACAAGTGCAAAATGTCCATCACCAGAGATGGCGACACCACGAGAGTAGCGATAGAGTGGTTCAAAACCGCCAATGCTTGAGTGTGAAAGAAACTCCCCTGTAACAGAGTAGTTGTAGATTGTCGGTGTTGCATCGGCGACAAGAAGCTTCTCATCACTGAGCTGTGAGGCGATACCGCTAAGTGAAAGGTGCAGCGGTGTTTCAACATAAGCCATATTCGCCTCCATAAATAGTTTGTACTATTATGACTCGCTTGTGTTGCAGAAGTGTTGCAGAAGCATTTTTATACAAAAAACGATAAAGAGGTCGCGATATTAAGCAAACGCCACCCTATCTCAAGCCGCCACAATCTTGCTATAATCTACCCTATGAAATCACTTATCGCCCTCTTTAGTTTTATACTGTTCATAAGTGGCTGCAGTGCTCCTAGCATCGCGCCCATCGCCGCAAACACCGCACATCCAAAAGTTGACTATCTTCGCGATGTCAAACCCATCTTAGACAAACGCTGCGTCTCTTGCCACTCCTGTTACAACGCTCCATGCCAAGCGAAGTTTGAAGCTTATGAGGGGGTAGATAGAGGTGGCAGCAAGATAGAGGTCTATGACGCCCTGCGTTTAAACGCCATCGCTCCAACTCGTCTCTTCGTAGATGCCGCATCTACGAAAGAGTGGCGAAGCAAAGGTTTTTACTCCACTACTCGCTCAAGCGACTCAAACGCCACCCACCAAGACTCCATCATGGCGCATCTGCTTGAACACAAACAAAAAAACCCAGCCATACAAGGCATCTACTCTCCAGAGACCGATGCCCTTAGCTGCCCAAAAGATAAAGAGGAGCTCGAGGAGTATTTAGACGCAAAGCCCTACCATGCTATGCCTTATGGCTTTCCCGCACTCTCAAAGAGTGAACACGAAACACTTATGGCATGGCTCGCACAAGGGGCGCATGGACCGAGTAAAAGCGAACAAGAAAAACTCCTCACTCCCTCCCCAAACGCAGCAAACGCCATAGAAAAGTGGGAACGATTTCTCAATGCACAAGATGCCAAACACATCATCACCGCACGCTATCTCTATGAGCATCTCTACCTTGCACACATCTATTTTGAATCACACAAAGGCAAAACACCAGAGTTTTTCGAGCTTGTGCGTTCGAGCACACCGCCAAAGCAACCCATAAAAATCATCCCAACACTTCGCCCTTTTGATGACCCTAAAACGCAGCAGTTTTATTATAGATTTCAAAAGGTGCATGGGACAATCGTGCACAAAACTCACATGCCTTTTAAGCTCGACCATGAACGCTATGAGCGCATCCACAAACTCTTTATAGAGAGCGTGTGGGATGAGGAGCCGCACCGCGTCTCTTATGATGTCAAAGTCGCAGCAAACCCTTTTGTGGCGTTTAGACAGATTCCCCCTGAGAGTCGCTACCGCTTTTTGCTTGAGAACTCTCACTACATCATAAGCACCTTCATACAAGGTCCAGTCTGTCGAGGACAGATGGCGCTCAATGTCATTCACGACCACTTCTGGGTGATGTTTAAAGACCCCGCATTTGATGTGAGTGTGCTCTACCCTGAGTTTGTAAACTCCCAAGCGCACAACCTCACTATGCCCATCTTCGATGTAGATAAAAGCCTCATCAAGACCTTTAGCGATGAGTATAGAAAAAAGTATGAGCGCTACTACAGAGCCAAAAAAGAGATAAACAGCCGTAAGTACCCTCGCGGCTTCGATATAGACTCTATCTGGAGAGGAGAGAGAGCTCAAGATGCACCACTCCTGAGTATCTACAGACACTTCGACAGCGCTTCGGTACACAAAGGAGCTCTTGGAGCGATGCCCCGCACACTCTGGGTGATTGATTATGCGCAGTTTGAGCGCATCTACTACACGCTTGTCGCTGGGTATGATGTCTTTGGAAACCTCTCACACCAGACAAACATCCGCCGATACATGGACTTTTTACGCATCGAAGGGGAGGTGAACTTTTTGGAGTATATGCCCCAAGAGTTGCGCCACTCCATGCTCAAATCTTGGTACATCAACGATAACGCCATTGACAAAATGAAGTACATAGGCATAGACTCGACTCCTACTCGGCTCACACTTGACAAAGCTCATCCAAAAGAGAGCTTTCTGACACAGCTCATCAATGGACACTTTCTCAAAAGCACAAAGATAGCGTTTGATACCATAAACTACATCGCACCAGATGCAGCGCTGCCAAAGATGCCTGAGCGTTTTGAGAAACGCAGTGACTATGACGAGGCGGCTCGCTCGCTCACACTCAAAGGGGGAGGCTTCATCAGCACGATGACCGACAAAGGTGCGAACAATCTCTTCTTACGCATAGATCTCAAAGATGGCTCGCACATCGTTAAAAACCTCATCATCAACCGTTGGCATAACAATGTAAACTCCATCTTCAACGGCGAAGAGGTGCTTGATGCCACAAAAGACACTATGGACATCTTAGACGCGAGTATTGGCTCTTATCCTAATGCGTTTTGTATAGTAAAAGAGGATGATTTGGCTGCGTTTTTACATCTGCTCAAATCAATGAAGGGAACTGCGCAAGAGTATAAGATGTTACACTCCTTCTTTATTAGCCGTTCAGATCCTAAGTTTTGGGAGATTTATGACTGGTTTGTCGCATATTTTTATACAATAGATCCTATAAATGCTGGACTTTACGATCTTAATCGCTATGCGAGAATTCCTTGGGAGAAACAGTGATGGATATTACGTTACTTATTGAGTCCATTGTTGGGCTCATCTCGATTTTAGGCATTTTGATGCTCTTTTTGTTGTGGAGCTCCAAAGAGAAACAAAAAAAGAGCACAGAACCACAGCCCGCAGACGAAGCACCAAAACAGGACACTTCACTTGAAGCCCTCCGAATGATCACACATAGACAAAACGCCACAACGCAAGAGCTTGCAAATGTAGTCGAACTCCTCTTAAAGTACCACCCTACCATCCATGCCAAACTTGGAGTAAGAACACATCCAGAGTTTGACATCTATGCTGACATTCTCTTCCATCTAGGTCGCCACAAACAGATCACAAAAAAGATACTGCTGCGTTTTTCAAACGAACTCGAAAAACAAAATCCCAATTACAAAAAAGAGATAGAAGATGCGCTCATGCGCGGGCTCAACTCGCGCGGACTCTAGTCTATAAGTATATCAGTCACAGGGCCTTGAACACTCAAAACGCCAACTGCCAAGAGCGCATCTAACTGCTCTTTAGTCTCAACTGAGGTTGCTATGAGTTTGATACCCAAGGAGTCTACTACAACCCCAAGGGCACTCATGGACTCTTTGGATTGGTCTAGTAAAAATGAGACATCTGCCTTGATGAAGCTAGGGTTGAAGTTTTTGAGATATGCAAAGTCGTCTGATTCGCCACTAAAAGAGTTGATACCAAAGCTACACCCATAAACGCGAAAGAGTGCAATGAAACGCTCTACTAAAAGTGGATGACGCACTACAAGGTTGTCACTCATCTCAAATGCAAGCTTAAACGCAAGCTCTTTGGCATCTCGCTTAAGGAGTGCACCTAGAAGCTCAAACGCGAAAGGGTCTTTGACAAACTCGCTCGAGAGGCGCACCGAACAGAGCTTTGTCTGGGCACTAAATGAGTCACTTCTAAAGAGTCTCTCAAGAGCGACTCCATAGATACGGCTCACAAGACCAAGATTAATCGCTGGTGCGATGAAGTCGCCGTAGAAGTATTGGCGCTCTGCATCCTCTAGGGTAAATGTCATAACACTGTGTGCGATCTTATGCGTTTTACTCTCCACTACAGGCCAAAACTTAAGTGCTATATGCTCAGAGCCAATGGCACTCTCAATCACCTCTCTCCACTGCTCTTTACCCATGGCGTTTGCTTCATCTCTCTCTTCATAGATGTAGAGATTACTCTGCTCATCTGCTTTTGCATGAGCAAGCGCACTGTCCGCACGAATCAAGAGTTCACTAATATTTGCATTTTGTCTGTATCTGTAGATACCAATATCAAAGGTGATACCCTCTATCTCTATGGCATTTTTCACCAAGACACCCTCAAACGCAATGTGAAGACGCTGCGCTAACACCACAGACTCTTGCGCTTCACAATCTGGAAGCACAAGGGTAAACTCCGTACCATTCATACGTACCGCCAAGCCCTGCTCAAAGCTGCGAGCTATCTCGGTGAGTATCTCTCCTAGTGTCGCAAAGAAGCTATCCGTCGCTTCGCGTCCAAGATGCTGGTTGAGCAGCTCTGCTCCCTTGAGTGCCATAAAAAATACACTTCCTCCGCTCGCACGGTTTTCAAGAGAGAGCAGATCAGGGAGCTTTAGGAGCAAGTAGCGGCGATTGTAGAGTCCAGTGATCTGATCTACATAGAGGAGCTCTTGGTTGCGTTTGAGCGTTTCGTTTGCCTTGGTAAAGATCTGTTCTACCTTATGCACCATAAGATTCATGCCCCCAACTACCTCTTTAAACTCTGTGGTGTAAGGGACTTTGTCCAAAAACAAAAACTCATCGCGCAAAATCGCCTCGGCTTGAAGCTGCACCTCTTTAAGAGGTCTGAGTAAAAACGCAAGGAGTAGACTCAATAAAATGAGCGAAACAACTGTCGCTCCCACAAAGAGATAGAGCAGCTTCACAAAGGTCTCATAGAGCGACTTATAGACAAGTGTCAGATCCCCTTGAAGCATCACCTCGCCAATGGTTTGCCATCCCACATTGACACTCTCTCGCAGCTGCGGTGTCTGCAGATCTGCAAATGAGACAAACCACTCAGGCACACCATCAAAACTCTCTTTATCCTCTTGAGCATAGCTGAAGTTGCCTTCATGTGCTTTGTATGCTATGCGTTTGTAGTAACCACTATCAAACGCAGCATCTATGATGGTGCTAATGTCTGCCTCCTCACCCTGCGTTTGTGAGACTCTTTGAGCAAGCGAGCCGATGTTGTTGACACTGCTTTGGTAGATGTTTTGCAGCATATCCTCTTTCGTGGTTTGATAGTTGATAAACATCACACCTCCAAGCATGGTAATGATGATAAAAGAGACCGTCGATCCAATCTGTGTAAAGAGTGTCATAGTTTTTTCCTTTGCATGTTAGCTTCAAGTTGTTGCCATTTTTTTGATTTTGGACCTGTGTCTCCGTTGATCATTTTGATCATCTTCACAAGGTCTGCTCTTTTTGATACTGGAAGTACAAGGCGGTTGTTATTGTCAAGTATCAAAACATCCTCCGTCGATTTTGGATTTGGGACTTTAAGGTAAGAGAGCACCATATGTGAGACCCTTTTGCCGCTTCTCTCTTGATAGATGACATAGGTAAACTTCATCTTGCGAGGATCCACACCGAGCTCTTTTAGGATGTAGTATTTGGCGATGGTGTAGTCCTCACAGTCACCTCCATCTTTGCCTACAAACTCATAGAGCGTCGCCCAGTAGTCGCTCACTCCATAGAGCTTCATATCGCTTTTGTACTTGATGAAGTTGACCCATGTGTTGACTGCGTTTAGCTTTTTTATCTCATCAACGCCCTCTAAGCCCTTGAGGAGTTTCTCATCTATAGCGAGAAATCTGTTTTTGGCAAACTCGCCATACTTCTGCTGCGCTTTTGTCACAGTGCCATCATCTATGAGCTCTCCAAAAAGAAGTGCCTCAAACATGAACACGATGAGACAAAAGCGCATAAAGAGTCTCATGCGTTTTGCCTTTTGTTAAATCCAGATGTACCGCTTTCAGCGTTTACATTGATGCTATTTGCATAGGGTTTGAGGTAGTGCGGTAGGGCTCTGCCTTTGAGTTTAAGCATATCTTCGAGCATGGCGTTTGCGACAGTGGCGGCGTTTATGGCTTTTACTTGTGTGAGGTAGTTAAAGAGAAGCTCGCCTAAACGCTCTAGCGAGATCTTCCATGTCGAATCGGTCTGCGTGTAGATCCAGTTACTAAACGCCAAAAAGCTCTCATAAACCGAACTCTCCCCCCAAAGCAGCGGCATCGTTTTTTTGAAGTTGCCGCTATTATATGTCAGGTCCCAAAAGCGTGCAAACCGCTTCATCATCTGAATATCATTAAAAGAGAGCTCGGAGTTTTTGAGTATGTCATAAGGGGGAATGTCGCTGTAGACCATGCCAAATGGCTCGTCATGGCGATCTATGTGCGTGCCTGAGAGTTTTTTAAGTATGCCTATTTGTATCTCGCAGTTACTCATGCTCACAAGCTTGTCAAGGTTCGCCCCGAAGCTTGCAAGTGTCTCACCAGGAAGCCCTACAATCAAGTCAAGGTGAATGTGTGAGTGCGTTTGCTCCTCTAAGAAACGGACATTCTCCTCTATCTTTTCTAGGTTTAAGATGCGAGAGATTCGCTTGGCGACCTCTGCGTTTAGTGTCTGTATGCCAATCTCTAGCTGCAGCGCTCCCTTGGGAAACGCGGCTATTTTTTTTCTCAAACTCTCTGGAAAGTGGTCGGGTATGACCTCAAAATGCGCAAAATATGGCGGCTCTTTGGCAAGAAAAAAATCGAGTATGGCGTTAGCGGCTTTCATGTTGAGATTGAACGTTCTGTCAACAAACTTGAAGTTTCTTGCCCCTCGCTGCCATAAAAGCTCAAACTCCTCCAAGAGCCGCTCCATAGAAAACGCCCGCACCTTCTCATCCATAGAAGAGAGACAAAACTCACACTCAAAAGGACACCCACGCGAGATCTCCACATAGATGTAGCGGTTTTTGACATCTTCATCTGTGTAGTATCTGTAAGGAAGCTCAAGGGCTTTTAGCTTTGGAAGCGTCATGGCGATGTGATGCTCTCGTGGCGTTTGCGACAAAATATCTCGACACAACTCATAAAACGCCACATCACCTTCGCCAGCGATGATGTAATCAGCACTCTCATAGTTTACGCGCAAAGGTGCGTAACTCACCTCAGGACCCCCAAGGACAACTTTGGTCTGGGGTGAGATTTTTTTGAGGAGATGGAGTAGCTCTGCTACCTCCAATGCATTCCAGATATAAACGCCAATTCCGATGATACTTGGAGCAGAGGCAAGCAGCTTCTCCGCCACGCTCTGTGGAGCATCATTGATAGTAAACTCCATGATTTTGGTCTCATTTTGTAGCTCTTGCATATTTGCCAAGAGATAACGCAGACCAAAAGCAGTGTGAGTATAACGGGCATTTAAAGTGGTGAGAATGATTTTCATAGAGATGATTTTAGCGTAAGAAAACACCCAAGAGAGTTAAAGGGGGTAACTCTTGAGTGTTTATAAAAATGTTAGGAGATCTATACTCGCTTATGAAAGGGGGAAAACATAATCGAGTTGAAAAATTATATTTATTATAAGTAAATAGGTAGTTAATGAGCAGATGTAGCTGCTATAATTGCACCATGCCTATTTTACTCTCACTCTTTTACTTCTTTTATTTCGCTGTTGTTGGGATCTATATCATTTTCATTCCAAAGGTGCTTTTGGAGGTTGGTTATAGTGCTAGCGAGATTGGCATCATCCTCGCTGCGGCTCCATTGGTGCGTTTTGGACTCCCTTTTTTGTTTATGCATGGGTTTAGGCTTGAGCGTAGAAGCTTTCGCTTCACACTTCTCCTTATGGCTCTAAGCAGTCTGCTTTTTTCTTTGTTGCTAGAGTCATTTTGGGGAGTGCTTGGGGCAAATGTTTTGCTAGGTGCATCGATGAGTCTGCTGCTGCCATATATGGAGGTAATCGCCCTAGAACATTTAGCAAAAGAGCGCTATGGAAAAGTTCGCCTCTTTGGCTCCATAGGGTTTGTGTTAGTGGCGTTAGGTTTGGTGCAGGTTCTTAGCTCCTCATCTGTAGCGCTCTTTTGGTTTATCTCGCTCTCCTTTGTCACAGCGTTATGCGCGTTTGTTATTGAGTCACAAACACACAAACATCCCACCCCTTCAAATGCTCTTGTAAATTCTCCCATCGATCTGCTGCGAGATTACCGTCTCTGGCTGGGTCTTATATTTATGCAGCTGAGCTTTGGTGCTTACTATAACTTCTTCACTATCTATGTGACACAAAACGGCATCAGCTTAGATATGACCATCTATCTCTGGAGTTTTGGCGTTTTAGCAGAGATTCTCATGCTCTATTTTCAAGGAAGATTTTTACGTAACAACCTTCTCCTCATCTTACAAATCACCACATTAGCGACTGCACTACGCTGGTTTTTACTCTTTGCATTTGCGCAAAATACTCTGCTGCTTTTCTTCTCACAAACGATTCATGCACTCAGTTTTGCTCTTTTTCACTCTGCCGCTATTAGCTACCTTTTTTATCTTTACGAAAATAGACCCTTGGCACAGCAGTACTTTTCAGGCTTCACCTATGGGCTAGGAGGGCTCTTGGGTGCACTTATATCGGGGTACATTTATGAGTGGTTTGAGAGTTATCTCTTCTTGAGTGCTGCGTTATTTGCGTTTGTGGCGTTTGTGTTTGTGAGCAGGTTTAAGCAGGAGCAAAAAGCCCGCAAAGGGCTTTAAAAATTAGTAGTCTAAGATGAGATTTGCTGTAAATGTAGTGTCAGTTGTGTCTTTCCCGTTTGCAGGCTCGTTGATGTAGTCTATCTTGTAGCTAATACCCGCAGAGAACATATCATTTATCTTGCTGCTGAGTGCTGTTTTTGAGAAAACGAAGAAGTTTTGTACCTCTTCAAACGAGCTTCTGTAAGTGAGCTCTTGGTCAAACTTCAAGTTTTCTAGAAGCTGTCTGTCGTAAGCACCCTTTACACGAAACGCCATGTAGTCGTTTTGAAACGCCGCTCTTTGTAAAATAGCATTTGCGGGAATCGGGTCTGGATAAGGAATGTAAGCTCCCGAAGTAGTCGTGTATGCCGCTTCATAGTTATCTCTGGCATAGAGCAAGTTTCCATCTACTGTTAGGTTTTGAAGATCCGAGACGATGAGTTTGTAACGAGCACCGGGTCCTGTATAGAGTTGTGATGCAAAACCCGAGAATCTATCTTTTTTGTAACCAGCAAGGTAGTTAAACGCCAGCACGTCGGTAAACTCGTAGTCATAAGTAAACTCGGCTAAAAATCTGTTTTGTGTCTCTTTGCCTCTGTTGGTCGCATACTGCATATCTATAGAAGTTTTGGCCACATGGTGTCCCCAGTCTTTAGCCGCTTTTGACTCAAGGTTAAACGTTTGAGTATCGGTATTTCCGCCTGTTTGGATATAACCCGCTTCAGTATGCGTCACAAAAGGGTTTTCATCTAAATGTTCTGGTTGCGCCAGAAGCATAGAGGATGCGACTGCTAAACTAAGTGTAATTTTTTTCATGCTTACTTTTTTCCTTTTTTGAGTTAATGTTTTTCTCTATGCAGAGAGTTAAAGCATCGGAGTGCTTCATGGTATGCTCTGCGACAAATTTCGGCGCAATTATAGCCTATTTTTGGGCTATGATGGCTCTTTTGTTACGATTTATATCTTCTAAATAGCGACTGAGTTGATAGTAGAGATTTTTATTTTCTGCGGGAACTCTATAGAGAACCGTTCGGTATTTGAGGTAGTTTTGCCACACTTTTTGGCTCTGCAACTCTCTACCGCGTTTAAAAAGTTCAAAACTTACACTTGCGTTTATGAACCCTTTGAGAAGATTCATCTCATCACTCTTCTCAAAACGTCGTGGAAACCACACCTCTTCGAGAGCCTCATGCGCTTCATAAAAACGCTGTGCTTCAAGATGCTCCATAAACTCCTCAATCTTCGCTGCTATCATCAAAAAGCTCCATGTTTTTTCTCCAGTATCCTCTCCCCCCTTTTAGCGAGACGCAGGGGTTTTTAGGAAACTTCGCCTGATACTCGGCGAGTCGTTCCAGAGTTGACTTGCCGCTGTCACAGTAAAAGACAAAGACAGTTCCCTCAGGGTACGACTTTAGCTGGTGTGGGTTGTAGAGGATGGTATCTGCTTTTTCTATTGGGGAGAGTATAGTGTCTATGAGCAGTACCTGGATCCCCTTTTTGGCAAGATCGCGTTTATGCTCAAGGTACTCTTTTTGTGTCCACTCTTTTTTATCCACACCAACCCCTCATTTTTTAGATCGCAATGGTCTCATATTTTCGCTTTTTCAAGCTTTAAGCAGACAGATTAGTAGGAATTGGTTACAATTTGGCATGTCTAAAAAAAATAAAAAAAATAGCAAAATCAATCAAAAAATCCGTCACTACTTTGACGACGACCCCTTCGATGTCGGCATAGAACGCCTCTCTAGCACAACACTGAGTGATCTTTTTAACACCATTGGTATCTACGACATAGAACACAACAAAAAACTGCTACTTAAAACCATTCGTATGATCTGGAGTGAAGCAGAGACCTCCATGAAAGAGGAGATCTTAAACTTCTTCATCAACGAAGGAAAAGTTTACAAACGCCAAAAAGAGAGTCTGCCAGGCTATGAACGCGATGAAAAAATAGAACTGCTACTCTCACAGCTCGATGCTTCTGAGGAGGAGAAACAGCTTCTTTACGATGCGTTTATAGAGACTCGAAGTAAAAAAATCACACTTGAAAAGATGGAGTCCAAACTGCGTTATATTCGCTATGAAGCTAAACGCGAGGCGCTTCAAAAAGAGCTTGAAGGTCTCTTTGACATCGATGACTCTTTTGAGTTCAATGCCTCCATCGAGTATAAGCTTTTTGGAGAATCTTTCCACAAGATCCATACACTCTCAACACCGCCCTATCCATATGAGTTTATTGAGTCACACGAAATGGATTTTTTGCTCCAGAAGATTGAGCTTGATAAACGCGATGCTGTTTTGGCAAAACAGGCTGCGCTCAATCTCTTCATTGCACAACTTAAAGAGCCACACCCCTATCTCTCACATCGCCAAATTCGTGATGCCCTGCGCACATCAGCACCAAAATCACGACTCCGTTTTGCTTTGATCGATCAAGCTACACTCTTCTCTATCGTCAAGCAAAAACTCGATGCAGAGGCTTTGGAACTCCATGCCCAAGAGCTCTTAGTCGTACTCAATGCAAAAGTGAAACTGCCACACTCCCCTAAAGAGCTCAGCTACAAACTCGATCTGCACATAGATCTTGATGGACTTTTAGAGTCTATCTGGGGTGGCGAAGATCTGGAGTTCTCCACACTCATAAGCGAGGCAAAAGAGGAGCATGAGTCTCACTTTCTGAGCCAACTTCAAGCTCTCTTAGAGGAGTGTGCATCGCATGCAACTCTCCTTCACTTCACGCAAGAGACACTTGCACAAAAAGTCTATGCACTTCTAGAAGATCTGCTCGGTCAAACGTTACACATCACTGCAAAAATGAGTAAAAAAGTCTCTCGACGCTTTATCTACTCTATCCACGAACAGCTCATCAAAAAGCAGCGCGAAGCACTCTTAGCACGTACCATTCGCGACTTCAAAAATCTCTTTCCGCTGGCTCGTGATATGCGCCGTAAACTCACCCTCCACATAGGACCAACCAACAGCGGCAAGACCTATCAAGCGATGCAAAAACTCCAAAAAGCAGATACTGGCTACTATCTCGCCCCCTTGCGTCTGCTCGCACTTGAGGGGTACGAAGAGCTAAAGGCTTTGGGTATCGAGAGTTCGCTCATCACGGGCGAAGAGCAGATCATCGATGCAAATGCCACACACATAAGCTCCACCATCGAGATGCTCAACTTTGAGGTCGACGTAGATGTCTGCGTTATAGATGAAGTGCAGATGATAGACGACCGCGATCGCGGCTGGGCATGGGCAAACGCCATCATCGGTGCGCCCGCAAAAGAGATCATCATGACAGGCTCCATAAATGCCAAAGAGGCGATCATCGCACTTGCAGAGTATCTTGGCGAAGAGCTTGAGATCATAGAGTTTGAGCGTAAAAACCCGCTCACACTCCTCCCGCACGCTACAAACCACAAACATGTAGAAGCGGGAAGCGCCATCATCGCGTTTAGCCGCAGAGAGGTGCTCAAACTAAAGCAGGAGTTTGCCAAAGATTTTAGCATCAGTGTTGTCTATGGGAATCTCTCTCCAGAGGTGCGCCGCGAAGAGGCACGGCGTTTTCGCGAGGGAGAGACACAGCTTCTCATCGCTACAGATGCCATCGCCATGGGGATGAACCTCCCCATAAAGACCATACTTTTTTCAAAAGCGGAGAAGTTTGACGGTGTGAGCGAGCGTTCACTTTACCCCTCTGAAGTGCATCAAATAGCGGGCCGAGCGGGGCGTTATGGACTTCACGAGGTGGGATACGTGGGAGCACTCAATGAGCAGACACTCAAAGTCATCACACGAAACTTCACCAAAGAGGCAAAAACCATTACCATACCCTTTAAAGTAATGGCAAATCTTGAACATATAAAACTTGTAGGGAAGATTTTGGAAGAGAGCTCTTTGGAGATCATCTTAAAGTTTTTTGTGGACAACATGGTCTTCAATGGTCCTTTTTATGCCGCAAGCCTTGAAGATATGCTCGAAGCTGCAAAGATAGTCGATGCATACAATCTCGATATCGCTACAAAGTACCACCTCGCCTGTGCACCGCTCACACTCAAATCTCCCTACATAGTAGCAGCTTTTGAGAGTTATCTACGCTCCCTTGAGAGATGTGAGCCAATCTACTATGTTCCGCCACGACTCTATGGTAGTTTTGCACCTACGAGTGAAGAGCTGCTCCAAGCTGAAGATATGGTCAAGGAGATTTCGCTCTATCTCTGGCTGAGCTACAGATTTGGCGACTACTTTGTAGATGTACAAAAAGCCAAAGAGTCGCGCGGACGCATCAACAAGTACATAGAGGAGTCACTACAGCAAACGCAGCTCGCCAACCGCTGCAAACTCTGTGGTGTGGCACTTCCAGTTGGTTCAAAATATGCCATCTGCCAGAGCTGTTTTAAGAAAAACTACACAAATTTTCGCCCCTCACGCAAGCGACATTAAGAGAATTTTTTGCTATACTGTTCGCCGAAATTTACATAAAACACCAAGGAATCACAGTATGAACAAACTTCTCCCTTCTCTCTTGCTGCTTAGCGCTGCTACTTTTGCATTTGATATGAAAAGTGTAGTCGAGTCAGTAAACCAAGAACAAGCGATCTCTTCAGCACTCCAAGCTGATGGCAAAGGGGTCGTAAATGCCGTAGATAAAGACAAAGCAGCAGCTTCACTTGTAGATGGTAAGTACAAAGGTGTAGTAAACGCAGTAGATAAAGATAAAGCCATCACAGCTGCAGCATCGGGCGATGTGCAAGGTGTGGCAGACTCAGTAGACAAACAAAAAGCCGCAACTTCGCTTCTCTTGGGTGAAAAAGCACAAGTGCTCGAAGCAACTACAGGAGAAAGTGCAAACGACACAGTTGAAAAAGCGAAGCTTTTGAAGTCGTTTTTTTAAGAAAACACTCTAGCAAACTCCCTCATCAACATGGGGAGTTTATCTCTTCATAACTTCTAACTCTTAAACTCATCAATCGTTTTCTGTAAAGAAGATGCCACATCAACAAGACGTTTCAAATCACTTTCGATACTCAAAACGCTACTACCGTTAGCATTTGAGAGTGCTTCTACTTTTTGAATGTACTCCATAATAGTAGTGATGTCTTTGGACATCTTCACACTATCCTCTTTAGAGCGATTTGCTAAAGAGTTAGACTCGTTCATTGCGTTTGAGGTGGTGTCTATCTTCTCCTCAACTTCGTGTGAAATAGTTGTAAGGTTTTCGATATTTTTGGCATTTTCAGTCATCTTATCGCTTACATCATTGATGGACTGCACTATAGTTCCCACGCTGATATCTATCTCGGTAAGACTTTTTTGTGTACGCTCAGCGAGTTTGCGCACCTCATCGGCTACAACGGCAAATCCACGCCCATGCTCTCCTGCACGAGCTGCTTCGATGGCGGCATTGAGGGCGAGGAGATTGGTCTGTTCTGCAATATCTTTAATGATGCCAAGGACGCTTTTTACCTGGTCTGCATCTGTTTTGAGACCTGAAAGCTGGAGTGAAAGCTCATTTTCTATCTCTACAAATGTAAAAACCTCTCCACTAAGACTACTGAGCGCATCCCTTGCTCTGTCAAGCTGAATGTTCGCATCTTCAATCTTCCCTTGCGTTTGTGAAGCAGCATCTATGGTCTGCTCTAAAACCACCTGAATATCTCTGCTCATACTGCTTGTTTTTACAACAAGCTCTTGCTCTTGGAGTGTTCCTTTGCGTATGATGTGCGAAGCTTTTTCTATCTCTAATGCAATGTCGCTGTTTTTTATACCAAGAGATTTGACATCATTTACGGTTCCTTGGATCATCTCTATAAATTTATTTACTTCATTTGCTGCATCGCCAAACTCATTTCCAGCTTTGTGCTCAAGACGTTTTGTAAGATCTTTGTCTCCGCTGACTAAGTTGGCTATCTTCTCTTTGAGTGCATGCAGTGGGTTAAATATCTCATGCATCATAAAAAACGCTGCTAATATAGTAAACACAATACAGGCTATAAGTAGTGTGACAATAAGTGCCGCGTTTGTTTTGGCAATGGCGGCATCGTTTGCGTCAAGCGAGATGACAAGATCCATCGCTCCAAGCGCATAGCCCACCTCTGCATTATGGTGACATGCCAGACATCGCTCCTCTGCTACCATAGGGCGTACCATACGAATAGTGTGGTGTCCACCCTCTTTGCGTTCTAAGATCTTAGTCTCTTTGTTTTTAAGCACCTCAGCGACAAGCGGATCTTGCGTATACTTCTCATCGGGTGCATAGATCTCAATGACTGCATGTGATTTAGATATCTCTAAACTCTCTATGCCCTCTATAGTTTTGGCTTTGTTGTATGCGTCTGCAACCACCGCAGGGTCTCCCATCATCATGCTTCCCGTCATTGTCTGAAAAATGGACTCACTAAGCATCTGCAGAGACTTTTTCGTCGACGAGTTGGAGAGATCATGAAGTGTTGAGGAGAGATAGTAGCTAATAGCGACAAGACAGAGTAGGCTTAGCGCCACTATTGAGGCGATGACTTTTGATTTTACAGATGAGAACATAGCAATTCCTTAGAGAGTGGCAAAATTATGAGTAAAGATTATAACTAAAAATCATCTTCATTTGGCACCCATTGGTGATCAAACGCTATGATAGAGGCTAAAAAAGGATACTCTATGCTGCGTTTACCAACTCTTTTGCTTGTGACTTTAATGCTCTTCTTGGGAGGATGCTCCATCAAAAAGATAAACGAAAATGTTGACAGCATCACAGGTGACATCACCTCTGCGTTTGAAAACTCAAGAGATAAGTAGCGACTAAAAATAGAGCTGGGTAAATACCAAAAAGCTCTGCTCGTTAGGAATAAGCCGCTCTAAATCTCTCTCTTTGTAGAGATACTTGAGCTGAAGCTGTGCGTCTTTTGTGATGGAAAAACCCTGCGTTACTTCAGCGAGAGACTGTTTTTTATCACTCACGTAGTGACGTTGTGTGAGCTCAAAATGAGTGTTACACCACGAAAAAGCATCGACGACACCACCTATACTCGCCCCCACTCCACCATCAAAGCTCGCATCCTCATACACAAAAGGATCAACCATCGCATAGAGATACCCAAAGGAGCTACCAAGGCTGTATCCAGCTCCAAGAGTCGCTCCAAAACCTACATCATCTCCTAGAGACTCTCTGTTCCAACCTAAGTTTACCCTCCATGAGAGTGAGCTGTAAAACTCGCTTCTTTGAGTAAATGAAGCGATGGAAAGGAGTGTGGCGTTTTCAAGTTCCACACTTTTACTCTGCTCATTTACACTCTCGCCGTAAGAGAGCAAAAGATTTAAAAACTCTATCTGTGTACCGCGCATAAACCCAATACTACTCTCTTTGATGTCATGATATGCTGGACGAATTCCAAGATATCCTCGACTCTGCTCATCTCGCATACCAGCACCAAAAGTTGTCCGTAAAGAGCGGTGCCCTAGAAGTGGATTTGGTGGCGTTTTTATATCGAGTGTGGTTCCCATACCAAGTGCGGCTCTGGACTTCGTCAGTGTATGAAAACGGCTCAGATACTCCTCTTTTTGCATACTGTTTTTACTGTACGACACTTCAAGATACTCGATGGCTGCCTCATAAACAAGCCTTTTTTGCTCAAGACTCATATCCTCAAGAGTAGCATTTACATCTCCCTCGGCAAGCTCCTTTACAAAAAGCATATTTTTTGGTTTTATCTGCTTCTCATAAGCGAGCATTTTGGAGCGTTTAGAGGGACGAAAAGATTTTGCAGAGATGATCTTCTCCTCCTGCGCGGCATGCACGCTCTCAAGCGGGATCACCTCATACCAAAACTGCTCTCTTAAGTGCACCGATGGACGGGCAAGCTCCATAAGCCAAAGCATATTGTAAGAGCAGTTTTCAGTAAAGAAGTAGTAGTGTGACTTGGTTTTGTTAAGCTCCCAGATGTGACGCACCATACGCATCGTCTCGTTTTGGTCAAAATCAAGATCGTACTCCCAGACATCGCGCTGTTCGGCATCTCTGTACTCTTTGAGCTTTTCATAGTAAGGCAGAAGCGAATACTCTCCATAGTAACCACCCGTGAGCCCTTTAATAGCAAATACAGTTGGATTTTCTGTTTTGGCACTCGCAAGGGCGGAGTAGTTGATGGCATAGGCTAAGAGTGGAGATTTATACTTAGAGTTTATACGCAAAAACGTATGTCCAAACATAGAAGCGGGTGAGTTAATGTGTGCGGCTGGAAAGACAAGTGTCACAGACTGTGGGGCAAGACGCTCCACGATAAGATCATACTTTTTACATGTGACACTCGGCAGATCTTTCATCTCAAGCCTCTCTTCAAGCCAAGCCTTACGCGCTGGAAATCTACACGCAGTGGCATTATCGTCAAAGTGCGTTTCACCAAGCAGTGCAGTTATGGTCGCTTCAAGTTCACTTTTTGGATCGGTTTTTCCTGTAGGAGAGAGAAAAAAATTCTCATCATCTATCTCGCTCTCATTATCCACCATATGTAGCAGCAGCTGCCAGTAACGCTCTTTTGAGAGATTGAGATCTTCTGCTTTTTGTATGTAAAACTGGGTAGATGCACCAGCAAAAGAGATGCTAAAGATGAGTAAAAAAACTATTTTGAGTAAAATGGGAAACTCCTGTGTATGGTCTTTACAAGAGTGAGAGTATACCAAACGCCGTGGCGTTTGGTAAAGAGGAGTTAAATAGTAGCGATGTTGTCAAGAACTTCAGCCATCTCAACTTTTTGTGAAGTGTAGATGCTGTTGTAGTTTGCTTGAAGTGACGCACTAAAAGTAGCCTTATCTTCTACCTCTAAAAGCTCAGCAAGCGTATCAAGTGACTCACCATGCCCTACTGCGATCTCTTTTGCAAGGATGTCCATATTTGAAGCGACAAACTCCTCTGCTCTCTCATTCATAACGAACTTCGTTTTTTTACACCCTAAAGTTCCAGAAGTAATACCGAAAGTTTGGTTTCCAGAAGTACCGTTTGTTGTCGCTTGAAGTGCAAGCATCACTGCAGAAGAGTCATCTTTGATGATAACCGCACCAAGTCCACACCCTGTTTGAGAGTTTACATTTGCAAACGCCGTTGTAGTTAAAGCGATTGCCGCTAGAGTAGAGAGTAATACTTTTTTCATATTTTTATCCTTTTTTTGTGATATGGGTCATTATAGGTGGCATAAGCTTAAGCAAATATAAATTTTTGTTGTATAAATGAGAGTAAATTGTGAAGAAAATATTTTAAGATTAAGAGAGGATTTTATTTAAAAAAATTTACTCTGATTTTTGATACAATAGCTCAAAAAAGGAGTCGTTATGTTGCGACAAATTATCCGTCCTACAGAAGAGCATTATGATTTGCGAATACCAAAAGAGTACCTAAACCAAGAGGTTGAAATTTTGGTATTGCCATTTTCATACACCAAGCAAGAGAGTGCGTCATCACTGAGTGACGATGTACTCAAAAACACAAGCGGCATACTGAAGTCCAAAAACATTGATCCTTTAAAGTGGCAAGAGGAGATGAGAAGTGAGAGAGAGCTCTAAGTACTTAATAGATTCAAATATTATCATCTACCACCTCAATGGAGAAGAAATTGCAACCAACTTCCTTAAAAGAAATCTTTTTTGCTCATCTATATCACGGCTAACTTTTATAGAAGTTCTATCATTTGACTTTTCAGAAGATGAAAAAAACAACGTTGTCGCCTTACTTAACAAATTTCAAATTTTAGACACCAATGAGACCATTGCACAAAATGCGCTTAGCAATAGAAAAATCAAAAAGATTAAACTCGCTGATAATATTATTGCATCTACGGCACAAAATAACAATCTGATACTAGTTACAAGAAACACCAAAGATTTTACAAATTTAGAGCTAGATACTCTCGATATTTTTCAGGCTTGAGATTTAAATCTCCAAATCATCCCAAAACTCATCAAAGCTCAGGTTTGTTTGTGAAGCATCTGCGGCTTCTAGCTCCTCTTTTTTAGCTTTGAAGTACAAAGCGAGGGCTTCATTGATGACGGTCTCTCTATCTTTTGCGAGCAGGAGCTCGAAGTGTTCAAGCTCCTCTTTGTTTCTCTGACTTAAGTTTATCTCTATGGTGTTCATTACTCTGCTTTTTTGTGTCCAATCACTTGATCTTGATCTTGCATATAGATCTCATGATATGGACCTACTGGAAGGGTGTAAATCAGTCTTTGGTTTGCTTGGTGTGCATAGGTGACATAGTCTGCTGCAGCCGTATTTACCGCTGTTGCGACTGCGTTTACAACCAAACCTGCCAGACCTCCTCCTGAGTTGTTCCCGCCGCCAAGATCAACGACGACCGTGCCTGTATGTGTCCAGAGCGGCTGCGATGTTTTGGTGGAGACTATCTTGGCTTCTATGCTCACCGTGAGAGTTGAAGCGAGTACCATGTAAGAGGTGTCCCACTTTTTGATGGTGGTAAAGAGCACTGCATCGGCTCCAAAATACTCTGCAAACTTCTGGGCAGGAAGTGAGTAGAGTAGCTCGGTATCATAAACTCCCTCTTGTTTCATCACATCGCTCACCATCTCTACAGGAAACGTGTAGTACCCCATAAGTGCAAAAGGGGACTCAACGGTTGTCATGTAGTAATCTTTTGCTTCTGCTGCGGTACTCTCATTCATCGGTGGGAGTATGAGGAGTGAGCGAGGCTGCTCTTCGTACATTTTGGCAAATGCGCTCCCTTTGGTAATAGCAACACTTGAAGCACCGCAACCGCTCAGAACAAATGCCGCTAACGCAAGCAGTGCTAGTTGAAGCATTTTTTTATTTTGCATCTTTTGCCTCCAGTGCTCTTACTTTTTGAATCATTCTATCCATAAAAAACGCAGCCTCTGGGTAGACGCTCTTCTCTTTAGTAAAGAGCTCTATGGCCTTATCTCTTTGGTTGGCTTTGAGATAGAGATACCCAAGATTTGCGTACATTCCAGGGGCGACTCTGTTAGAGCGGCTCTCATCAAACTTCTCTATCGCCTCTTCTAGAGCCTTTTGAAACTCTAGCGTACTCTCTTCGCCTGGGGCTTTTTTGAGGTCGTAGTAGCTCTCACTATAATCGCCATAATTGTAGAGTTGATTATGAGATGAACATCCGTTCACAAAAAGCACAAGTGCCATAAACGTAATGCCAAAGAGTAAATGAAACCCTCTCACTAGCGCACCTCAATCTCTTTGGCAACACCATCGCCAAGATATATCTCGCGTTTAATTATGAGTGCGCCATCACGGTAGACCTCTATGAGATGCTTGCCTGGTTTGGTGGCATACTGATTATTTTGTCCAGCTTCCACTTCAAACGCCGCAGCTTTGTCTATGGAAACACTCACATCTTGAACATCGCCGCTAAAGTAGAGGTAGGATTTTTGCGCTTCGCTTGTGACACCCTCTTTAGATCCACAACCGACAAAAAAGAGCATAAATGCCGTGAGTATGATAGTAAGTTTTTTCATTATTTTGCTCCTGCTTGCATATAGAGTGAGGAGAAATCTTTAGAGCTTATACACCCATCGATGCTCCCCTCTTGAAGTTGTGCCAAAGAGACTTCGCTTTGTGGCGTTTCACCCATGGTTGCGACTATTTTAAGTGTTGCTACTTTTTTTCCAGGGAGCGTTATCATCATATTTGTTTGTGGATTTTTGACCTGTTTTCCTTTTTTGTAAACGTCAAAAACATCACCCGCTTTTATATTCTGGCTCGCTCCACCTGAGGTGATGAGATTGCCATCTTCATAGCCGAGTATATAGCCTCTCCACGGTTTGTCCGTCATATTTTCAATGATGTTTGACGTGAGGTCAGAGATAGCCGCAGAGATCGCTTTGTCATTGAGTTGTGAGTTGTAAGCGGCTTTTCCTCCCACACCCATGACCGTTCCATCTTCGGTAAACGCGGAGCCTTTGCCCTCTTCTGAGTAGATGATCTCACCCGTACTAACATCAACGATGCGAATGTGCACTCTTGCAAACGCCTCTTGTTTTTTCACCCGACTAAAGAGACCGACATCGCTGACCTCTTTGCGTCCAAATTCCGTAATAGAGCCGAGTATGACATAATCCGCCGCGTTTGAGAGCGTCGCGGAGTTACCCATTTTGAGCTCATCTTCTATTTTAGACAAGTCAGCACGCTCTAGCATGATGAACTTCCCAGACTCAAAAAGTTTTGCCGATAAAATATCCATCGCCTGCTTGCCGATACGGTCGTTGTTTTCGTCTATGAAAAAACTCTGTCCATACTTTGTTTCATTGCTAAAACGTCCAATGGCAACCTTGCGTTTAAGCCCCGTGACCTCGCTCGCGTTTGTCTGCAGCGACTTGCTCACACTTAGCTGGGCGGCTTTTGGCGTCTCATGCACCTGCGTTTTTTGCATCGTCGCACACCCGCTAAGCAGCAGCGTTGCGGCAAATGCAAGGTAAAAACTCTTCTGTTTCATCTTTTTCTCCTGTGAAAAATAAGTGAACATTGTAGCAAAAGATGATGAAATGTTGTGAAAGATTATGGGATTGGGACTATTTTGGTTGGAGTGCTAGGTGCAACTTCTTCATGAACATTTTGGAGTGCTCCGACATGTGCATCGCGTCCATAGATAAAGCTCTGCTCCTGTACGATAATTTTATATGCCTTATTGAGCTCCAACGCTCTTTGTGTGCTTGGAATGATGAGATGCGAAATATCATTTTGCATCTTAGCAACCTCTACGGATTTGATTGTGCCATTTGCATCAAAAAACTTCTCCATCACTTCATCATTGGCACGAAACTCATCTCCTGCACTATTTGCCTCGAGATAGAGTGTATACTCACCCTTGCCATCTTCGCGTTTTGGCTCTGGAAGATTTTTAAAAGGCTGCTCTTTTTGGCTCCAGTGGTACCAATCTCGCATTGTGGAGTTTGCGTCAAACTTTCTAGCAAACGCAAATGTCGTGTCTGTTGTGGCACCAATGCCTCCATGACACCCCATACAAAAGAGACTCTCTTCAAAGTTTTGAGCACGCAACTCCCCTGAAGCATCCTCGATAAATCCTTGATATATCCAGCCCGTACCACTTTGCATTCCCTCTTCGCTATTGCCACCCACATTTCTAAGTCTCTCGGGAAATGCGGCTTTCTCTTTTGCTTCGGCATCGGCTGCGTTAAAGAGCTGTCCGTAGTTGTTCCATGCCATCTTTTTCCCATAATGCAGCTCTTTCATACGCGGTGCCATAGATACTGTGTCATTCGCATTTACATCTATGTAACGTACACTGTGCAAAAACTCGGTTCCCACAGGATAGAGTCCTGGCGCTATGAGATGTTCATTGCTCTTTAGCATCGCTTTTGGAGTACCCACATAACTCATAGAGAAGTTCTCTAACTTTCTTGTCGTGGCGTTATAATCTGGCTTCTCCCACAAAAATGTGACCTTCTCAGCAGTTCCAAGTGTGCCATCTTGATCCAAATCTACACCATATTTTTTCTCATCTACTGGCTCTATGGCGACATCTTTTTGCTTGACAAGGGACTCTACGATGGCTAGATTGAGCTTATATGTCACAATGTCAAAAACACCGCTCTCATCCTGTGCAAACTCTAAAGGGAGACGTATGAGCACATCATCGGTGCTTCCATTAGTCGGCCAAAAAGTCCCCAAAAATGGATAGTAGCCAAATGCTCTCCAGAGCGTGTACCCACCCTCTGGATTCTTATCAAACCCCTCCTCGTCAAAGTCAAAATAGCAATCAGGCACGTATCCATCCCAAACGCCATTGTCATTGACATCCCACTCGTTTGGCACATTTTGGAGTTTTTTGGCCAAGGCTATTTCTCCTTGTGGCGTTTTGTAGTTGTCCTCTTTGATATACTCCAAAATCTCACTATCACTCACCTGTGCGACCAATGCGCTTCTGTCTTTAAAGAGATTTGTAAAACGGTTTTTGGAGGTGTAGGTGCTAAAGTCGTATGCGGCTTGAAGCTGCGCATCATCTACATAGTTTGGAGCTTTGGAGCTGGTGTGACATGAAAAACATGGATTGTGTACTTTTCCCTGTGCATCCTCTGTTTTTGTGTAGCACTGGCTTGAGACATAAGCGGCTTCATTGTTTTTTGCGAGCTGTATGTTAAAGTCTACACTCATTGGAACAATATTGCGTTGTGAAAGTGTTGACTCGCTTCCATCCACTTCATCGCCACAACCACCAAAAAACAAAAATCCAGCCAGACTCACCGCCAAGGCAGTGCTAAGCAAATATCGCATCGCTACTCTCTTTATTAAGATATTGCTTGGCTCTTTTTACAAAAAAAGCCAAGCAATATCTCGCTCCCCGCAAAAGAGGAGAAGACAAGCAAAACTATTTTACTTCGTAAACTACCGTTGAACCGCTCATCTCATACGAGACTACTAAGAGGTTTTTACCATTTGGAGACTCGCTCGCTGGTATGAAGAGCATACCCTCTGGGCTAATGTCATTTTGTGTATGTGTAGGCACATAGTCTACAAACTTCGCGTCATAAGGGTTGGTGATGTCGTAGATAACGATCGCACTCTGTCTTTCAAGTCCAAGGAATACATAAGTTTTCCCATCTATCGTGCCAACTGTGAGTGCTTCAGGCTCTACCCCTTTGGCGTCACTTCTGCCATCCACTTTTCCATCATCTTGGTTGAAGAGTTTTGGCTCATACGTCGCTACCAATCTAGAGAGTGCGTCACCGCTATCCCACACAAGCTCTCCCTCGTCGTTCCAGATAGAAAAACTTCTTCCACCGTAGATATAAACGCTGTCATCATAAAGATCAGCCATGTCCAACATCGCCTTTACATAACTTCCGCTAGCAGATGTCAAAGTGTCATAGTATGCTTTTGTAGTTGCATCCAACTTATTTCTAAAAGTTGAGCTAGAGATACGCTTCTCATCGACAAAGACATCATCTTCAGCTGCGTCAAGATACTCTCTGCCATCCCCTTCGTTTGCTGTCACAAGATAATTTGCTCCACCAAACGTGTAACTTGCTATGGTGTCAGGCATATAAAGACCTTTGAGTCCTTTGTGGTTTTTGAATGAGATCTTTCCATCGTCTATGATGTCGATTTTGTTCTCACTCTCGTAATCTTTGTACCCCAAAGATTTCACAAGCTCAAGTGTAGGAGTAGCTCCGCTAATGTCTACTTTTGCTATGGCATTGTTCTCTTGGAGTGTTACATAAGCAAAATCACCATCCACTACTACATACTCAGGCTCGATGTCGAGTGCTGCACTGTTGCTTGGCGTGCCACCGAGTCTCACAATTGTTCCATCAGCTGCTTGAGTAGCTGTATCATTTATGTCCACAACGGCAAAACCTACCTCAGCATATCCTGCCGCATCATCAGCAGTCGTCGCATTTGCCAAAGTGATGAGACCCACAGAGCCGTTTACATCAACATATGTTCCACTTGTAGCGTCTGGTTCACCCTCGTTTGCCACTACTACCTTGCTACCATCTTCACTAAATGCGACCATATCAGGAAGGTATCCCACCTGCGTTTGAGAGAGAAGTGTGTAGTTTGTCGTGCTAAATACGACCACTTTTCCTTTATCTGCAACTTTATCAGCACCTGCAACCGCCACGGCTACTTTGCCGTTTTTCACCGCAACACTCTGAACACCCGCACCGTAAGTCGAGAGATTGATGTCCATGATTTTGGTCGGCTTGTTTACATCGCTAAGGTCTATAACGTCAACATTGTTAGTTGCACCGTTTGTTATGAAGAGTTTTTTGAGATTTGCATCAAATGCGGAGATCTCACTTGCTGCTTCAGTATCCGTGTTATAGCTTCCAAGCTTGATGAGTTTTCTCGGGCTTACACTCTCAACATGTTTGATGGCGCCAAGCACACCTACTGAAGATTGTCCAAGTTCATCTGTTTCCACATCTGGGTGTTGTGTTACCGCTGTCATATATGACCAGCCATTGATATTTTCATACCAAAATGGCGAAGTCGTCTCAGCACCAAGCGGAGTGGCAAAAGTACGAGTGAATGATCCATTGGTGATGTCAAGCGCCCAGATCATATTATTAAGATGCATACTTGTGTCTTCACCGATAGAGAGGATGTTACTTCCTGCAAGATATGTTACATTGTCTGGATTTGAGATACCATCCACATCACATTTGTTACCAAAGTATTCGCTTCCTTCTGCATATGTTTTAGGCGTTCCGTTGATGATTGAGTACATATTATTTACTATGTATCCACTTTCAATATCATCGCCATTGCTATCTTTTTGCACAGTTTTTGCCACATCCATCGCATAGACGGCTCCACAAGCATTTTTTGCCAAACGAATGTCGTCTGGTCCGCCTACATCTTGGCTAGAATCAGCCTGCATTCCTTTATCTACGCTACTCATAGCCACAAAGAGCTTGTCATGATCCGCACTAAAAGTGATACCCTCTTCTTTGTTAAACTCCGTAGTCGCACCCATCATAGCTGCGTATCTGCGAGTCTCTAAAAATGCTGCTGCTGTCTCCATGCCTGCTTTTACACTCAAACACTCATGCCCCGCACTTGTGTTGATAGATGTTCCAGTCGTACAGTTTCCATCGACTGGTGCTGTGGCATCAAAGATGTCGCTAAAATTTAGTCCATCCGCTGTGTTTTCATTACCATCACCATCTAAAAATGCGCGAATAGTCGCGTTATCAGAATGTCCAAGTTTCACCCAGCTGATATTTGCGCGACCACCGTTTGCATCGGATGTTTGGTGCCATTTTGCCGCATAGAGCGTTCCAGCACTGAGATCTTCCGCTTCATCCGCCACGAACATAAAGAGCCCGACATTTTGACCATCATCCGAGAGATAGACCGTTTTTCTGTCTGGCATCACATAAGCAAGCTCATGCGCGAAACACCCAAGCACGTAGTGTTTTGTAAACTCGGCTTCGCCAGCGGCGTTTATCTTAACCTCTGGAGTCCATCCATAGTAGTATGGGCTCACCTTATCGATGTCATCTCCCCAGTATGTGAGAGTCCCTTGTAGAAGGTTTTTGTTTCCATAATCGCTTGTTGTGACATTGTTTTCAACATAATTCAAAAATGCTCTTGCGTCTGGCTCATACTCTTCGCTTCCAAGATGTGACTCCCAAGGCGTTCTCTGCCCAGCACAGTGAACGAAGCCTCCAAACTCAGCTTTTTGAGAGATAAATTTCAGCGTGTTTGGCTTAATGCTAAGCTCTCCTGTTTGCGTATTTTGCTCAAGCTCGTTGTAATACATCGCCCCAACGCCACACTCAAACTGACTCACCA
>CAZJRG010000002.1:26712-37718 GCA_964548435.1 uncultured Sulfurimonas sp. | reverse complement strand
CACTCGTTTTGTATATAATAAGGCCTTAGCACTAAAAACTTCTCTTTATGAGAACTTTTTGCAGACATTCTCATCGTCATTGATTTTACACAAACTCTTTTTTGATTGTTATACGCGTTCCCAATGAAGACATTGGGAAACAGAGAAAATTATGCTATTATTCAACTAATTATATAAATAATTATTCAAAGGATTATTATGCAAGCCTACAAAAGAGAAGAGATGATCTCAGTCACTGATCTGCTCAAAGGATTTAAAATGACTCTTGAGAAATTGACTTCACATCAGCTAAATAAAGTTGCCGTAATGAAAAACAATAAACCAGAAGCGGTGATAATAAGCGTTGATGAGTATGAGCGCTTACAATCAAAACATTACTGGAATCGTATGGATGAAGAAACATATTTGACAAAAGCTTATGAATCTTTAACGGATACGGATTCAAAAACAATGTCCATTGAAGAACTTGATAAAAAACTTGGTGAGATTATAGGTCGTTATGAATCTTGAATTTTTACCAGCATTTGTAAATAGACTTGAAGGATTCGTGGAGGTGATTGCTGAGGATAAGCCCTCAGCGGCTAGAAAGTTCCAAAAAGAGATTATATCTGCATGTAAAGAGATACAAAATTTCCCCTACAAGCATAGAAAATCAATCTACTTTGATGATGAAAATATTCGTGATCTTGTACATAAAGGTTTTGTGATTATCTACAAAATTGATGCAGACGCGATAAGGGTTTTTGCTTTTATAAATCGCAATAATTTTTCGGATAAAACATCTTTATTTTGAAGAAAGCCTCTCCACCACCTTATCCCTCACAAACGCCGGCATAAGGTTCAAAAGCTTTATGAGATAGTAAAAACGCAGGGGAAACGCGTAGAACTCTTTGCCTTTGTTTATGGCGTTTACCATTTTTCTCACGCCCTCCCGCGTTTCAAGTAAAAAAGGCATAAAAAACTCATTTTTGTCGGTGAGTTCGCTCTTTATAAACCCCGGCAAGATGTTTATCACTTTGATATTGTCGCGTTTAAGCATATAGCGAAGTCCCTCAGCGTAGGCATTAAGCGCTCGCTTTGATGAAGAGTAGACTTTTGAGCTTGGCATACTAAAGAGAGAAGCGAGCGAAGAGATGAAGACTATCGTGCCGCTTTGGCGTTTTTGCATCTTTGGGAGCAGCACTTCCAAGATGGCATTGCTTGAGACGAGATTGACATCATAGAGCTCTTTAAACGCGCTAAGGGGAGCAAACGCCCCGCTATGTCCAAGCGATATCCCTGCGTTTAAGATAAGCAGATCAATATCTTCAAGATGGCTGATTTTTTCTTGGAGTGTTTCAAACGCGGTAACATCGGCGACGATGATCTCTATGGATTTTACTCTCTCAAAGAGCTCATGGCGAAGGGCGTAGAGTTTCTCTTCTCTTCGCGCCAAGAGTATGAGCTCGTTTTCTGGCTTAGCATACTGGCGGGCAAACTCGGCACCAAGACCTGAGCTAGCACCCGTGATGAAGATTTTCATAAAGGACTAAACAATCCTGATCATGACAGGCCTTGCGTTTACAAAGTCAAGGGCTTCAAGTTCGTTTATCATCGCTTGAATGTTTTTCTCAAACGCAAGGTGCGTTGAGATAAGAAGGTTGGCGTTTGCGCTGTCTGTTGGACGCTGGAGTATGGTCTCTATGGAGATGTTGTGGTCCTCAAAAATCTTTGTCAGTTTTGCCAAAACGCCAGCTTTGTCTGAAACGCTAATGCGCAGGTAGTATTTTGACTCTATATTTTCAACAGGTTTAAGCGTGAGTGCCTTGCCGTTCATTGGCTTGTTGAAGCCAAGCATCGGCGTCGACTTGCCGCTTCTGGCGATGTCGATGATGTTTGCTACTACGGCTGATGCGGTGGCATCTCCTCCCGCTCCCGGTCCATAATAGAGCGTCTCGCCCACTTTGTCGCCCACAACGGAGATAGCGTTCATAACACCATCAATCTTAGCTATCATCTGATCCTGTGGAATCAAACAAGCATGAACGCGAAGCTCAAGCTCGTCTTTGTCTTTTTTGGCAATTCCAAGGAGCTTGATGACATAGCCAAACTCTTTGGCAAACGCGATATCTTCGCTTCTTACTTTGTCGATGCCCTCGATGAGTATATCTTCAGGTTTCGCGTCAATGCCATACGCGATACTCGCGAGTATCAGAAGCTTATGCGCGGCGTCAAAGCCACCCACGTCAAAGGTCGGATCAGCCTCTGCGTAGCCTAGCTCTTGTGCCTCTTTAAGGATGGCGTCATAGCTCACGCCCTCGTTGGTCATCTTGGTCATCATGTAGTTACAAGTACCGTTCATGATCCCCATGATGGACTCGATGTGGTTTGCCGAGAGTCCATCGCGAAGCGCGTTGATGATAGGAATGCCTCCAGCCACGCTCGCTTCATACTCAAACGCAATGTTTTTTGCGATATCTTGAAGCTCATAACGGTG
The DNA here is from genome assembly GCA_964548435.1 of uncultured Sulfurimonas sp. Lineage (GTDB taxonomy): Bacteria > Campylobacterota > Campylobacteria > Campylobacterales > Sulfurimonadaceae > Sulfurimonas. The sequence continues at coordinate 35,242 of CAZJRG010000002.1, read as the reverse complement.
GTATGCAAGTAGCGCTTTGTTGGCAGTCACAACGGCTTTGCCATTTTCTAAAGCGCGTTTTACTACCTCGAAAGGCTCTTCAACGCCACCCATAAGCTCAACTACGATGTCGATCTCTGGATCGTTTAAGATATCATCTACATTGTCAGTGAGTTTTATATCTAAACCTCTCTCTTTTGAGAGATTTTTTACAACACCGCTTTTTACTATGATGTCTGTTCCCGCACGAGCAGAGATAACATCTGCGTTATCTTTTAAGATTTCAGCGACGCTTTTTCCTACTGTTCCAACGCCTATTATTCCTACTCTTATCATCTCGATCCTTACTTCTTCTCTTGCTCAAACTGCTTTAAAAACTGTTTGATGTTTTTTGCGGCTTGACGGATACGGTTGTCGTTTTCTATGAGAGCGATGCGCACGTACCCCTCGCCATACTCACCAAAACCGATGCCAGGTGCGACAGCAACACCTGCTTCAACAAGAAGGCGTTTTGAGAATTCGAGCGAGCCTAAATGCGCCGCGCAATCAGGAATTTTTGCCCAACAAAACATACTCGCTTCGTTTTTATTTATTTTCCAGCCTGCTCTTTCAAATGCTTCAAGAAGCACCTCTTGACGGTGATCATACTTATCTGTTATATCTTGCACGCACTGCTGGTCGCCATTTAATGCGATAGTCGCTGCCACTTGAATCGGCGTGAACATCCCATAATCCAACCAAGACTTGATCTTTTGAAGTGCCCCGATGAGTTTTTTGTTTCCTACGAAGAAACCAACACGCCATCCCGCCATGTTGTAAGATTTTGAGAGAGTAAACGACTCTACAGCCACATCTTTCGCCCCAGGAACAGACATGATAGATGGCGTTTTGTAACCATCAAATGTGATATCGCCATAAGCGATGTCGGAAATAATGTAAAATCTTTTCTCTTTTGCCATAGCCACCAAACGCACGTAAAACTCCTGCGTGACCGTCGCTGTAGTAGGGTTGTGTGGGAAGTTTACAAGCACATATTTTGGTTTTGGAGAGGATTCCATAAAAACGCGGTTGAGATTTTCAAAGAAGTGATCTTCATTGATGCGATAGTGCTCATCAAACTCGATGCCAAACTTCACAACATTTCCACCCGCCAAGATGAAAGAGTACTCGTGAATCGGGTAAGTTGGATCTGGAACGACTGCAACATCTCCAGGATTTGTGATAGCATATGCCAAGTGTGCATACCCCTCTTTTGAACCCATCGTTGCCACACACTCAGTCTGAGGGTCAAGCACACAGTCAAAACGGCGCTCATACCAATCAGCGATGGCTTGAAGAAGTTTTGGAATACCCTTACTTGTAGAGTAACCATGCGTTTTTGTTTTTTGGGCTGATTCGATAAGTTTTGCGCGAATGTGCTCTGGCGTGTCGCCATCTGGGTTTCCCATAGAAAAATCTATGACATCTTTGCCAGCACGGCGCTCTTGCATTTTAATCTCATTGACCTCTGCAAATACATATTTTGGAAGTCTCTCAACTCTGTTAAATCTTATCTCATCAAACATTTTTCATCCTGTAAAATTAGTGGCGACATTTTAGCGAAAATTTTTAGAAAAATAGGCAAACTACTTTGCCCCTTTTGGGTGTAGAACAAGCTCATCTTTCACATTTTTGAGCGTGTAGAGATCAGTGATTTTGATGTACTTTGCCTCTTGTGGCATCTCAAGGTTCATATACTTGTAGACCTCATTCTCTTGAATGATTTTTAAAAGATGCATCGAAGCATCATAATATGCGATGCTAGGATACCACTGGTTTCTCGCACTGCTATGAATCTCAAGCTCCTCAATTTTTGAAACATCAAGCCAATATGAGTATAACGAGCGTTTAAGCGTGAGCTTTTCGTGAGGCTGCAACTGTGGCACATTGAGGTATGCTTTACTCATATCGACACTGTAGGTCCACTCATATGGGGAGTTTTTTTCTATATCCATTATGCTGCTACCACTCTTTTGCAACTCTTGTTGAAGCACCACAGGATCCGTTGCATACTCAGACTTTAAGCTGATACTCCATCCAAACTCTTCGGCATCCAAATGCGATGCCACTGTAACATAACGGTAGTAGCCAATATTTCTAAGAGTATCGCTCATCACTTTGACGAAAAAAAGAGGCGAACCATTGATTTTAAAATGAAGTACAAGCTCCTTTGGAGAGCTAAAAGTAAGCTTTAAAAGCCCATTATCTTTAAGTGTCTTGACTACTTTAAGGGTGTCAACCTTCTCTGCTTTATAGTAGTGTGTATAGGGATCAAATATGATTTTGATAAACTCCCTATTTCGACTAAAACTGCCACTCTCCAAAAAGCTTTGGATCTTCTGCATTAGTGCAGCTTCACTTGGTCTATCGTCTAGATAAAGCTCATTAGCAAAAAGCTCAAAAGAGAGTGTGATAAAAAATGCGAGTAAAACCTTTACCATTCTTTGCCTCGATTGAGACGCTTAAACTCCTCTGCACTCAGCGATGAGAGCTTGCCGTCTTTATAGAGATAACGCTGTGAACTGCTCGTAAAAAGTTTCTCTCCGTTTACCACTATATCTGCAAATCTGTGCCCAAAATAGAGGAGCCAATCTCTGTTTGCATCAAGCGAGAAGTGACCTACGAAAGATTTTTGAAAATGCTCATTCGTTTCAAGATCTATATACCCCAGCCAGAGTTTTGATTTTGTCTCGACACTGAGGCTATTTTCACCAGTAATACGCTCTTTTGGAAGCTGCGTTTGTGACGATTTTGGCTCTTCATCAAGCGGTGGAGCAGATGGTGTTTGTAGCTCTTGCGTTGCATTTTCATCATCTAAAGAGAAGGAGGTGTTACTCTCTTCACTTGAGAGATTATGCTCTGCGTTTGTGAGGTTCTCTTCGATCTTAGCAACCTCGATGTTCTCTTTTACTTCCATAATCAAAGAGTTGTCTACTGCAGGAGGAGTCTCTAGCTCACTCGAATCATCAAAGTTAGCAAAAAACATAAAGAGAACAATAGCAGCTCCGAGTAACCAGTAAATTAGCATAGGTTTTGTCTTCTTAGGCTGGGGAATAAACACACCCTCATTTCCCTCTGCTTTACGCTTTTCATCGAAAAATGCAATGCCTGCTAGACGCAGTGAGCCAAGATCAAGTTTAAAATCGCGCTCCAATATGGAGACAAAACCAAGAAACTGAACCTTAGAGAGAGCAGCATAATTTTTTTTCAAAATGGCTTCAATATGCTCTACTGGAATGTGTGTCTTATCGTGAATTTTTTGAACTCCAATGGAGTGGAGTTGCTCTAATGCTTCGCTCATTATCTCATCCTGTCTATTAAAATTGCACCCGCCACACTCACATTGAGCGAGTCAAACTCGTGCTTCATCGCAATGCTCACAGCACAGTCAAGCTTCGAGAGTATGCGAGGAGTGAGTCCCTCTCCCTCGCTGCCAAGAACAAGTACACGTCGTTTTTCCACATGCGTCTCTTTGATATCTTGTCCGCTCATATCTGCACCATAAATGGTAAAACCTGACATTTTTAAGTCGTTTATGACATTCAAAACATTGTTTTCTATTGCAAATGGCATATCATAAAGGGCTCCCGTACTTGTACGCAGTATAGTGTCAAGTGGGAGCTGTTTCACACCGCACGCAATGATGGCATCTACTCCAAGAGCGTAGGCACTACGTACAAGCGCACCGATGTTTCCAACATCTGTAAGCCCTGCCAAAACAAGCACAAACTTCTTCTCAAAAAAGAAGTCATAAGGCTGCAGCCTCACATCATCCACCTCAGCTAAAAAACCTTGATGCGAAGCATTTTTGCACATTTTTTGTGCCGCCTCATTGGGAATGCGTTTGATCTCAAAACCCATCTTCATAAGACGAGAATACTCTTTTTTCTCAAGCTCTTTTGCAAGATAGAGCGTTTTGATTCGCTGCGGATGTTTATTTATTAGGTAGTAAATGGGTTGTTTGGCGTATATTAACATAGGCAGTATTTTATCTAAAAAATATCTTATAAAGCTAAAAGTCTTTGATAACAGGCTTTTGGATTTTCACCTGTAATTTTACTGATAAGCTTGGCTTGTACTTTTTTTGGAAGATCAAGCTCCAAAATATCTTTTTGTGAGATTGCAGACTCGGCTTGAGCCTCTGCGGCTTGAATGATCACAACCCACTCTCCCTTGAAGTTACCATCTAGTGCCTTTAAAAGCTCGCTAGCAGTCCCGTTACGATACTTTTGATAGCGTTTTGTAAGCTCTTTAGCTAAAAAGATCTCTCTTGTAGGTGCCTCTGTCTCTATCTCTTGGAGGAGCTTCTCTAAACGATGAGGAGACTCATAAAGAAGTGTCGTGTAGCCACTGTAGAGTGCTTTTTGCAAACCTGCTGCGCGCGAAGCTCCTTTGTGATCTAAAAAACCCAAAAATAAAAACTCGCTCTTCTCATACCCCGCTGCTACAAACGCCGTAAGGAGTGCATTTGCACCTGGAAGCACATCGTAGGCGATGGCGTTAGCACGACAATATGCAACAAGTGCCTGTCCTGGATCACTCACTCCTGGCATCCCAGCATCGCTTACATATAGAACATTTTGTTCAAAAAAAGAGGGCTCTAGTGAACTTATAAACTCTTTTTCATTGTGGGAGTGTAGAGGTATGAAGTGTTGGTTCTCTTTAAAGGAGGTGTTGTAGCGCTCTTTTAGTATCTGGATAAGTTTTTTTGTAACGCGAGTATCTTCGCAGAGGAGTATATCAGCATCTCTTAGAAGTTCTATACTTCGAAGAGATATATCACCTATATTTCCAATTGGGGTTGGAACTAGGGATAACAAAGGGAGTCCTTTGTTACTATTTTTTAGCGTAACGAGCGTTAAACTTCTCGATTCTTCCCGCAGTATCTACCATTCTCTCAGAACCTGTGAAAAATGGGTGACACTCATTACAGATGTCAATTTTTACTTCTGCTTGAAGTGCTTTGTTTTTAAATGTGTTACCACATGCACATGTAACTGTACAGTCGATCATATTTGGGTGAAGCTCTTTTTTCATTTCTTTTGCCTTTTGCACCGCGTCTTGTGTACGCGTGAGCGATATATTTTTTAAATCCGTATGGGTGCGGATTTTTGAATTGAAATTATATCTAAAGATTTCTTAAAAGCTGCAAGCTAGAGCAATATTTTTGCAGCAACGGCTAAAACAGCAGACTCAGAACGCAGAACCAAGGGGGTGTCAAACCTAAAAACCTCTTGGGAGCTAAGGAGTGCTCTCTCCTCTTGAGAAAATCCACCTTCACACCCAATAAGTACCCTTTGCAGAGTGCTTGCATCAGCTAATCTCTCTTCACAAAAATCAAACACCTTCACATCAGGAAACTCTTTTATAAACGCAGCGATACTTTTGTAGCTATCAAACGCCATAAAAGAGCTACGACCACTCTGCTGCATCGAAGCCTCCACGATGCGTTCAAGTCGCTTGAAGTCTGGCATGAAACTCTTTTGTGAACGCTGGCACATAACAAATGAGATCCTACTCACACCCATTTCACAGAGGGAGGGAAGCACTTTTTCAACTGATTTTGGATCGATCACACACCAAGCGATATGTAGCTCTTTGGATGGAAGCGACTCGTTTTGAAGCGAACTTTTAAGTTCTAAAAGTGCAGTTCGAGGCTCGAGAGAGACCACTTCGTATGTGTGGAGTATATCTGGATTTTCTCTGTTTCTGAAGTGGAGTGTGTCACCGAGTGTGTGGCGGCGCACTTTTATGAGGTATTTGTGCTGTTCGCCTCTAATCTCTAGCTCACCCTTGCCAGCATTGTCATCAAAGATGAAAATCATGCCAACCACCACATCCAAATACCCATAAACGCCACCACTAAAAACTCTATCTGTAAAAATGTTCTTGCAATAGGCTTATATGCTCCAAAAGCATGCTCCTTTTTTACATCAAGGTATTTGAGTGTTTTAATACGTTTGGCTTCAAGCACTATCAAAACAAGACTCACTACAATCATCGCTATATTTTCAATTGTAAACGCAAGATGTTTTGCAGCCATCATAATCACACCTGTAAAGATAACCGTAGCAAGTGTCGTGAAGGTGAGCGGCCAGAGTATGATGGAGTTACGTCGTTTGTAACGAGCCAAGTCTGTATGGCTTATAAGAAAAAATAGATTTACAAAAATCATCACTAAGATAAACGCCGTGCCGATACTGTGGAGAGAGAGCCCCATGCTATACATTTCATTCATGGCGAAATTATAGTAAAATAACTCAAAATTTAGCTAAAGGGTGGCGATGGAAGTTAGTGTTGAGAGAGCTTTGGAGCTCATTTATACCCATTCAAAAAAAGGTGCACTCAAAATCTTACCCATAGAAAATGCCCTTGGACATGTACTCGCACAGAGTATCACTGCCGTGCACAATCTCCCTCCTTTTGACAACTCTGCCATGGATGGATATGCCGTAAAAGTGGAGGACTCAGGAAAGTGTCTCAAGGTACAAACTACCATTTTTGCAGGTGATGATTTTCAAGGCGAACTCGAAAACTCTATGGCGATTAAGATTATGACAGGTGCGAAGATACCTTTTAAGGCACAGTGTGTTGTACCCATAGAGGAGACTGAAGTTTGTGAAGAGGGTGTTTTACTCCCTCAAAATCTTACCATAAGTAAACATATACGCTTTGCTGGCGAGGACATCAAAAAAGAGAGAGTGCTTCTCGAACATGGAGAACGCATAGATGCACATAAAATTGCACTTCTTGCCTCTCAAGGCATCACGCATGTCAAGGTCTACAAACGTCCTCGCATAGCACTTTTTGCTTCAGGAAGCGAACTCAAGATGCACTTTGAGAGACTCAAAGATCATCAACTCTACAACACCAACACGCCAACACTCATGGCTCGATCTCTTGAACTTGGCTGTGAAGTAGAGTTTATCGGCACACCAAACGACACACTCGAGGAGCTAAGAGAGCATATAAAAAGTGCACTAGAGTGCGACCTCATCATCACAAGCGGTGGTGTCAGTGTGGGTGATGCAGATTTTACCAAGGAGGCCTTTGACGCATTTGGATTTACAAAATATTTTGAAAAAGTGCAGATAAAACCTGGTAAACCGACCACATTTGGCAAAGTGGGCAATACACTCATCTTAAATCTTCCGGGAAACCCACTTGCAGCAGCACTCAACTTCGAGCTCTTTGGTCGAGCTATCATCTATGCACTCAGTGGTGCTAAAAGCCGATTTATAAACACTATAACAGCCAAAATGGCACAAGAGTTGCGTTTAAAACAGGGCAAACGCAGCCTTATTCCAGGGTTTTATGATGGAGAGTTTTTTACACCTTGCGAGATCTATGCACCAGGGATGATCTCGCCTCTGGCGTTTGCAAATGGCTTCATTATGGTCGACGAGAATTTAGCTCTTTTAGAACAGGATCAAAACGTAAAAGTGATAAGCACAAAGTTTAGTCTCTGCTCAGAAACTCCAAAAAGCCTCATTACATCCTAAAGTGACTATTTTAAAAGCCTATCTTTTTAGGCTTAGAGAGTTGGTGTTTTTGCTTGCCTAGACAGTTGTAGGGTTGACAAAAGAGTGATTTGCCAGCATCTTTTCATAAAGCCGAGGATCTTTAAAATCCTCTAGAACTGCCTCTGAAAAGATAATCTCTTCAAGTTTTATCTCCCCCATCGCGTTTGAGTAGGCATCCTCTTTGAAGCACTGTGCATACCCTGTCTCTGTCTCATGTACGATAACAGAGTGGAGTTTGACCTCTTTTTCTCCATTTTGTGTCGATGTAAGAGAGAGTAGCTTTGCAATAAGTACAAAAATAACGCGGCTAAACTGCTCAGCAGATGGCGAAACGCCAAGCTCTACCCAACGTGCAGAGTGGCGTTTCATATCCTCTTTGTAACTCACCTCATCCCCACTCCAAAGTGTAATGGCATGGTCAAAACTCTCAACCAAATCTTTCATATTTTGCTTCATCAGTCCAAAGTCATAAACCATCTGCCCATTATCTAAAAAGTTTGACTCAAAGAGGAGTTCAATCTTATAAGAGTGTCCATGAATAGAGCTTCGACACTTTACACTAGAGCAGCCACGAACGATATGTGCGTTTTCAAATTTAAAAAGTTTTCTGATTATCATTTGTGCTAAACTCCCTTATTGACATCCCAAATTCGAATATGGAGCCTGTCTGAAAAATTATACCCTTTGCGTTTGCAAAACTCTATAAGCGGCTCTGTATTTGCCTCTACACTCTTTTTATCTCCACCAAGTGGCATACAGTAAATTTGTGTTTGGGGTGCGAATGCGACAATTTGAGCTATCTGAGACTCTAGAGCTGCGTTTATGGAGTCTGCGTCGATGCTAAATTTGAAAAAAGCATCACTTGCGTTTGTCGCGAGCGATGCGATCACATCACCTCTAACACGTTTGGAAAAGGGCTCGCCAGAGTTTGCAAGTTTGACTGAAAGCGCGAAAACACACTCTTTGTAAACGCCATACCTCTCAAAATC
>CAZJRG010000002.1:0-26612 GCA_964548435.1 uncultured Sulfurimonas sp. | reverse complement strand
GTTTGACTGAAAGCGCGAAAACACACTCTTTGTAAACGCCATACCTCTCAAAATCAACCCCCAAAGAGCCATTTGTCTCAAAGGTGATGCGATGTCCTCTCGAGACTAAAAGCTCTAAAAACTCCACAAAAATTGCATCGTTGGCATAGATGAGCGGCTCACCACCTGTGAGCACGATGTCAACCGCATTTGGAAGCACATAGTTGCCTAAGACATCAAGAAGCTCTTTTGCATGAGTGATTAGCTGCCAATTATGCGAAAAATGCTCTTTATTGACAGCGTAAACGGTATCGCAACCAACCACTTCGCTGCCATCTTCTGCTTGCTCGACGCAGCCAAAACCCTCACACTTCATGTTGCATCCACCAAAACGAAAGAAGAGCGAAGGAGTACCGACATACTTTCCTTCACCCTGTATGGAGTAGAAATGCTCAACGAGATAAATCATCCGCCTGTCTCATAAAATGCACGGTTGGAGACAGCGTCATCCTCCCCACCCCAGCGATTTTTCTCAGGTTTGGTGCGCACGACCTCTTTAAGGACTGCGGCTGCACCTTTGATGTCACCGCGTTTGACACTCTCGGCGATGCTCATCGCCTCATCAAAGTACAAGCACGGAATGAGCTGCCCCTCCGCTGTGAGCCTGATTCGGTTACACTTGGTACAAAAATCGTCTGCATAAGGCTCAATGATACCAAATCTATACCCATCATCCATGCGGTAGTAATGAGACGGAGAAGTTCCATCAAAACCCTCGTCCACAAATGTGTACTTCTCCCCTAAAACCGCCAAGAGTTCTGGTGATTTGAGCCCAGAAATACCTGGTTTTGCGTGTTTGTTCTCCATATACTCGATGAAACGTATAGACATACCACGAGCCTTACAAAACTCTAAAACATCAACGATCTCAACGGCGTTTAATCCCTTCATCGGGACCATATTTACCTTTACTTTGAGCCCTACTTTGAGTGCCTCTTCTACACCTTCGAGCACATTTTTAAGCACATCTTTTCCTGCTATCTCTTGAGCAATCTCTGGCTTGAGTGTGTCAATGGAGACATTTAAACGCCGAAGTCCTGCATCTTTTAAACGCTGTGCAGCACCTTTTAGGAGATAGGCATTTGTAGTCATAGCAAGATCAATCTCTGGAGCATAGTCGTAGATCATCTTGATAAACTTATCTAAATCCTCACGGAGCAGAGGCTCGCCACCCGTGATGCGAATCTTCTTAATCCCCTCATCGATGGCGACTTTTACAAACTCAAAAAGCTCTTCAAAAGTGAGTAGATTCTCTTTAGGGACCCACGAAAAAGGCTTCTCTGGCATACAGTATGTGCAGCGAAAATTGCAGCGTTCTGTCACTGAAATGCGTAAATAATCAACAACTCTTTGATAACTATCTATGAGCATTTTTGCCCCTAAAATTAAATTTGTGCCATTATAGCTTTTAGTGATTAAGCTATCTTAAAATATCGGAGTTATTTCGTTATAATAATTTATGCGATTTAGAAAACTAAAACAGAACACAAACTCACTCAAAACCCAACAAACCGCTGAGAAAAAAAAGTACCTCACGGCTCCATATCCACTCAAAATCAAAGCCTTCATCACAGATATGTTTATGATTTATGCACCTATACTTTACATCATCACCTATCTCATTTTAGGTGACAAAGACGCATTTTTGGACTCGGAGTTTGCACCGTTTGTAGGGGTATTGCTCTATGGAATCATCTATTCGATTTTACTTGCAAAATTCTCTCAAACGCCAGGGAAAAAAGCCTACTCTCTTCGCGTGTTAGATGCAAGCAGTGGCAAAAAGATCACTTTTTTTCAGGCTTTTGTTCGTTTTGTGGCGTTTTTATTCTCAGCGACCATTCTCATCGGTCTTCTCTTTCCTCTCTACAGAAAAGATAAAAAAGGACTCCATGATCTTATCGCTCACACCATTGAAGTGCGAGATAGCGAGCTAGACTAGTCTACTCTCCAGCCAAATCACCGCTTCAAGAGCATCGCTAAATATATGCTCTGTGTAACTGTTTAGAACTTCACAGCTATCATAACCACTACAAACACCAATGGCGTTTACTCCCGCATCAGCGGCGCTTAAAAGATCGAGTTTTGTATCACCTATCATCCAGACATCATCATCACCATGAAGTGATGCGAGTGCTTTTTCTATGGGCTCTTTGTGTGGCTTTGGATGCTCTACATCCTCACGACCGATGAGCACATCAAAGTGGCGCATCACTCCAAAATACTCAAGCAAAACACGAGAGTATTGAGCTGTTTTTGTAGTCACTACACCAAGTGTGGCGATCCTACTTGCACGCTCAATCGCCTCTTTTGCAAAGGGTAGCAGTATTGTCTTCTCACGCGATATCTTTTGATAGTGTGCCTTGTAGGTAGCTACATACTCCCACACAGACTTCTCTTCAATGCCCAAACGCGAGAACATAATGTCAAGCGGATACCCAATGAGCGCTTCGATCTCCCTATCTTCTCTTCGCGGCGTTTGGTAAGAGTCAAACGCATGGTGAAAACTCTCCAAAATCGCCTCAGTCGAGTCTATAAGTGTTCCATCCAAATCAAAAAGCAGTATCACTCCATCTTCTCCCATTCTATATAATTGTGCCAAAGACCACTTGGTGCTGGCGCTACATTTTGTATCTTTTTATCTACGGCTATGATCTCATTTGGAATGAACAAAAAGAGATAGGGATCATCTTGAGTGATGAGCGCAAACATCTCTTGCCACATCTTTGCAAGTCGCTCTTTGTCAACCACATGCTGCGACTCCTCTATGAGTGCATCGAGCTTTTCGTTGTGGTACCCTACAATGTTAAAGCCCCCTTTTGTATCACTTTTTGAGTGCCAAAGCAGGTAGGGGTCAGGTGTGGCAGAGAGTCCCCAACCTAAGAGCACACTCTCAAACTTATGAGGAAAAACCGCCATATTTAAAAATGCCTGCCACTCCATGACACGTAATTTTACTTTTACTCCGACCTCTGCGAGTTGATGCTGGATAATCTGTGCGGCATAGGGGCGAAGTGGTGAGGCGTTTGAGGTCACTATCTCAAACTCTAGGGGATTTTTCTCATTATATCCTGCACTCTCAAGCAACTTTTTTGCTTGCAACAGATCTCTTTTTGGTGCTTTCACAGCCTCATTAAACGCAGGTGTATCAGGCAAGAAAGGTCCATGACACACCTTGGCATGTTTAAAAAATAAAATATCTACAATCTCCTCTCTATCTATCGCCAAAGAGAGAGCTCTGCGCACATCTGGGTTTTGGAACTTCTCTAAACGGAGGTTAAAACCGAGGTAGGTGTAGGAGTGTGAAATCTTCTCATGAACATCAAACTTTTCAAAGAAACTCTTCTCTAGCTGCTTCTCATATGCCATAGGCTCGAGCATCCCAATATCTACAATACCCGATTTAAGCATCATAAATCGTGTCATAGGATCAGCTATAACATGAAAAGCGATCTGCTTTATCTTTGGTGCACCTTCATAATACTCCTCAAATGCGCTGAGGGTAATGTTTTTAGAAAACTCTAAATGCTCAAGTCTATAGGGACCAGTACCTATTGGATTTGTGTTAAACGCAGCACTCATAAGGTTTTTTTCATGCTCCAAGAGATGCTTAGGCAGCACCCCCATCATCCATGTCTCCAAAGCTTTAAAATAGGGCTCTTTATAGACAACTTTGAGTGTGTAGTCATCTATAACCTCTACACGCTCCACAAACCTAAACGCCATACTGTATGGAGAAGCCACCTCTTTTGAGAGGAGAGTTTTGTATGTAAAGAGGACATCTTCTGCTGTAAACTTCACCCCATCATGCCACAAGACATCACGTCTGAGTCGAAAGAGGAGTGTTTTTTCATCCAAAAAAGTGTAACTCTTTGCCAAATCACCTACTACCTCTTTGAGATCTTTATCATACTTCACAAGTGCACTAAAGATAAATCCTGCGATCTCGGCAGAACTTGAATCAGTCGCAAGAATAGGGTTGAGTCTAGCAGGATTGGTAGATGTGGTAAGATGGAGTGTAGAAGCCCCCACAAGAGAGCCCCACAAAAAGAGTATAAAAAAGAGTCGCATCTCTTACTGAAGTGCTTTACCGTTGAGTGTTAGAGCACCCTCTTTGTAGAGAAGTTCAAATAGATAAAAATCTTTCTCTTTGGTCATATACATATCGCCAACAGCTCTGGCTTGTCCCTGCACAAACTCTTCGTAGAGTTTTGGCGCAATCTTCATCTTAGTGAGCATCTCAATATTTGATGCCAACATCAGTGGAGAGAGCTCCATCTTTTTAGCAAAATCAGCATCAGCTTTAAGCGCTGTATGGTTAGAGAAAACAAAACTTCCAAGTCTCTCTTTTTCGAGCGTGATATTTTTCACGGAAAAGTCGCTAATGTTAAGATCAAGACCCTTTGAAAGCAGTGTCGTCATGGTAGACTGCAACTCAGATGTGAGGGTGGCACTCAAAACTGCATCGGCTCTGTTAAGCTTCGAGACTATCTCAAGAAGCGATGCATAGCTTTGTGCGTCAAGTTTGCTAAGCTCCATAGCAAACGCAGTATCACTTAGCTCAAGGTTGAGATCTGCAGAGACGATTTTCATCTCCTCTAATGCCATAGTTGTAGCTACTTTTGCCAAAGACTCTTCAAGTGAAGATGCTGCATCGAGACTCATCTTTTTGGCACTCATAGTGATGTCATTCTCATTGGTATCTATAAAAAACCCAAAAGAGCCGATGGAGAGTTTTGAGCTATACTCTGTACGAGAGTCATAATGGTTTTGGCTCTGCATCGCTTCTATGAGAAAACGGATGCTTTCACTCTCTTTTTTAACATTTACATCAAAAGCACCTAAAGAGGAGTTGAGTTTTTTTGGTGCAAGCAGCTCACCTTCACCATCAAAATGCATTTCTCTAATAAGAATGTGCATCTGCGTTTCATCATCCAGGGTCTGATTCTCATCTATATCTTTGATATATCCATCAAATGCCTGCGAAAGTGTGTCGTAGTTTATGTGATACAAGATCCCTTTGGATTGTAAAAATTTATCAATATAGTTATAAAACTCTTCATTCTCCTCTTTGAGCCCCTCTATCATCTGTGTAGAGAGCTGCATCGGGTAGATATCAAGCTTAATGTCGTTCATAAAAAAGAGGTTAGAGTAGCTCAAATCCACACCAATAACTACACCTTCAAGCATGGCGTTTACATACGGAGGGATTTGATTGTCCGCATAGCTATTAAGATAATTGACAAATGCATCTGCATTTTTAAGTACAAACTCAAAATGTACAGTCGTAGTGAAATAGCCGTTTTGACTCTCTCTTTTTTGACTCTCAATGCCATAGCTCTCAAGCTCTGTGACTTTTGTATCTATGTTCTTTTGAATAACACTGTTACCAATAAATGGCAATGCAAGAGCTACAACTACGACTACACCAAACGCGATGAGTGCTTTTTTCATATATTTCCTTTGGAAAAGCTGTAAAACGAAGCGCAATTATATTGAAAAATGTTTAAAGTAGTAAGGAGTTGAGAAGAAAATGTGAAGAAAGTTTTTACCAATGCCAAAGCATCGGTAAAAAGAGGAGCATAACGATTAACGTTTGCTGAATTGGCGCGAACGACGAGCTTTTTTCTTACCTGGCTTTTTACGTTCAACGACACGTGCATCACGAGTCATCATACCCTCAGGCTTAAGCACAGCTTTTGTCTCTGGGTTAAATCTTACAAGTGCACGAGAGATACCGTGACGAAGTGCATCTGCTTGACCACCAAAACCACCACCTAAAGTAGTAGCAACGATATCAACTGAAGTGTCCATTTTAGAGAGTGCAAGTGGCTGTTTTACACGAAGTTTCTTTGCTTCAAGTCCACCTAACCATGCATCAATAGAGAGACCATTGATAGTCATTTTTCCAGTTCCTGGAGTTAACCATACTTTTGCTATAGACGCTTTACGACGACCTGTTGCATAAATTGTTTTTGCCATGAGTCAATCCTTACTTAGCTATTTGTGCAGTGTGAGGGTGAGTTTCACCTGCATAGATTTTTAATTTTTTAAGCATTTTAGCGCCTAATTTTGTCTTTGGAAGCATACCGCGAGTTGCAAGTTTATAAAGCTTCTCAGGGTTTTTCTCTAAAAGTTCTGTCATTTTAGTGCTTTTTGTAGAACCAAAATATCCTGAGTAAGAGAAATACTCTTTGTTAGCCACTTTGTCAAGACCATTAAACTTAGCCTTAGATGCATTAACAACTACTACATAGTCACCACAGTCAATGTTTGGAGTATAACAAGTTTTGTTTTTCCCACGAAGTATTGTTGCTACTTCAGTGATTAAACGACCAAATGTTTTACCCTCAGCATCGATCAAAACCCATTTTTGATCAATTTGTTCAGCAGATGCAATTTTAGTAAATTTCATTTTGAACCTTTTTTTAAAGTAATTTATTGAACAAACGCGAACGCTCATTTAAGTGGCGAAAGTATAGCTTGATAAACTTATAAGTTACTTAAATTAAGTTTTATAAAAGCTATAAAACTCTTTGAATCTCTACAGAGTCCGCTAAAAGATAACAGAGATAACCATGCACCTCTTTATGTGTGATGCTTTTAACGGCGTTTACATAGGAGCGGACTTGCTTAAAGTGCTCATCTGCAAAGGCTTTAGAGCTCTTATAGTCGATGACATAAAAACTCCCATCTTGCTTCTCAACAAGCAGATCTATGTAACGCAGCTTTGCCCCAAAGAGCATCCCCTTCTCTCTATAACAAATGCCATCGGACAAATCTTTAAATCCACTATCATCAAGCAAGCTTTTGACTCTCGTAGCTATCTCCTCTTGCTGTGTAGGTGTGAGTAAAAAGCCGTATTTATTGGCAAGCATATCTAAGGCGTTACCCAAAGAGGCTCTCTCAAAACTCTCCATCATTTCGAGTGTGTAGTGCAGTGCCGAACCAAAATGGCGTGCTTCGATATGCTCAACACTCTCTTGTTGCATGGAGAGTATCTCCTCTTGCGTTCCATAGTAGTGCTCTTTAAAATGGAGCTTCTTCTTTGGTACTTGCACAGAGTTCTCACTCATTTTTATATGAAGCTCACCGTATGAACACTCGTTCATATTTAAAAGTTCAAAATCAGATTTTTCACTTTTTTGAATAATAAGCAGAGTCTCTCTCGCCCTTGTAAATGCGACATAAAATGCATTGAGCTTATCTTCTCTTTGAAGTGCCTTCTCCTTGTCAATAGCATTTTTGTATGCATTATCAAGCTTCTCTCTATCTTTCGTACGCAGATAGAGATTTTGGAGTTTTATACCATCATACTCATAGATAATAGTCGAACGTGTTGGTGGTGGATTGTGTAGTCTGTCCAAAACGATCACATGTTCATACTCTAAGCCTTTTGATTTGTGAATGGTTAAGACTCGTACACCATGTATCTCAGATGCAGCAGCCGTAGTCTCTTCACGTTCATACTCAAAAAGAAGCGCTTCTATATCATCATATCTTCGCAGCACATCCAAAAATCGAATAATATGAAAATCCTCAAAGAGCCCATATCTATCAATCGCACCCTTGACAATATCTAAGAGTCTCTTGTTACTCAAATCAACAAACGCGAGAACACTAGGCTCACGATTAAGAAGTGCAAAGAAGTTTTCCCTATATATCTCCTCTTTAAAATAGAGATATTTCAGATACTCCAAAAGGGCTCGAACACTCTTTTGATTGATGAGCTTTGTGGTTGTCTCTGTAACAACTGCAATGCCTGCCTCCTCAAGTGCAAACTTAATCTCCTCTCCATCCCTGTTTGTTGCACAGAGAATAGCTATGGTGTCAAGCTCTGCTCCAAGAGAGATCAATCTTTGTACCTGCACAAGCACCTCATCTAAAAGTGCATCATTTCGTATGACAGCTACATATCCGCCCTTGGCTTCATCTCGCACGAGTTGTGGAGTATAGGCGTTGATCCTCTCTTCAAAGACACTATTGACAAAATGCACGATCTCTTGGCGGGATCTGTAGTTTGTAAGGAGTTTCTCTTTTTGTGTTCCATGACGCCAAGCCACCTCCTCAAAAAGTGCGCTAATACCCCCACGAAATCTATAAATCGACTGCTTTACATCCCCAACAAAAAAGAAGCTTCCATCCTCTTTTGATGTAATCTCACTAATGAGTGGCTCTAAGATCTCATACTGCAAAATACTGGTGTCTTGAAACTCATCTAATAAGATATGCTCTATCTGTGCATCGAGCCTAAAGTACAAAAACTCACTATCATTTATGTTGTGTAAAATCTCATACACAAGTGCACTCACATCGCTAAAGCTAAGCTCAGAATCCTCTACATAGAGAGCCTTTTTCGATTTGACATAGATACCCAAAAGCTCTTTGAGTGCATAAAAGAAGTTGCTCTCTTTGGCTCTAAAATGGCTAAGAACTGCTTCTTGAATCACACGAAGATACAGATCCATCTCTTCTTTATAGCACTTCTTAAAAACCCAATAATCAAGGCTCTCCTGCATCACCCAGCTCTTTTGCAAAAGTGCTTCAAAATCTGCTGCAACAACAGCACTCTTGAGTGTAGCGGAAGCCTCTTTACAGGAGTCGACAAGTTTTGCAATGCCTTTAAGAGCCTGCAATGCCTCTGCTTCATAACTTCTACTATCAATGCGAGTAAATCTTAAATCTGCGAGCTCCTCTTTTTTTACATAGAGCTCATCTAAGAGGGCAAAAATATCACCAATTCTACGAGAATACGCAAGCGAAAGCGTAATAAGTGTGTTGCGTTTGTTCGCAACTGTCGTCTCACTCAAGAAACGCGAAAGGAGTTTGAGCTGGTGCTGTGCACTTGCTGTAGAAAAATCTGGCATCAAAGCCGCATAGAGTGAAAACTTACGCAAGATATGTGTGAAAAAACTATCTATTGTCATAATCTTGGTGTTGGCATTTAAAAAAGCATGAAGCAGGGCATCTTTTTTTTCTAAAATCTCATCTAAAGAGAGCTCTGTAACACGTGCGATCTCATGAAGCTCTCCACGGTGCTCAAGATCTTGTAGCGTCTCTACAACACGCTGACTCATCTCTGAGGCAGCTTTGTTGGTAAATGTCAGTGCAAGAATCTTAGAAGGGTCTGCTCCTTGAAAAAGAAGTGAGAGATAACGCACCACCAGCATAAATGTCTTGCCACTTCCAGCACTTGCCTCATAACAAAGATTTCGCTTAAACATCACTCTCTCCCACAGACAATGGCATAGTCACAATGCGCACAGTGTGCCAACGTCTCACACTTGGAAAACTCCACAAACTCCACTGCAGCGATCGCCTCCAGATGTGATCTTAAAAGTTGGAGTTTCTCTTCAAGAAATGATTCGGGAACCACCATCGACTCTTTAAGATCATAAAAAGCGCATGCATCCACTTGACCTAATGTGCTAGCAAGCAGATAGTAAAACTCCAGCTGAAAATCGCAGGCTTCTGGGAGCTTATTTTTTGTGTAGAGCGTATAAGCACCTGTTTTGTAATCAAGCACACAGAGTCTCCCATCTTTAATATCTATACGATCGATACTCCCTTGAATTTTTATGCCTGCAAACTCACTTGTTAGTTTTAACTCACAACCATAAACACTCCATCCCTCATCAAAGCGTCTCACTTCCGCCTCACAAAAAGCCTCGAGTCGTTTTTTCTGTAGTGCTATAAGATAACGCTCAAGTTCGCTTTGTACAACCATTGAGTCAAGTATTGTATGAAGATCTGCTTTGAGTTTTACACTCTCTTCATAGTGGCTTTGTCTGGTGTAGAGCTCTTTTAGAGCCGCATGCACCGCAGTTCCAATCTCATGCTCTTGTGGCATATCTTTTGGAATTGTATGCGGAGTCATTTTTACAATATATTTATAGTAGTATTTGCGTTTACACTCTAAAAATGTTTTGAGGCTCGTAGCAGAGAGAAGTACATCTTTAAAACTATATGCAAACGCAACTTCTTGCTCCTCTTTTGGCTTTTTGAGAGGTGGAGCAAAAAGTATAGAGGCATACTCAGCTTCACTGTAGCTAGGATTCTCTTGTATATGAAGCTGCTTTAAAAATCGCGAAGGAGCATTTTGTGCTGCGTTTACATAAGAGATTGCAACATACTTTGAACGCCTCAGAAGCATATCGTAGTAGTGTTTTTGCAAATTTTCTCTATCTTTTGCTATTGGAAGAGAGGCTTTTTCTCTTAAACTTGAGTTTAAAAACATATCTTTTTGGCTGCGTTTTGGGACGCTGTTTTCATCAAAATCGACAATAATAACGCCATCAAACGCAACGCCGCGTGTCTCTAAAACTCCCATAACAGTCACTTTTCCTCCACGAACATCATCCATACTTAGTGATCGTAGTCGCACCATAAAAAGCCCTAAAAGAGACTTTAAACGCATCTCTCGCATGAAAGGAATCACACGTACAAAACGAAAAAGCTCCTCTGCATAGAGTTTTGCCTGACTCTTTGACTCTATAAACCCACCTATCTGCTCCAAAAGAGCAACAACATCAATCTCAGAAGCGTTTTTAAAGTAGTGCGGTGCAATGAGCGAATGGATTCTCTCTCCTATGCGCCAATGTCGTGCTTCACTCTCCTTTGAGTTCTCCTCTATGAACTTTATGGCTGCATCAAGCTCTTTGTAAATCTGACTTTGTGTAAAGGAGATTCCCATGGCAAAATTGAGATTGCCTTTAGTATCAAAACTATGCAACAGAGGTGCAAAACTCTCATCTGGCAAGATGACCGCTATGCGCTCAGCCGCACAACCAGCTTCAATAAACGCAGCGATTTTCTCTTTTATGTATGCAACTTGCAAAAGAGACTCACTAAAACCTTGACAATAACTTTTTGCATGTAAAGGGAGTGTTCTACACTCTAAAATCTGCTTTGTATTTAATGAAAACAGGTAGTGCTTCGCAGGCTCTGTTACAATACCAATATCTAAAAGTCTTTGAGCCATTTTAGTGTTAAACGCAGTCGCAGAAAATGAGATATGAACTTCACAAAACGCAGTGAGATGTTCAAAAAGTTCTAACTCAAAATTGGTCAAATGACCTTCAAGATGTAAAACAACTAATCCGAGTCTTTTCGCATAAGATTCATTAAAGCGATAGAGTTTTGGCAAAAAAATCCTATCGAGCAGCTTTTTTTCTCTACATAGAGCCTCGTAACGCAGATAGAGCTCTTCTAAAATCGCTATATGCTCCTCGTATTCACCATACAAGTCTGCATTTTTGAGCTTCTCAATGGGATACAACTCAGCACTAAGCTCTTCAAAAAACTTAAAAATATAGGTACTGTTTTTTGTAAAAGTAAAGAAATTTCTCTCAATCTTGAGCTTCTCAAAAGCCGTAAAGTCCGATGCTTCGAGCAGAAGTAAGATACGGCTATCTTCATCAAGATAGTGAATATCAGGAACAACACAAAGTTTGCTTATAAAATCACTCATGGTGATAAAGTTTGGTAGGAAGAGTGTCTCTCCCAAGGAGAGTTGCTCATGACGTATGGCACGAGCGGAGGGGAGAACTATGGTTGTGTTGTCCATGTTCTAAAATTCAAAAGCTTCTTTGATTCTCGTATCGGCTTTTATGTTTAAAAATCGACTCTCATCTCCGACGGTGACCTTGGCCATAAGATTCCAAACGCCATCTTTTGGAAACTTAACACCCTTAAATACCTAGACTCCATCTTCTACTTGAGGATCTGTAAGTTCTTGATTAAATTGCGCTGTCTCTGGTCGACTCACAACAAGCACAATCTGTGCATTATCTACCTGAACTCCACTCTTGTCGCTCACTCTATAACGCAGCTCACCATTCTCTTGGAGTAATGAACCGCCAAGATACTCAACACTATAGAGCTTATCAAATGCAATACGGGCTTTTATAAACTCATTTGCTTTTGCATCAGCATCCTGATAGTGTGTCATATAAGCATCACTCTCCTGAATGTTGGCACTTTGGGTTACCATAATAGTTGCCACACAAAAACCAAATACCATTGTAATAGATATACCTATAGCATAAGGCCAAATTCTTCCGCTATTTTTTTTCATTTGATTGCCTTTTTAAATAGATTACTCTTCTAAGATAGAGAACAATACCATAAATAACAAAACCATAGAAAATAATCTTTACATAAAAAAGAGCCTCTTGATTGGCATCACCTGGGTCGTTTTTAAGTGTAACACCTTTAGCGGTTGCAACTTGATGCGCTATGTCAATGTAACCATTGAACATCGATGCTGCATACTTCCCTACAACCTGTTCAGGTTTTGCTTTGCCTGCTATGAGTGGCAAAATACTCCCGCCATAATCACTACGTAGCTCATGAAACTGCTCCCAGCTTTTTGCATACACTAGTGCCAAAATAAATGCTTGAACACCTGATGCAACAGGGCTAAGCACCTGTTTTCTGTCAAAATATTTATATAAAGATGGATCATTTACTTGTATATCGATATCTGAACTCATCTCAATGAAGGTTAAAAGAATTGTAGGTTCTCTAAACTCACTAAGCAAAGCTCGCTCATAGGCTACCACATCTATATTTTCGGGAACTCTTTTAAGCATAACAAGTCGAAGTGCAACACCTGTAGTTGCAAAGAGTTCACTTCCAAGTTGCTCTACTTGTTCGGTAAATGCACCGCGTTTAACGATTTCGTCTTTATATAAATACTCTGCAAAAAGTTGTGATTGTAAAAAAAATGTGAAGATGAGGGCAAAAAGCCCTCTAGATAAAAGTTTCAAAAAAACTTCCTAACCAACAAGCACAGCTTGCCCGATTGTTACTGCATAAAGTGTATAGGCAGCCATGATTACAAGACCCCATGAAATAATTTTTTCCATTCTATACCCCTTTACTCTGCATCTACTATATGCTTTGCGTTATCAACGCTACGCATCTTAATATCTTGCTCATTTTCAATTTTATAAAAGTTTTGAGCATTCTCATTTTGAACACTCATCGCCTTCACAGATAAAAATACAAGAATTCCTAGTAGAAGTACAGTTGCTACTAACATTCCAGTTACGCCGTGAATTGAAAATACACTTCTGTTCTCATTCATACCTGACTCCTTATTTAGCACTTAAGCTAGTAACATAGGCACTAACTGCTTCTTTTTGTTTAGCATTAAGTCTATCAAATGCTGGCATAACACCTATAGCACCTTTTTTACCATGTGTAAGAACATTTGTTACCAAACCAACATCAAATGATGCGATGTTTGGAGCAACATACTCCATACCTTTTCCATCAGCACCATGACATGAAGCACACACACCAGCAAAAATTTCAGCACCATCACCGCTCATACCATTTGCAACATACTGAGAAACCGTCTCAATCTCTGCATCAGTAATAAGCTCACCAGTGTTCGCATTGAAAAGTCCGTTACGATCTGGCATCGGCATCTCTGTTCCAAGTAGGTGGTTATTTGCACCATTTTCTATGACATGTTTTACAGTTTTTGCCTCAAGTCTTACATTTAAGTTCGCAGCCGTACCATCGATACCATCTGCTGCAAGTCCATGACACACCTTACACTCTGCAAGATAAACTGATTCACCCATAGCGATAAGTCTCTCACCTGTTATTTCAGCATATTTAGCTTCAAACTTTGCATTGTGAGCTGCTGTATCTTCATTGTACTCACCAATTTGAGAGTAAGCATTTACTGGATAACCAGCTAGAAAATACCACATACCCCAAACCATTGTACCCAAGAACATAATTGCCCAACCCATTGGTACAGGGTTTTTATATTCACCTATATTGTCCCATGACTCTTCTGCGAGTTCACCCTCAGCTGTGTCAGTTTGCATCTGACGAACATATTTTACTACTACAAATACTGTAATGATTACTAGTGCAACCGCACCAGCAACAGCGAGCATATTTACGATATCACCATTGAGACCGCCCTTAGAGCCACCTACTGAGATGTATGTAAATCCAAGCATTGCTGCAGCAAAGATAATTCCCCCAAGATAAAGCTTATTCATATATCTCTCCTATTTCTCTTTTTCGTCTGATACGGCATTGACGGGAGTGTCTGCTATATCATCATGAAGGGCCATATTGCTATACTCCTCATAGTCATGTCCATCTGCATCTTTTTTCTTACTATATAAGTGATATATATATCCATATAAGCCAAGAGTCAGAGCAACAGTTAAAACAAAGTAACCATAAGCCTGTAATTGTGCAATATCCACCTTCTCTCCCTTTTTATTTTAGGCTGTTCATGTATGCAATAAGTGCTACAATCTCTGGAATCTCACCATTTGCCACAGCATCTTTTACATCTTGATCTTTCATATCAGCTGCAATTACCTTTGCTTCTTCTAAAGCAAGCGCATGTGCTTCTGCCAAAGAGTCAGCCATCTTTACAACTTTTTTAGAACCATCTTTCATAGGTACTTCTTTGTTGTATGGAACTGCAAAAAACTGAGAAACTGTCAACTGCTCAGCATAAGCAGTCTCTATATCAGCTTTGTTTGTAAACATCCATCTGTATGCCGGCATAATAGAACCTGGAACTACTGCTGCAGGATCTTTCATGTGATTTTCGTGCCAGTCAGTTGTACGGTAGTTTCCTACACGATGCAAGTCTGGACCAGTTCTTTTTGATCCCCAAAGGAATGGACGGTCATACGCATACTCACCACTCAGTGAATAGTGTCCATAACGATCAGTCTCTGATTTAAATGGACGTATAAGCTGTGAGTGACAAGCATTACAGCTGTTTTTAATATAAACATGGCGACCAGCTAACTCTAAAGTAGAGTATGGAGCCGTACCAATTACAGGGCGAGATGCTTGAGCAAAGTTTGGAACAATCTCAATCAAACCTGCAAATGCAATTACTATAAATACACCTACCGCAAAAAAGAACGGATTTTTCTCTAACCAATGAAACATAATCTAATCCTCCTTCTCTTAAGCGCCCATAGGCGATGCGTTTTGAAGCTCAGACTCTTCAACTCTACGACCAGCAGTCATAGTTTTGTAGATGTTATAAGCAAACAGTAAGAAACCGATGAGATAGAGTAAACCACCTACACCACGAATAGTATAGTAAGGGTGAAGTACAGTAACAGTATCGATAAACGAGTAAGCCAAGTTACCAAACTCATCGTGTGCTCTCCACATCATACCTTGTGTAATACCAGCAATCCACATAGATGTAAAGTATAAAACAACACCTAATGTTTGGATCCAGAACTGTGTAGCCATTAATGACTTAGAGTAGATTTCACGTTTAAATACACGTGGTGACATATGGTAAAGTGCTGCCATAATCATGAATCCAACCCATCCTAATACACCATCATGTACGTGACCAACGATCCAGTCAGTAAAGTGTGCTATCGCGTTAACAGATTTAATTGCTTGAATTGGACCTTCTAGCGTTGAGAACATATAGAATGTTGATCCAAGAACCATAAACTTAATCAATGGAGAAGCTGCAACTTGTTGCCACTCACCCTTCATTGTAAGGAGCATGTTGATTGCTGAACCCCAAGATGGTAAAATCAAAACTATAGAAAATATTGAGCCCATAGTCTGCATCCAATCTGGTACAGTTGAGTAAAGAAGGTGGTGACCACCAGCCCAAAGGTATACAAACATTAATCCCCAGAAAGAGAGAAGTGAAAGCTTATACGAGTAGATAGCTTGACCAGACTCTTTTGGTAAAAAGTAGTAGATCATAGCAACTATTGGTACTGTAAAACCAAACGCAACCGCATTGTGTCCATACCACCACTGAACGAGAGCGTCATTTGTACCAGCATACATAGACACAGAGTGATACCAAGCACCAAGACCTGTCTCTCCAGCAGGTGAAGTCGCAAGCATTGTTGGAACTTCCATGTTGTTGAACAAGTAAAGCATCGCTATACCTAGGAAAGTAGCAATGTAGTACCAAACAGATATATAGAGTGACTTCTCACGGCGAATACCGATAAGACCGAATATACTTACACCAAAAAGTACCCATACCACTACGATTGCGATATCTATTGGCCACTCAAACTCAGCATACTCTTTTGATGTCGTAATACCCATAAAAAGTGAAACAACGACTGCTACAACACCTACGATATACAACCAAAAGTGTAACTTACCTATAAACATCAAAAACGCTGATTCCGCCATTGACACTTTTAGTACACGTTGACCAACATAATACCAAGTAGCAAAAATACCACTTAATGTAAAACCAAAAATTACTGCATCAGTATGCAGTGGACGAAGACGACTAAAGTTTGTATACTCAGCAAGTCCTTCACCAAGAAATAAATTCACACTTGGAAAAGCAAGTTCAAATGCTAAGATAACTCCGATGAGCATACCTACTATTCCTAAAAGAACTGTAGTAAGCATGAACATCTTCGCAACCGTATAGTCGTACTCTAATGGACGATTCTCCATATATAGCCTCCTTAAGATTCAAAGCAATTAAGTTTAAGGAGCAAAAGAGCACTTCTTAAACCAATTAACTTTGTATAGTAACAGCACAAATGTTTAAATTTTCTTAATAAAGCATAAATTTTGCTTTTTTATTATCTTTTTGTTTACTTTTGGAATTTTATTTATTTTTAAGAATAATGTGGTTTTTAGTAGTAAAATAAGCAAATCTTATAGATTATGCTTATTTATCGTTGTATGAGTGATAAAAACTCACTGAAAATATAGCGGCTCTCTTTTGGTCCAGGTGAAGACTCTGGATGGTGCTGTACAGAAAATATTGGGGCATTTTTATAACGAAGCCCCTCGATTGTTCCGTCAAAAAGATTGATGTGTGTAACATCTGCTATCTCTACAATCTCTTCTGGCACATTGTAGTTATGATTTTGTGCAGTTATTTCGACAAAGCCTGTCTTGAGATTTTTTACAGGATGGTTTCCTCCGTGATGGCCATACTTTAATTTGAAAGTATCATATCCGTGAGAGATAGAGAGCAGTTGGTGCCCTAGACAAATACCAAACATCGGCACCTTCGCTGCAATGAGCTTTTTGATTTGTGCTTGCTCATTTTTAAGTACGAGTGGATCACCAGGTCCATTTGACAAAAAAACACCATCAATATCTTTCTCTTCATATCTTCGAATCAGTGTCTCTGCATCAAAACTATTTGGTACCACTTCAACACCTATTCCAGCACTCACGAGCTCATTTAAAATATTGCGTTTAACACCAAAATCAATCACAACTACATTTGCTTTTTGAACTGGGGCTGCATCATACTCAAAAAGCTCTTTTTTATTATATGTGCTAGAAGTGTGCAGATATGCCTCTTTAGTGCTTACTTGTTCTATATAATTAACATCTTCAATACGCTCAGAGTTATCTAAAATCGCTTTTAGCTCCTCTTTCTTGCTCACTTGAGTAGATGCAATCATCATCATTGCTCCCTCGCTGCGTATCATTTTAGTCAAAAAACGGGTGTCGATATCGCAAATACCCATCACACCCTCTCTCGTTAAAAATGCATGTAGTGAATCCTCAGCGCGAAAGCTAGAGTATCTCGACTGATACTTTCTTACAATAATACCCTTTGCAAACGCGGCTCTACTCTCCATATCTTGTAGATTGACACCCACATTACCAATTTCAGGAGCAGTAAATGTAACAAACTGTCCTGCATAAGAAGGATCTGAAGCGATCTCTTGATAACCACTCATTGAGGTATTAAAAACGATCTCTCCAGTTACTGTTCCCTCTGCACCAAAGCTATTAGCTTCAAAGTAGATCCCATTTTCAAGATAAATATATACTTTTTTTAGCTCCAAACCCATTTGACTACTCCAAGCCTCTTTTCATCATCTCTTCTCTATAGAGTTTTTCATGTAAAATCTCAAACTCATCAGTACCTGGAATAAACTTGCGTTTATAGGAACGAATCTTATCCATAACAGCATCTTCGATCTCCGATGTGCTTGCTATGAATGATGTAATCGCATTGTAAATAATGTTCTTAACACGATTTTCAGTAACATCAAAATGTATAAGATCCTCTTCGTACAGCTCATCTAAAATCTTGTGGGAGAGATCAGAATAACGCTCTTCATAATCTAGAATAATCCCATATTCTGGAGCAAGCTTTTTTTTGATCATGAAAAAGAGTTGTCTTTGATCTGCAAGCATAAACTCTATCTCCTCCTCATTTTCTGTACAGATAGAGTTCACTTTTTGTTCAAGAGCCATCTCTTGCTTTACATTTTTCTCAAGCACTTTTTGAGCCTCAAACGCAACAGCTTCAAGACCTTTTGTCATTGTCACTACACCACTTTTATTGAGGTCGATAGCTACTTTATTTGATATATGAGGAATAGTTTTTAGAGAGATTTTCATGTTGTTTTGACCTGCTTATTTTTAAGTGCAACATTTTACACTCTCTAAGGTAAAAGTCTCATTAGAAGCAGTTATCTATTTACTTAAGATTGTTGTAAGCTCTGAAGCTTTTTTTGAATCCATTTTTGAGAGAATTTGTCCTACAGACTTTGGCTTTAGCGAATTGAGGATCTCAGCTGCATCACTTTGGTTCATATCTGAGAGTATCGAGGCTGCGACTGCGGGCTTCATCTTTGCAAATGTTTCGCTAGTCTTGGTAGTTTTTGTTTCACGAAGTGCTTTGAGTAGCATCTCATTTTTTTCAAGCATTGTTTTGATGTTCTGCTCTTTGAGTGTCGTCTCTTCGAGTTTTTTATTTATCTCAGCTTCTTGAAGAGTCAACTTCGCCTCTTTTTGCTTGAGTAACTCTTCTGTGGCACTCTTTAATGCACTGAGTGCTTGTTTTTGCTCATCGATTCGTTCCAACTCAACAAGTAGTTCACTCTTGCGTTCTTTAAAAATTTCACTGCACTCAAAGAGCTTCTCACTTGTCTCTATAGCACCAAGAAGTGTCGCAAATGAGAGAAGAAAAAACAGCTTATACATCACTACACCAGCCTTCCTTGATCTTGACGAGTAAAGCCCATAATCGCTATTTCATCAAGATTTTTTGCTTCTAATTTTTTACTTTTTTCCAAAGCAGCTTTAATCTCTTGAAGCTCCAGATATTTGAACTTTTCATACTCAACCATATGTAGTTTGAGTGTTTCATTTGCAGTTGCAAGCTCTTTTTTTGCAAATGCAAACCACTCCTCATTGTGTTTAATTAGATGTCGTTGTGCATCAACTAAAGCCCTAAACGCAATCAAATCCCCAATTTTACCACTCTTTGGTGTAACTATGAGCTCTAGCTCATTATAAGCATCCTGGAGTGCATTTTGAGCATTTTGCAGAGATTGGTTTGCTGAGAGTACAAGCATTTGACTCTTTTGCATAATGTTTTTTTTGACATTTACAAGAGAGCTAAAGCGAGTTCTCATACTTTACACACCTTATAGAATGATAGTGTCATCTCTCTCTGGAGAAGTAGAGATGATAGCAACTTTTGTTTTGCTAATGGCCTCTATGGTTTTAACAAACTCTTGGGCATCCTTAGGGAGTGCATCAAAACTACGAGCACCCACTGAATTTTCCCACCCTTTAAATGTTTTATAGACTGGTTTTACATCTTCAAGATTTGATGGCATATAGTCTATCTCTTTTCCATCAAGCTCATAAGCAACACAGAGTTTTACCTCTGAAAAACCATCCAAAACATCGAGTTTCATCAGTGCTAACTCATCGCATCCGTTAAGTCTTGCAGCATGGCGTGTGGCAACTGCATCGAACCAACCGCAGCGTCTTGCTCTACCTGTTGTAGTACCAAACTCATGCCCTTGTTTACCAAGACGTTTTCCATCTTCACCTAAATCTTCAGAAGGAAATGGTCCGTTTCCAACACGTGTACAGTATGCTTTGACAATTCCTATTACCTTCCCTACATCTTTAGGATTGAGCCCTAAACCTGCACATGAACCAGCACTGACAGTCGAAGAGGATGTCACATACGGGTATGTCCCATGGTCGATATCAAGAAGCGTTCCTTGTGCACCCTCTAGTAGAACTCTTTTATCTTCATCTAGCGCTTTCCATATCATTTGCGTTGTGTCAGTGATAAATGGGGCAAGTTTTGCTTTATACTCTTCAAGCTCAGCTAAGAGCTCACTCTCTGATGGCGTTTGAATCTCGTAAATATCAAAAATAGCTCTATTTTGAGCAAAATATTCCAAAATAGCTGCACAGAGTTTTGTAGGATTTAAAAGCTCACCCACACGAAAACCTGTACGAGAGATCTTGTCTGCATAAGAAGGTCCTATACCTTTTCCTGTAGTACCGATCGCTTTATCACCCTTCATTCGCTCTTTTGCTTGATCGATGAGTGCATGGTAAGAGAGGTTAAGATGTGCTTTGTCAGATATAAAGAGTCTTCCCTCAAGATTTTCAAACTGTGACATCTCTTTAATTATAGATGCTGGTGAAAGGACGACACCGTTACCTACGACATTGATAGCTTCAGGATTTAAAACGCCTGATGGAATCAAATGAAGTGCATACTTCGTCCCATCAACCCAGATCGTGTGACCTGCGTTGTGTCCCCCTTGTGAACGGCACACTATGTCGTAGCTAGATGCCAATCTATCTACGATTTTTCCTTTTCCTTCATCTCCCC
The DNA here is from genome assembly GCA_964548435.1 of uncultured Sulfurimonas sp. GTDB lineage: Bacteria > Campylobacterota > Campylobacteria > Campylobacterales > Sulfurimonadaceae > Sulfurimonas. The sequence goes on along the minus strand of CAZJRG010000002.1, from coordinate 5,944 downwards.
ACTGGATTCCGACTACTACATCTGCTTTTGCCATACTTCTTTTCCCTTTTTTCTAAATAATTATCGTGTAAGCTCTTCGCACAGAGCATCTGTATAGATCGCAAAACCAACAGATGTGAGAGCCTCATCTTTGTATCTACCACCACGAGCATAGATCTCATTTTTTGCTATACATCTGAAAAAAAGCTCATCATAGTAGAGCATTTTTGCATAATAGAGCGGTGCCAACACAGTATTGGCACAAGACATCTCTGTGCATAGATCTCTCATCTTTTTGAGCTCAACCTGCACTGCTTCTGGAGCTATAGCGATCACATCGTCAATCTGATCAACATACTGCAAGTAGACAAGTTTTGTAAGCCACTCCACATCAAGACTTATGAACTTGTCTATATTTATATGCCTAAAATCTTCAATACTTAACTCATCAAACATCTCTACTAAAAGTGCAGGAATTTTAATATTTGATATCTGAATGAGTGGAGCGACTTCAAGTTTTTGAAAAATCTCTACAGCAAGCTTCAGTACACTCGAGAGCCTCTTCTCACCCATAAACTCGACACCAACTTGATACTGCTCTGTCGTCGGATAGGTCACGATAGGTTGAATATAAAACCATTTTTTTTGATCGGTGTTTTCACCCAAACGCTTCTCAATAATACGAACAACATCTATAGTCGAATCAGCTCGAAGCGAGATAGAGTTATTTTGTGCATCATTTACTTTGATAAGTCTGCGTTGATCATCAACACTGAGATGCTGGTGGTATGAGAAGATCGGAGTGACTATCTCCAAAAATCCATTTGCACTCAAAACATCGCTAGCAACACTCTCAATATGGCGTTTTATTTTGGCACTCTCTCCAAAATAGAGCTTTGAGCCTGTTGGTATCTCGTGTTCTAAAATCATTACTTCTTGAGTCCAAACATGATTTCGTTAAAGACTCTATTTGCTTCGCCTGTATAAACGCGACGACCAAGTTTGTCGAGTGCAAGCTCCACTGCGTTTACTACCCATGCTATCTCATAGTTTGAGATGAGACCCATTTGATTGATACGGAAGATTTTTCCTTTGAGGTGATCCTGTCCGCCTGCTACATTCACCTCATGCTCTTTTTTAAGAATAGAGCGAATCTCATTTGCATTTGCATCATCAATTGTTGTCATCGATTTTGCTGGTGTTTTAGGGTAGACATGTAAATCTAAGGCTCTTAGAGCACTCTCTACAGCACATGCACGTCTGCTTGTCTGCTCATAAAGTTTTTCAATGCCACCTTGAGACTCTATAGTCTTTAAGATCTCTAAAAGACCTATAATAAGTGTAGTTGCAGCTGTCCAAGCAGTTGTATTTTCTCTTTGCTTTTTAATCTCTGTTGCAAGATTAAAGTAGTAGCCTCTCCCTTTACCGATCTTCTCAATGGCCTTGTTTGAAAGTCCTAGTATAGCCAAGCCCGGAGGAAGCATAAGCGCTTTTTGACTTCCGGCAATGAGACAATCGATGTTTGTCACATCAATAGGCTCAACGCCAACTGCAGTAATCCCATCGGCTATCACCATGATCTCTGGATTCAGTGCCTTTATAGCTGCAGCAAGCTCCTCCACAGGGTGACGAAGTCCACCCGCAGACTCACTAATCTGCACCGCAACCGCATCGATTTGAGGATTTGCCTCTAATGCAGCCACTACTGCGTTTACATCTACTGGGGTGTCCCACTCATTTTTAATCTCGACATTACCAAGTCCGTGTGCCAGAGCGATCTTTCCAAAGCGCTCACCAAACTTCCCAGAGTTTACATTTAAGAGGGTGTTTTTACAGAGGTTTGTCACGGCTGACTCCATGGCACCAGTACCACTCGAAGAGAGCATGACCACCTCATCTGTATTAAAAAGTTTAAAAAGGTGCTTGCGAGTCTCTTCAAAAATCGCTTCAAATTCAGGTGTACGATGGTGCATCGTCTCATCACTCATCGCGTTACGAACATTTTGTGGAACAGGAGTTGGTCCAGGGGTAAAAAGTAGCATGAAGTTAAGTCCTACAATAGTAAATGTTGCCTACAAAAAAACTTTGTAAATTTATAAAAAACCTCGTATTGTAGCGAAATATGTTTAAACTATTCTATGTTAGAATGTCTGATTTTTAGATTTTAAAAGGCTTTTTTTATGACAATTTTCGACTCCATTATTCTCGGAATTATCGAAGGATTTACCGAGTTTTTACCTGTTTCTTCAACAGGACACCTCATTATCGCAGCAGATTTTTTAGGAGTAGACCAAAACACCACAACGAAGGCTTTCGAGGTCATCATTCAGTTGGCTGCCATTTTTGCCGTTTTTTTTAATTATAAAGCTAAGTTTACACTTCAAAAGTTAGATCTTTGGGTAAAAGTATTTGCTGCGTTTATCCCAATTGGTGCAGTAGGATATCTCTTTTCAGACCAGATCAAAATGCTCTTTACTGTCCAAATCGTAGCGATAATGTTTATTGTCGGAGGTGTAGTCTTTTTGGTCGTAGAGAGATACATGATTAAAGATGAAACAGAGCTAATAGAAGATGTAGAAGCAATCTCTATGAAACAATCACTCCTTATAGGTTTGGCACAACTCTTTGCACTCATTCCTGGAACAAGTAGAGCAGGTTCGACCATCATAGGTGCACTTTTAGTGGGGCTCAGCAGAAAAGCGAGTGCAGAGTTTAGTTTTTTACTTGCTTTTCCGGTTATGGCAGCGGTTGCATCTTATGATCTGCTCAAGCACTACAAAGATTTTAGTGATGAAAATCTTCTCACGCTTGGCATAGGGTTTGCCGTCTCGTTTGCGGTAGCGTATCTGACGATTAAACTCTTTTTGAAGTTTTTAGAACGCTTCACATTTGTCGCATTTGGTATCTACCGCATCGTTTTTGGAGTAGCCTTGTTGCTCTTTTTTTAGTTAGAGCGTAGGCACCTCTAAAGTGTCTGAAGAATTTTTTTTGCGAGTTTGAGTGCTTTTGATCGATGTGAGAGCTCTTTTTTTATACTCTCATCGAGCTCACCTAAACTCTTTTCATGCCCTTCTGGAATAAAAATAGGATCATACCCAAAACCCCCCTCGCCTCTTGGCTGCGTTATTACCTTGCCATACATCCAACCATGAACGCTTCTTTGTATGTTGTGTGTCACTATGGCGATAGATGCAGTGTAGAATGCTTTGGACTCTTGGACTCCTTTAGCCTCTACGGCTGATGCAAGCTTTAAAAGATTGTCTCTGTCACTAGCACCTTCACCTCCATAACGCGCACTCAATATTCCGGGTGCACCCCCTAAAACATCTACACTAATCCCACTATCATCTGCTAAGACGATAAGGTTTTTATCGCTTAACTTAGCATAAACAGCTCTTGCTTTAATGAGTGCATTTTCCTTAAATGTCTCCCCATCTTCAATGATCTCAAACTCCTCCATCAACTCTGAATAGGGTAGAACCTCATACTCACTACAGAGCTTTTTTATCTCATGGAGTTTGCCTTTATTAGATGTAGCTAAAACTAATTTCAAATTCTTTTCCTCATGGTATTTGTAAATAATTTTTTGATTATAATCCCCAAATTATACACAAAAGGGCGTTTATATGTTTAAAAAGGTGCTACCTCTCTCTTCCATACTCTTCTTGCGTTTTTTAGGTCTTTTTCTTGTGCTTCCTGTACTCTCTGTTTATGCACTTGAGCTTGAAAATGCCACTCCATTTTTAGTCGGTGTGATTGTAGGAGGCTATGCTCTTACACAAGCACTTTTTCAAGTACCTTTTGGGACTCTGAGCGACAAAATAGGGAGAAAACCGACCATACTTTTTGGTCTTTTAGTCTTTTTAGTTGGATCTCTCATCTGTGCATTTGCAGAGGATATCTACACACTTATGCTTGGGCGTTTTTTACAAGGTGCTGGTGCTATTGGTGCAGTTGTTACAGCTATGATCGCCGACTTAGTTGAGGAGGAGTCACGTGCAAAAGCTATGGCTATCATGGGTGGTTTTATCGCTCTAAGTTTTGCACTGGCTATGGGACTTGGACCAGTTGTGGCTGCAAACTTTGGCATCACTACGATTTTTCTCCTTACTGCTGCATTAGCTGTTTTTGGAATCATTTTGCTCTTTACAAAGGTGCCAACACCTCCGAAAATAAAACATATCTACCATGCAAACGCCAAGACTTCAGACATTCTCAAAGATGCCAATCTACTCAACATGATCATCATCAATGCACTCCAAAAAGGGCTTATGACAATGGCGTTTGTACTTATTCCTATCATTCTTACCAAAGATGAGTATGGGTTTGGATGGGAAAAATCTGAGCTATGGATGGTCTATCTGCCTGCGATGGTAGCAGGTCTTTTAGCGATGGGTCCTGCAGCTGTTTTTGGCGAGAAGAGAAATATTCCTAAACAGATTTTTCTCATCTCCATCGTTCTCTTTTTCGTCTCATTTATTATCATGGCGTTTACAAACTCCAGTGCTCTTTTCATAGCAGGTGTCGTTGCGTTTTTCATTGCGTTTAACATGATGGAGCCACTCGTTCAGTCCATGATATCTAAATTTGCAAAAGTTCACCAAAAAGGTGCTGCGTTAGGAATTTCAAACTCAGCAGCATACTTTTTTACATTTTTGGGAGGAACTTTTGCTGGTCTCTATCTTGAGATCAGCGATAGAGAAACACTGGGAATAACCATTGGTGGCATTGTTTTTCTATGGCTCATTTGGACGGCACTTAAACTTCAAAATCCACCAAAATACTCCCATCTTTACATTGATGAAGAGCGTGTAGATTTTGATAAGCTAAATGCTTTAGAGGATCAAAACATCGCAGAGTGGTACATTAACGAAACAGAAAAAAGAGTCGTTATCAAGTATGTAAAGGATTCTATTGAGCAAGAGACTCTTGCTTCACAAGTCAGTAAATGAGATAAAATTTTATGCAAGGATTTTTACAAAACCACACAAAAACCTTTCTCTCTCTTCTTGACAAGCTGCAAGAGGGGATCATCATTCACTCCCAAGACACATCGGTTATCTATGCCAATCCTATAGCTGTAAAAATTCTTGGTTTTCATGAGGATGAGCTCATGGGAAAAAGTGCTTCAAATCACCCATGGCATTTTATAGATGAAGATGGAGAGAGACTTCCTCCAGACAAATATCCAGCAAATAAAATTTTTCAAATGCAAGAGAGTATACAAGATGAGCTCATAGGCATAAAAAAAGAGGATGCAACGATAGTCTGGGTAAAGATAAACGGTGCCATAAACTATGATGAGAGAGGTGAACCCTTTGCACTCATTTTGATAGATGATGTCACTGCAAGAAAAAGTGCCTTTGATCGAGCGGAGCTCTTTCAAAACCTTATCAATACTATAAGTGTTGGCGTTACTATTGCTGACATGAACAAAGAGGATAATCCACTCATCTATGTAAATGATGCCTTTTGCACTCTCACAGGCTATACAAAAGAGGAGACACTCGGAAAAAACTGTAGATTTTTACAAAAAGATGACACAGACCAAAGTGCTATTTCCGAGATTCGCTCTGCTATGAAAGATCTTAAATCTTGCAGGGTCACACTTAAAAACTACACAAAAGAGGGCAGACTCTTTTACAACTCGCTAAGTATTTCGCCTTACTTTAAAAATGAAAAACTTCTTTACTACATAGGTATTCAACATGATGTTACCAAACTCAAAGAGCAAGAGATTTACATTCAGTCTATTTTAAATGCACAAAAAAATATTGTTATTGTCAATGATAGAAAAAATATCATCTATGCAAACAGTGCGTTTTTAGATTTTTTCAGTGTCAAATCTGTCGCAGATTTTTTACAACACAATGATTGCGTTTGTGACTTTTTTATAGAAGATGATGACTATTTTCACATAAACAGAGTACCAAAAGAGCAGCACTGGGCAGAGTATCTCTTAGAG
>CAZJRG010000001.1:0-64279 GCA_964548435.1 uncultured Sulfurimonas sp. | reverse complement strand
TTTTGAAGCTTTTTTGGTTGCTGTATGCATTCCCAAGCTGGAGCTTGGGAACGAGGGAAGCTGGAGCTTGGGAACGAAGGAAGCTGGAGCTTGGGAACGAGGACAAATCTCTTTTGAGCTCAAATTTTATTTATGCAGCGCCAACTCTTTTCTAAGATACTCGCCCGTATGAGAGCCTGTTTTTTCATACTCTGCCGCTACTGTTTCAGGGGAACCCTCGGCGATGACGAGTCCGCCGCCGCTGCCGCCTTCTGGTCCCATGTCTACGATCCAGTCGGCATTTTTTATCATGTCGAGATTGTGTTCTATGATGAGCATGGAGTTTCCAAGTTCAACAAACTTGTGTAAAACGCCAGTGAGTCTGTCCACGTCGGCAAAATGCAGACCCGTGGTTGGCTCGTCGAGTATGTAGAGCGTTTGTCCCGTGTCTTTGCGGCTCAGCTCTTTGGCGAGCTTGATGCGCTGCGCTTCTCCGCCTGAGAGCGTGACCGCGTTTTGACCAAGCGTGATGTAGCCAAGTCCTACGTCTACTAGCGTTTTGAGCTTTAGGTTTATTTTTGGAATTGGCGCGAAAAACTCATAAGCTTCATCTACCGACATATTTAAAACGTCAGAGATGTTTTTGCCTTTGTAGAGCACCTCTAGCGTTTGGAGGTTATAGCGCGTGCCGTGACAGGAGTCGCACTTGACCATGATGTCTGGCAAGAAGTGCATCTCTATCTTTATTTCGCCCTCGCCTTGACACTTCTCGCAGCGCCCACCTTTGACGTTGAAGCTAAAACGCGAGCTTGTATAACCGCGTATCTGCGACTCTTTGGTCTGCTCAAAAAGATTTCTTATCTCATCCATTACACCTGTGTAAGTAGCAGGGTTTGAACGCGGGGTTCTCCCTATTGGGCTTTGGTCAAGATAGATTACCTTATCTACATGCTCTAAACCATTTATCTCTACGCCTGCGACTTTGTTGACTTTTCTCGCGTTATTGAGAAGTTCTCTAGCCGTTGGAAGTAGTGTTTGCAACATAAGCGAACTCTTTCCACTTCCACTCACTCCTGTTATACATACAAAATTATTAAGAGGAATCTGCACACTCAAATTATTGATATTATTTAATGTCACATTTTTAATCTCTATAAATTTTTCCTGTGGACGGCGATAAAAATACTCTATCTTTTTTCGTCCATAGAGGTAGTCAGCCGTAAGTGTTTTTGCTTTTTTAAGCTCGCTTAAGGTACCACTAAAGACAACTTCACCACCAAACTTTCCAGCCCCACTTCCAATGTCCACGATGAAGTCAGCGTTTTCGATGGTCTCTTTGTCATGCTCCACCACAATGACGCTGTTGCTTTTTTCTTGAAGGCTTCTGAGTGTTCGTATGAGTTTGAGTGTGTCACGCTCGTGAAGACCGATACTTGGCTCATCAAGAACATACATCACCCCCGTAAGTCCGCTTCCAATCTGAGAAGCAATGCGGATGCGCTGTGCTTCGCCTCCACTGATGGTTCTGGCATCACGACCTAAAGTGATGTAACCTAAACCTACATCGTACAAGAAGTAGAGACGCTCACGAATTTCATTTAGTATGGGTGCGGCTATTTGTGTCGATTGCGCATTAAGATAATCAAAATTCTCTTTAGTCGCAAACCACTCGTATGTTTTGTTGATTGGCATATCGAGTATATCTGCAATACCACGATCAGAAACTCTCACAGCCAAGGACTCGCGTTTAAGACGATAGGAGTTACAAACGCTGCACTTTTTTTCGCTCATATAGTCAGAGAGCTCTTTTTCATCTTTGAACATATCATAAGCTATACGGATAATTCCAGGAAAGAGGCGTTTGACTTTATGGTTTTTCCATAAAAACTCCACTTCATCAATATTTCCATGAAGAATCGCTTTTTTCTGATACTCTTCAAGCTCTGAGTATGGAACTTTTATGTCTATTTTGTTGTGTTCACAAAAGGCTTTTAAAAATGTAAAATAGTAGCCTTTATTGAAGCCATAGACTATCTTCACCGCCCCTTTTTCGATACTCAAATCACCATCGATGATCTTCTCTTGATCGAGTGCATAACGCAGCCCCAGACCGTCGCACTCAGGACAAGCTCCCTTTGGCGAGTTAAAAGAGAATGAGAGTGGTTCAAGCGGATCAAAACTTATCTTACAATCAAAACAGGCATTGTGCTCCGAGTAGTGCATATGCGGCTTGCATCCAAGCTCTTCGTGGTTGAGTATCTCGATCTCTAGTTCACCATAGGACTCTTTGAGTGCTTTTTCCACATCTGCGGCGATGCGCTCTTTGTTTTCAAAGCTTACGACTACTCTGTCTATGACCACTTTTATGGTGTGTTTTTTACTCTTTGAGAGCTCTATCTCCTCATCTAAACGCACCATAACGCCATCTATCATAGCTCTGACATACCCTTTGTGTACCAGTGATTCGAGTAGATCGGCATAGCTTCCTTTGTTCTCTTTTACAAGTGGTGCGAGCAAAACAAGCTTGGCACCCTCTGGAAGCTTTGCCACCTCTGCGATGATATCTGCTGCGGACATTTGAGAGATGACCTTGTTGCATTTATGACAGTGTTGCACCCCAACGCGAGCATACAAAAGTCGAAGATAATCATATATTTCAGTAATGGTTCCAACAGTTGAACGTGGATTTTTAGATGTAGTTTTTTGATCTATGGCGATGGCAGGGGTGAGCCCTTCTATTTTATCGACATCGGGTTTACCCACACGATCAAGAAACTGTCTTGCGTATGAAGAGAGCGACTCCATGTAACGGCGTTGTCCCTCTGCGTAGAGAGTGTCAAACGCGAGAGTTGATTTTCCACTTCCACTAAGTCCCGTCATAACGACAAGCTGATTTTTTGGAATTGTCAAGTTTATATTTTTTAGATTATTCTCACGTGCACCAATAATTGTAATTTGCTCTTTAGTGTTCAAGTTTTGCCTTTGTTATAAAAATACTCTTTTAGCCAAATATATTACTATAAGGAGGTAAAAAGCTACAAGAAGATTTTTTTGTAACCTCGCTCCAACAATGTCTTTTAAGATTATGCCCACATAGACGCCTAAAAGTGATGCAATACCAATGATGACACCGCTCTTTATCTCTAAAACGCCATGGAGATAATGAGATATAAGCCCAGAAATGGAAGAAAAAACCACAAAAAAGAGTCCTGCCGAGATCGCTTTTTTGAGTGGTACATGCAAAAAACCGACCAAGATAGGTACGAGTAAAATACTCCCTCCAACACCTATCACCATACTCAGTGCTCCAAGTGGCACACCTATACCAAAGAGAAGTAGTTTATGGACTTGGCGCTCCTCTTGATGTTCCTGCGTTTTCATAAAGAGTCTCGCAAGCGCGAAAACAGCAAAAGCAAAAAAGATAAGCTCAAGCGTTTGATTTGAAAAGAGTGCACTCATGTAGCCACTCATCAAACCACCCATAAACCCGCCAGCACCTATATAGAGCACCATGGATGTGTCGAGTGTTCCTTTTTTCTGATTGAGATAACTCCCAAAGATAGAACCAAACACCATCTGGATGACAGAGATGCCTATGGCAACCTTGGTATCATACCCCAAGAGGAGTAAAATGGGAACCAAGACAGTTCCTCCACCAATTCCGAAAAAACCAGACAGAGCACCCACTACAATACCGACACCAAGGAGTTCTATCATGCATATCCATCAAATTTTTGTGAAATTATAGCACAGCATTTAATTTTGATTTGAGAATGCTTTACGTATAATCTTTGATTATTCAACAAAAGGGTTGGCATGTTAAAAGATATTGAAAAGGCATCTGAGAATTTTTGTATTCATCAAATACGCAAACCTCATAGAGTTCAAGAGGGTCTTACCAAAACGAGAACACTTATTGCTTACATCGATGTAAACGCACAAGATACAAAAGCTTATAGAGTCTATATCGCAGCAAGTAGTGGATTTGTTCAAGAAGTTTCAAAGATTCTCTTAGAAGAGGATGAGAGCGACGATGAGACACTTCAAGATATGGTGCTTGAGATGACAAATCTTATCGTTGGAAGTGCAAAAGTCATTGCGCAAGAGGAAGATAAAAACCCTTTCACTATAGGCACACCCTGCTTTGAAAAGTTTGAAGTTTTTGATCTTGAGTATGATGATGCAACGACCATTTTTGTTGAAGAAAATATACTCTCTATAGCTATTAAGGAACTCAATGCCTAAGCCAAAACACTTTAGCTACTCTAAAAACGAAAAGCCTTTTGACGCCGATAAAGAGCTTTCATGGATGGACTACTCTGGAATTCTTGATATGGAAGTCGAGTTTGTCGCAGACCTAGGTGAAACGCAGCTTACGCTTCGCGAGATTCTAAAACTTGAAAAAGGTTCAATCATAGACTTGAAAAAACCAGCTGGTGAATCAGTAGAATCCTATGTAAACGGACGTATCTTAGGTAAGGGCGAGGTAATGGTGTATGAGAAAAATCTTGCCATCCGTATCAACGAAGTCCTTGATTCTAGTGCAGTTTTATATCACCTTTCCAAAGAGAGACTATAGATGAAAATTCTTTTTATTAGCTTATTACTCCCGCTTTCACTTTTCGCATCAAAAATTCTCAGCTACAACATTTATGATAGAACTGATAGAGCCGACATTATGATCACTTTTGACACACCCTATAGCGGCAAGATCACACAAACTGGTGCAAAGTCTAAAATCATCATTAAACTAGAGGGTGCAAGTATCACTTCACCTAAAATGAAAAAAGTAAACTCCCCATTTTTGCAATCACTCTCTATCACACCGCTTGCAGATCACACACAGATAATCGCAACTGCCACAACAAACATAGCACTCGTTGCATCAAGAACCACAGATGGTTATGGACTCCGATTGCGTTTTAAGGCGCAATCACAAACATCAGCTGATATGAGTGTTGAAGAGGGTGAAGAAAACAATCTCTTGTCTAACTTACCTACTAAACAAGAAGATGCACTCTCTACAAGCTACTACATTGTGGTAGGTTTTTTACTACTCGCTATATTTACTCTTTTCTATCTTAAAAGAAAAATGGTATCTAGTCCAAAATCAAAAGCTCCAAATCCATGGCTTTTTAAAATGGATGAGTTTCAAAATACAAGAGCAGCTCAAGAAGAGGTGCAAAGCCCGCTTAAAGAGTTCATGAGTGACGAAACGCATCAAGTATCCATACGTTTTCAAAAAGCACTCTCACAAGACACAAGTGTCGTAATGCTTGATTTTGGACCACATAGCTATCTTGTACTCATGGGTAAAAGCAATATTTTATTGGACAAATTTTTAGAAAACAGACCTAAAACGCAAGAAGAGTTTCAAGATATACTTCAAAAACGCCATGAACAACTTGAAGAATTTCTGGGAGAACACACTGCACTTAGTAAAAAAGAACCACTTCAAGCATACAAAGAGCGCGCAGCCTCTATAGCGTACGGAGAGGATCTTTAAAGAAGAGAGAAGCTTGGTTTAGCTCTGTGATTGATCTGCTTCATAGCGCTCTTTGAGCAGTTTTTTGATGGTTGTGAGATTTGCGACATCTAGAAGGTAGCTCTCATCCATCTGTTTTGTGATGTGAAACACCTCTGTCACAGTTATACCATAAGGATCTTTCTTCTCACGAGTCAGCTTCTCTTCCTCATCAAAACTATAAAGATAGAGATTTTTTCTACCCGTTTGTATGTAGTATGTCAACACGATCTCATCTGAATGCTTTTTTTCAATAGCAACAATTACTTTTTGATCATCTTTAAATTCATTAGGAATCTGTAACAGTTTTCTTAAGTATCGAAGCTCTATATATCCTATATAAAATTTATTATAAAGATCTTGATATCTCTGTACCTTTTCATTCATCAAAAAGTTCATATCTAAAATATGTTTTTTATGTGCCCTGAGTGTTTTGGTAATCCAACTCATAGTGTTGTAGTATCTAAATGGATGAAGTTTCATAGTATGCGCTTCGATCATCTTTGAAGATTTTATTTTCTCTCTTGGAAGCAACTGTCGCTTCTCTTTTGCTACAATAAAATCCAATACATCTTGTGCGGAAAACTCTTTTGTAAACCAGACATCACAATAGGATGGGAACTGTTTTGTACCTATGGCTCCCTCATTTAAGATGATCAAAGATTTAATTGTGTAGTTTGGAAATATAATCTCTAAGAGTGCTTTTTTCTTACGAAGTCTTCGACGTAACTTTAAAACAGATTTGACAAGTGTCATTTCAACAAAATAGAGTTCATTGTGTTTTGTCACAAACATTGCATCAAACTCGCTAATCTCTCTACTCTTAGTACGATAAACAATCTGCTCTTTTTCACTTATGGAGAGTGTATTTGCATAGGCTTTATGACGATTTTGATGGAAACCTTTGAGAATAAATTTTACGATATCACTATTTTCCTCTGCATAACGCAGCAGTTTTTCATATAAAAAATTCTCATAGACCTCCCCCTCAAATGAACGATAAGAGCTAAGGTAAGATGGATCATCAAGAGCGAATCCTTTACGGATTAAAGAGAGAAGATGTTTTGTGTTGTAATCATAATAAAAAAGGTTGTCACCTATATCATCACGGCTCAGTTCTCGAATCGATTTGCTAATAGGAATCATTAAAGAGTTAACTCAGCATTTTTAAAAAAATCATCAAGAAGTGCGCGGTATTCTCTTGGATCAGTTATATTGTTTACATCATTTCTTAGTTTTGATGCACCCCTAAAACCTTTACAATATGTATGGGTATGCTTTCGAAACATTACAGCACCATGATCACCATAAAACTCTATCATTTTGTCATAGTGCTCCATAATAATCTCATGCTTCACAGATTGATCTATGTGTGAACTTCCTGTGCGCAACTGATGAAAAATCCAAGGAGCTCCAACTGCACCTCGACCGATCATAATGCCATCAGCTCCAGTATACTCCAAAACCCACTTCGCTTTTTCGTATGTGTCAATATCACCATTTGCTATGACAGGAATAGAGACTGCGTTTTTAATCTCTTTTATTGCATCGTAATCAACCGCAGATTTAAACTTACCAACTCTTGTTCTTCCGTGTACTGCAATAAAATCAGCTCCACTGTCTTCAACCATTTTTGCAATATCTATATGGTTTTTTTCTTCAAAGCCTAAACGCACTTTAACACTTGTGAGTTGTTTATTTGAGGTCTCTTTAATTGTTTTGATTATCTCTCCCATTAGAGGTAGGTTTAGAAGCAGTGAACTTCCGCTTCCATGTCCTACAATTTTTGGCACAGGACAACCACAATTCAAATCGATGATATCTATTCCCTCTTGAGCATTAAGAACCTCTACTGCATCACGAACAACACCCACTTCCGCTCCAGCTATCTGAACAGAGTAGGGATCTTCAAGTGGTGATTTTTCTATCATGTGAAGTGTTTTTTCAGAACCAAATGCGAGCGCATTTGAACTAAGCATCTCACTTACAGTGAGGTCTGCTCCAAACTTTTTGACAACACTTCTAAAGGGAAGATCTGTATATCCAGCAAGAGGCGCAAGGACATAAAGCGGGTTGTCAAAAGAGAGATTTTTTAGCATGAAGGTCGCACAAATAGAGAGATGTTGAAATTGTGATTATTCTCTTTAAGTGCACGATATGCTTTAAAGTTTTGATACTCGCTTGGTTGAGAATTATCTAAAATTGCATTGGCTGGAGAGAGCATCTCAAGATCAAAAAGCGTATAAAGATATGCATCCATGATTTCATCATTCTCATCAGAGAGCATCTCAAAAAGTTTGATACGTTGTTCAGGAATCATACCACCTTCAGCCAATACTGTTGAAAGTTTAATGTAATCCTCACGTGTCAATTCAAGCTTCTCTAAAAAAGACATGATAGTGGCGTTTGGAATTTCAAGTGTGTAATTATCTGCATTTACACGCGCTAAAATGGCGTAGAGCGACTCTTTTGTGAGATACATTTTATACTTTTCAATAGCATGCAAAGGTGCTTTTTGAACAAAGTTCACATAAACCTCTTTGCAAAAAATTTCTGCATATTTCGTAGAGTTTGCCAAAACCTCTTCAGATGTAATGTCACCCTTTTTATATCTATTTCGCTCATTTTGAATCACTAATTCATTATCCATTTTCAGAGCATATTTTTTAAGATCTACAACCTCGCCTGCATGAATCTTTTTAAGAAGTGCAAAAATAGTATTGAGTTTTTCACTACTTGTTTTTATCTCAAGATTTGTTGATGGTAGAAGGTGTGTATTTTCTAGTAAAGCACCCATAAGTTTATAGCGTTCTGTTTTGAAAGTATAAACTTTATCTTTTTTCCCCATATATGCATCAGCAATAGCATCTATAATGTTTTGAAAATCTTTTTCATATTTTCGAAGTTTCAAACTGCTTAAAAATGAGTGAAATGAAATATGTAGAATCGTTGCGACGTATAAAACAAATAGTGGTATCACAATCCAAAGAGCTATTGAAAGTTGAGGAGACAAAACACCAAAGAACTCTAAGCTCATTGTCTCTTGTGTGATATATGCAAAGACATAACCACCAACCAAAACCATAAATAGAAGTGCGCCGACTGTGTATCGCTTCATATACATCTTTTAAGATCCTTTATTTTGTTTTTTCTACTATTTCTCTGCAATCTATACAGTAAGTGGCATGCGGTTTTACTTTTAACCTCTGAAAACCTATGTCATCTTCACACATATCACAAACGCCATAACCACCATGAGCGATCTTGCCAAGTGCTATTTCTATCTCAGCCAGCTCTTTAGCCTGTTGCTGAACAATGGCACTTTCAACCATTGAATTACTATTTGCTGAAGCATGGTCACCTTCATCATTTAGCTCAAGACCACTGAGTTGACTAAGCTCATTATTTACACCGTCTATATTTTTTATGATTTGCTTTTTTCTACTTAATAAGATATCTTTAAAATAATTTAACTCGCTTGTTTGCACTGACACTTTTCCTTTTATTTGTGATATGGATGATTATTTAAAATAGAAAAACCTCTATAAATCTGCTCAAGCAAGACAGCTTTGGCAATTTTATGACTCATTGTAATTTTTCCCAAACTCAAAAGAACATCACTTTTTTTAGTGAAATCTTCATGAAAGCCATAAGCTCCGCCTATAAAAAACTTGACCGACATTTTATCACTTAAAAGCTTACTAAACTCATAACTATCGATTATTTTTCCATCTGGATGCAGTACAATAGAATAATCCTTGGCAATGTATGGCTCTAAAATCTTTGTATAGGCTAATTTGGAAGCTTCTGGAGAGATAGAGTGCGCTTTTGCGATCTCTTTAGGAAAGAGCTCAGTATCTTGAAAGTTAGCATACTTTGAGATCATTTTAATAAGTTCTTTATAGAGTGGATCATAAAGTGTTTTCTCTTTTTTTGCGATGCTTATAAGCTCAATATTCACTATAAAAGTCCGCTTCCAACAACATGATATGTAACATTTTTGAATCTATCTGTAAGTTTAACGCCACCTATTGCTGCTACATAATGTTTTGATTCTGAAGCAATTTCATCGAGTGAATCACCTAAAAAACTCTTGACATCTTGTTTTGTAGTAGTTGCTCTGTAAGCACCAAGCCCTATATAGTTTAAATCCATAAGATTTGCCTCTAAAACCTCAGTTCTGTTGTGTGTTGAAATACCTAGAATTTTATCGCTTCCTATAACGGCACGTAAAATTTTCACAGCTTTTGATTTATCATCATCTATTTTTAAGATATCTTCTTGACCGACATGAACACCATCACAAAACTCTACAAGTTCATACTTATCATTAATGATTAAAAAACCATCATATATTTTTCTAATATTAATAAGCTGCTGTTTTATGAAAGCAACATCTCCATTTTTATTTCGATATTGAATAATTTGAGCATCATGAAGTTTTGACTTTGACACAAACTCCTCTATGGTGATCCCTCTTGCATCGAGCATATCCTGATCACATAAAGCATAAAGTCTCATACTAAACTTTAAACATCACTAAAAGATCTGCGAGAGTCTTTTTAAGCTCATTTCGGTTCACTATCATATCTATTGAACCTTTTTCAAGTAAAAATTCTGCCCTTTGAAAACCATCAGGTAGAGCAGAACCTATCGTTTGTTCGATAACACGCGCACCAGCAAAACCTACAAGTGCCCCAGGCTCAGCGATGATAATATCTCCAAGTGTAGCAAAAGAGGCAGAAACGCCACCCATTGTAGGGTCTGTCAATACGGAGATGTAAGGAAGTTTGTGTTTTGCAAGTTGTGCCAACGCAGCAGAAGTTTTACTCATCTGTAAAAGAGAAAATGTCGACTCTTGCATACGTGCACCGCCTGAAGCGGAGAGTATAACAAGCCCTTCTCTATTTTCAATAGCACGATTAACAGCTCTTACAATCTTTTCACCCTCTACAGAACCAAGTGAACCACCTAAAAAAGCAAAATCAAAAATAACGACTTGTGCACTAACTCCATTCATTTTACAGCTACCAGCTACGACTGAAGATTTTCTCCCTGTTTTAGCAAAACCCTCTTCTATGCGCTTTACATACGATTTTGAATCAACAAACTTAAGAGGATCTACGGGTGCCAAAGATGCATCATGCTCTATAAAAGTTCCCTCATCAGCTAAAAGTGCAATTCTCTCTTTAACTCCAATACGAATATGAAACCCGCATTTTGGACAGACATAATTCTGATTTTCAACCTCTTTATAGTACATTGTAGAGTGACATGAGGTACATTTTATCCAGTGTGAAGAAGCCTCGGCTTTTACTGGCTGTTTATTGTCAAAGGTTTTATGAAAAAGATTGAGTAGGTTCAAAAAAAAATCCTTATGTTTGATAAATAGGTGAGGATTATAGCAAAACAATGCTTAGAGTGCTTATCTGCTTACAAAAGGAAATATCATTGCTATTATAATATTGAGACATACAAAAAATGGCAAAACGAGAGGTTTTACTCTCCTCTTTTGCTCGCTTCAAGAGTAGGTCTTGCACCTCTTGGAATGATCATCCAAATTTTTCTTACCTCACTTCTGAAGCTATGTAAGATGTCTTGTGCTTTTTGACTTCCAGTTTTTGCAACAAAATCTTTAAGTAAATTTTTCAACTCAAACATATCTGCATCAAACTCATCATTATCTAGCCTGATAGCTTCCACGAGTTCAATATTAATTTTTTCATAAAATGTTCTATCTTCATCATAAACAAATGCTTTTCCACCCGTCATACCAGCTCCAAAGTTATCACCTGTTTTTCCTAAGATTACTACAGTTCCACCTGTCATATACTCACATGGATGATCACCAGTACCTTCAACAATTGTTATTGCACCAGAGTTTCTTACAGCAAAACGCTCCCCTACTTGACCATTTATATAGAGTCGTCCACCTGTTGCACCATAAAGACAAGTGTTTCCTCCAAGTGCAAACTCTTGACCACTTTTTTCAGCAGTAATGACAATACTTCCACCATTCATACCCTTACCAATATAATCATTGGCTGCACCATAGAGATTAATGTTAATCCCTTTAGACATAAATGCTCCAAGAGACTGTCCAGCAACACCTTTCATATTAAGTGTAATAGTACCATCAGGAAGACCTGCGTTTCCATAGCGTTTAGCAATCTCACCAGAGATTCTTGCACCAAAGCTTCTGTTGAGATTTGAGATCTCTTTTTCAAGAACTATAGGCTTGCTTGGATCTTCTATGGTTGGTAAAAGCTCCTCTATGATAGCTTTTTCATACTCATTTTGATCGTATGGTTCATTAAAAGGTACTTGGCATGTGTTTATGCCATCGATCTTATAGAGTAGTGATTCAAAATCGAACTTCTTCGCAAACTCATCATCAATAACTTTAAGAAGATGATTTTGACCAATTATCTCTTCAAGTGATTTGTAGCCTAATGCTGCAAGAATCTCTCTTACATCTTCTCCAAGAAGTGTAAAGTAATTGACTACTTTTTCAACATTTCCATTGAATTTTGCACGAAGTTTTTCATCTTGAGTTGCAACACCCACAGCACAAGTGTTTAGATGGCAGATACGCAGCATAATACACCCTACAATAACGAGTGCACCTGTTCCAAACGCATACTCTTCAGCTCCCATAATTGCTGCTTTGACAACATCTAAACCAGTTTTTAAACCACCATCTGTTTCTAGAGTTACTTGACCTCTGAGGTTGTTTACTTTTAGAGAGTTATGAGCTTCTATGAGTCCTAGTTCCCATGGATTACCCGCGAAACGTATAGAGCCTATTGGTGCTGCACCTGTTCCACCATCACCACCTGAAATAATGATTTTATCAGCATAAGCCTTTGCCACACCAGAAGCGATCGTACCAACACCTGCAGAAGATACAAGTTTTACAGCCACTTTTGCTCTTGGATTTGCCTGCTTAAGGTCAAATATGAGTTGTGCTAAATCCTCTATGGAGTAGATATCATGGTGCGGTGGTGGCGATATAAGAGTCACACCTGGCTTTGTGTATCTAAGAGTTGCAATAAGTGGAGAGACTTTTGAACCTGGAAGTTGTCCCCCCTCTCCTGGTTTTGCACCTTGCGCTACTTTGATTTGGAGTTCTTCTGCAGATTGTAAATATTCAGGAGTTACACCAAATCGTCCAGAAGCAACCTGTTTAATCTTAGAGTTTCTATCACTTTTAAGACGTTCAGTTGCTTCACCACCCTCTCCAGAGTTAGATTTCGCTCCAATTTTATTCATAGCTGCAGCAAGTGTTTCGTGAGCCTCTTGAGAGATTGAACCCATAGACATAGCAGCCGTAGAGAAACGTTTAAAAATAGCAGAAAGCGGTTCTACTTCATCAATAGAGATAGGCCCTCTGTCGCTTTTGAGTTCAAAGAAATCTCTAATAAACTTTTTATCTCTTGTATTTACAGCATCTTTAAGTCTATTCCAATCCTCTTTTGAGCCTGTCGTTGCGGCATCTTGAATCAGCCCTATCATAGGCTTAGACATATCATGATACTCTTCATCTTTTTTGTACTTGTAAAAACCACCTTTATAAAGTGCTTTATCGCTTCCCTCAAATGCAGTAGTATAGGCTCTTGCATGGTTAATGCCCAGTCTCTCTTCAATATCTTGGTAAGAGAGTCCAGAGAGAAGCGATCTGCTTCCTGCAAAACAGTCATGGACAATCTCATCACTTAAACCAATGATGTCAAATAGTCTGGAATTTCTATATGATGCGAGTGTAGAGATACCCATTTTAGACATAACTTTTGAAACACCAGCACCCATGGCACGTCTCAGTCTTCTTAAGTTAAACGCCATATCTTCAGCATATTCAGTACCCTCTGCTAACTGCTCTACTACATAGTAAAGCAGGTAAGGGAAAATTGCTGCTGCACCATAACCTATCATACAAGCAGCCGAGTGTGGATCAAAAACTTCTCCTGTTACTGCTACCATACTCACAAGATGTCTAAGATTTTCATCAAGAAGTTTTTGGCTCGCGGCACCTATGACCATCAACATAGGAATTACTTTATGATTTTCATCAAGTTCCCTATCATCAAATATAATTGTTCGAACACCATTCTCTCTGACATCGACAACAACCTTCTCAATGAGTTTTTGTAGAGAAGACTTAAGATCATCTTTGTATGCGGTTGAATATTGACCATACTTATATGAAGGATCATACTTAGAAGAGGATGCATCACCAAACTCTTTTAAAATAGAAAATTTCTCTGCAGACATGATTGGCAAAACTGTCTTAAGTCTTTTTGCATGCTCTGGATCATCTACAAGTATATTTCTGATTTCACCAAAACCGGTATTTAAACTCATTACTATCTTTTCACGAATAGGATCGATTGGAGGGTTAGTAACTTGTGCAAATTTTTGCTTAAAGAAGTCAGTAAAATTTCTTTGCTCTTTTGAAAACGCAGCAAGTGGCGTATCGTCTCCCATAGAACCTGTTGTCTCTTTCCCCTCTTTGAGCATAGGAAAAATGACCTGCTTTGTCACCTCTTGAGTATAGTTGAAATATCTCTGTTTTGCTTCCATCTCAGACTTAGAAAATCTACACTTCTCAACCTCTGCGGTTATGGCATGCTCTTGAAGATAGAGCATATTTTCAGAGAGCCATTTATCATAGTTATGCATTGATTTGAGATGGTCGTTGATATCTCTGTTTTTAAGGACTTTTCCATACTTAAGGTCGATACCTATCATCTCACCTGATTGGAGTCGCCCTCTTTCAGCTATCTCCTCTTCTGGAAGCTCTAAAACACCATACTCTGAAGAGATAAGCATTCTATTATCTGTTGTACGAATATATTTTGCTGGTCTAAGACCATTTCTATCAATGACACAACCAATGTATCTACCATTTGTCATACTTACAGCAGCTGGTCCATCCCATGGCTCAAAACATGTACTTGCATACTCATAAAATGCTCTTAGTTTTGAATCCATAGCATGATCGTTGTGCCATGGTGCTGGGATCAAAGAGCGAGCAGCTTTAAAGAAGTCCACACCATTTATCTGTAAAAACTCCATAAAGTTATCAAGACTTGCCGAGTCGCTCATACCATCTTGAATAACATCCATGAGCTTACTCATCTCTTCGTCACTAAAGATTCCTGATTTCGCTCCTGCCATCTTCGCTTTTACATTGAGACGATTAGCAGTTACAGAGTTTATCTCACCATTGTGAGCTATCATTCTAAAAGGTTGCGCAAGTTTCCACTGTGGAAGTGTGTTTGTTGAAAATCTTTGATGAAAAAGACAAAAAGAGATTTTAAAGTCTTCAGATGCCAAGTCCTTGTAAAACTGCTTAATGTGTGTAGGCATAACAAGTCCCTTATAAGAGACTACACTCGTTGAGAATGATGGAATGTAAAATGTGTTGTCAGATTTTAATTTTGACTCGATCTCCTTACGGGAGAGATATACGAGTGCATCGAGTCTCTCAGTTGCAATAGGTGAAACTGGAACAACAAAAAGCTGTTTTATGTTTGGCAACATTGAAAGTGCTTGCACACCTAAAGCATCCTTATCTGTAGGAACTTCTCTTGTATAGATAATTTTAAGGTCATTTTGGGAGCATATCTCTTGAATAACATCAAAGTCGCTCTCATTTGTTGAAAAAACCATTGCGACTGCATACTGCTCAGGAAGATCGATACCTTTGTTAGCAAGCTCTTTTTCAAAAAAGGATTTCGGCATGGAGAGTAACAAACCTGAGCCGTCACCCGTTTTACCATCTGCGGCGATAGCTCCTCTATGCATCATTCTTGATAACGCAGTGATCGCATCTTCTAAGTTTTTATGTGTTGGCTTATTGTCTATTGAAGCAAGTAGTCCAAATCCACAATTATCTTTAAAAGAAGTTAATAAATCTAAATTACATCCCATGGTGTTCCTTCTAAATTATTATAGATACTTATTTTTTCTATATCTTGTTTTTAAGTAAAAGGGTAACTAAAAAAGCATTAAAACAAGGTTAAACTCGCTATAATTACCCCTATGCAAGGCTATATTATAAACCTAAATCGAGCAAAAGAAGAGGATCTAATTGTCACTATTTTAAGCAGTGGTCAACTTTATACCCTTTATAGATTTTACGGTGCTCGTCACTCCACAATTAACATCGGTTTTAAGATAGATTTTGAAGTAGAACCTTCAGCAAAATCTACTATTAAACGTCTCAAAGATGTAATTCATATCGGATTTAAATGGATTAACAACTATGAACTTCTCTCTCTTTGGCAGAGTTTTAGTGGACTTTTTTTTGCACATCTCAAAGATGCTCAAAATTTGGGAGATTTCTATTTCCAACTTTTGGAAAACGCAGCTCAAGAGTGGAATAAGCAAAATCCAAAACGAGTAGCTATAGAGTCTTATGTTAAACTGCTTGAACACGAAGGTCGACTTCACAAAGAGTTTGTCTGTTTTTTATGTTCGCATAAAATAGATGAAAGCATCTCTTTAATCCGTGCATTTTTACCAACCCATTACGAATGTGCACACACACTCCCAATTGACAAGAGAGGACTTCAAGAGCTTTATGAAAACAGATCTACCCTCTTTTTGAGTGATAAAGAGGTGAATCGTCTCTGGACAATTTTACTAGAAGGACTCTAACAACAATGGCACAACAACTTAAAGAGCTCTACTCAAAGATCTACATTTCACTGCTTTGTGATACGATCACTCAGGTATATGCAGCATTTGATGGAGCAGCGTTTAAAGAGAGACTCTTTGATGAGTTTTGGCAAGAGCGTGCTCTTAAAGCACGTATGCAACATATTGCTACTCTTTTGAATGATTTTTTGACACCAGAGTATGCGCAAAACATCACAATACTCAAAGCTGCGTTTACAAAGCTAAACTATGCATACTCACTTGAAAATATGCTTTTTAGTGAATATGTAGGGTTGTTTGGCTTGAGTCATTTTGAAATCAGCATGGATGCACTTACCGCGTTTACCATAAACTCTTCAAGTGAGTTTGCTGTACGAGAGTTTCTCATCGCTCATGAGTCACAAACGCTTGCATCTATGAAAGAGTGGGCAAAATCTTCCAATGAACACATACGGCGTTTAGCGAGTGAGGGATCTCGTCCTCGATTACCATGGGGAAAAGCTCTAGAGTCATTTAAGAGAGATCCCACTCCGATATTGGACATTTTAGAACTTCTTAAAAATGATGAGAGTGCCTATGTACGAAAAAGTGTTGCCAACTCACTCAATGATATCTCAAAAGATCATCCTCATATAACAAAGAAGATCACAAACTCTTGGCTAGGCAACTCAAAAGAGTCTCTACAGATGCTTAAACATGCTTGCAGAACACTTCTTAAAAGAGGAGATCAAGAGGCTTTAAAACTCTTTAATCTCGAAGAGGCAACCCATATCGAGATAAAGAACTTTTACCATACAGATGAAGTCGACTCAGATGGTTTTTTAGAGTTTGGTTTCAAGCTTCAAAGTGATATTCACTTGGGTTTTGTGCGACTTGAGTATGGCATCTCTTTTCTGCGCCAAAATGGATCTCACTACACTAAAGTCTTCAAAATTGCAGAAGCCAACTACAAAACAGAGGAGCGAAGCTTTAGCAAAAGATACTCATTTCGACCTATTACAACACGCAACTATTACCCTGGTGAGCACAAACTATTACTCATTCTCAACGGTAAAGTGGTGTTTGAAACTCTTTTTACTTTGCTTTAGGACGAAAAGCTTTTATCACTGCTTCATTTGTCTCTATGTAAGGTCCCTCGATAAGATCTATGCAGTAAGGTACCGCAGGAAATACAGCATCTAAACACTCACGAATAGACTTTGGTTTGCCTGGAAGATTAATTATGAGTGATTTTCCTCGAATGCCAGCAGTTTGACGAGAGAGAATAGCAGTCGGTACATACTGCAGACTCACCTGACGCATCAACTCACCAAATCCTGGCATCATCTTCTCACAGACATTGTGCGTAGCTTCTGGGGTAACATCACGAAGTGCGGGACCTGTTCCACCTGTTGTCACCACTAAACAACACCCCTCCTCATCACAGAGCTCTCTCATAGTAGCTTCGATGACCTCTTGTTCATCTGGTATGCATCTATAGACGATCTCAAACGCAGACTTCAGATACTCCTGCATAGTCTCCTGAATCGCAACCCCTGAAATATCCTCATAAATACCTTGACTCGCTCTATCACTTGCAGTGATTACACCTATTTTAATTTCACTCATCTCATCTCCTTTTTTCTATTTTTTAGCATGTTTGCAAGAAGTGATTTGCATCTTTAAAAATCGTAACAGTGGCATACTTTATAAAAAAATCCCTTGCCATATCAGACTCTATAATGGCATCTTCGCCCCCTAAATAGACCTCGATTTTCACCCCTTTTTTTTGAAGCAATGAGAGCTCTTCATCACTCCAGACATAATCGAGTAGCTCCTGAAGTTCACTCAAACTGCTCGGTTTGTGCAGAGTATGTTTGGGGGTATATGGGGAAAATGCATTGCAGATAAACTGCTGAAGATATGCTCTTTCATCTTTGACATATGCCCTCAGTTGCAGACGTTTAAACGCAGCACCTTTTGTCTGAAAAAAAGCAGGTGAAAAGAGCTGAAGTCTATCTAGTCGCTTTGAGTTTTGCACTCTTTGGAGTGCCTCTTTGAGCGCCCCTATGGCTCCATAACTAAAACCACACAGACTAAAGTCGCTTTGATCAATCAGGGAGTCGAAAAAAAGAACAACATCTTGTAGGGAAAAACCACTAAGAAATCGCATCTAAAAGCTCTACCACTTCATATTTTGTAATACTTTCTCGCTCCAAAAGTATCTGCTCAACAGAGTCCATTATCTCTACTAATGAGCTAAGTAAAATAGTACACTCCTCATAAAAACGCTGCAGCATAATCTCCTCTTCGTCCTCTGAAGGTAGAATGGATGCACCCATACCATACTCTTGACACATAAGATGGACTATCTCTTTTGCACTTTCAAGATCACTTTTGACACTACTTGAATGCTGAGCATATCGAATATGAGAGGCTGCCATTCCAGCAAGATGCATCTTGGCTCTAAACTCAAGCTCTTGTTTCATCAGAGGCTCTTCAACCAGAGGTGTAAGGTGTTCGTTTGAGAGTAAAAGTTTCTCAAATGGTAGGTTATAGTAAGCCGCAACTACTGCTTTACCTGCTTGGTAAGTAATGCGGTGTGCTTTTTGTTTCTCTCCTAAGATCTTAATCTTTTTCTTGCCAAACATCACTTTGTCTTTTACCGCTTCAAAGTGCTCAAAAGTCACTTCAGAGTTATTTTGACGCAAAGAGAGCAGCGCAGCCTCATTTACAAGTGCTGCCAATGCGGCTCCATTAAAACCTATGGTCATATTTGCGATAAGCTCAACATCTACAGAATGTGGAACATGCGAAAGATATTTATTTAAGATAGAGGCTCGTTCGCGTTTAGTCGGGAGTTCAACAAAAATGCGTCGATCGAAACGTCCAGCACGTAAAAGTGCAGCATCGAGTACATCAATCTTGTTTGTAGCAGCGATAACTATGACACTACTCGAACCTTCAAAACCATCCATCTCGGTGAGGAGCTGGTTGAGTGTTGCTTCACGTTCATCATTACGTAATCCCTCGCGTTTTTTCCCTACTGCATCTATCTCATCTATAAAAACGATAGCGGGAGCATTTTTTTTCGCAGCTGCAAAGAGCTCATGAACTCGTTTTGCACCCATTCCGACATAGATCTGAACAAATGAAGCTCCACTTTGATAATAAAACGGCACTCCAGCTGCATGTGCAACTGCTTTGGCTATCATGGTCTTTCCAACACCTGGAGGTCCTACAAGTAAAACACCTCTTGGAAGTCTGGCTCCAAAACTCTTGTAGCGTTTAGGATTTCGCATAAAGTCTATGATCTCTTCAAGCTCCATCTTGACATCGCTAATACCTCCAATATCATCAAAGCTCACATCACTTTTTGTAGGTTCAATGGTGTTAGCAAAGGAGTCTGTTGGAGTAGATTGGACGGATCTATTTTTGCCATACTCTGCAAGTGTAAACCCTGAACGCTTCTGCCAAAATCGAAATCCAATAGATGCACCCCCCAATAAAATGATAAAGAAGAGAAGATACACGAGGGGATTTGACTCACTGCCCACCTCTACCTTGTACTCTACAAAGAGTGCTGGTGTCACCTGTGAAGAGGCTATGCGGTAGTAGTGCTCCTGCGTTTGAAGGTAGACATACTCTTTTGTAACAATCACCTTGCTTACAGCATGTGACTGTAGAAGTTTTTTCGCATCTTTGAGCGTTATGGGCTCAGTGTTGTCGCGAAATATGGCAAAAAGAATAAGTCCAATAGTTATAAACGCAGAGAGATAGAGCGCAATACGTGTTTTTTTAGATGCTGGCATAGTTAGCATCTCCTTTAACGTCATATTTTTCTACAGTGATCCAGTTACCCACCAAATCTTCTTGTGAGGAGACAATGATTTTATTGAAGTATTGATCAAGACCATGATAAACGCCATCTTTGTATGACTCTATCAAGACATCCAAAGGAGCTTTTACATTTTGTCTAAATTGAAGATTTTTTTCATTGACGAGACTCTCTATTTCGTGAAGTCTCTCTTTTGCAATACTACCATTTACCTCTGGCTTCATAGTAGCAGAGGGAGTTCCATCGCGTTTGGAGTATGTAAACGCATGCAAGTGCGTCAAAGGGAGTGCTGCTGCATTTTGCATAGCTTCATGCCAGAGTGAGTCGCTCTCTCCAGGATGCCCCGTGATAAAATCAGTGCCAATAGCAAAACCTTTGTCGGCCAAAAACTCAAATAACTCTCTATCTTGTCTGTAGACATTTCTTCTGTTCATTCGTTTAAGCATCTCAGGAGATGTGTGCTGCAAGGCGATGTGCATATGTCGCTCTAACCAAGGTTCACCCAGTATCTCTTTAAACGCATCACTAATCTGAATAGGCTCAACACTTCCTAAGCGAATTCGGCGTACACCGCGAATCTGAGACATCTTTTTCATTAGTTCAGCTAGAGAACTGCGTTTGTCTTGTCCATAAGAGCCAACATTTGTTCCTGTTAAGATAAACTCCCCAAAACCGTTGAGTGCCAAACGGCTCACCTGCTCTAAAATTCTTGACTCATCCATACTTCTTGCATCACCACGTACATAAGGAATAATGCAATAAGAGCAGCGAAAATTACACCCCTCTTGAATCTTGATAAATGCCCTGCTCTTGCCGACGAACTCATCTACTACCATATCATCGATATGATTGAGATCTCCTGGATCGTAAAATGGCTGCTCTTTTTTAAGCAAAGTATCTATCTTTTGCTTTTCACTCTGACCAAAAACGCCATGCACACGACCATCTTTTAAGAGAGACTCGCCCTTAGTGTGAGCTCCACAGCCTGTGAGAAAAATCTTTGCCCCACTCCCCTCTTTTTCTACGCTTGAGATGTAGCTGCGAACGTGAGAGTCAGCTCCATTTGTAACAGTGCATGAGTTAATGACGATGGCATCAGCCTCACTCTCATTGTCGGTAATCTCATACTCTTGAAGCGAGCTCATCATCACTTGCGAGTCGTAAAGATTTGTTCGACATCCAAAGGTTTTAAAATATACTTTTTTTTTCATCTAAACTATCTCGTGTTGGTGGGCGCTTGTCTCTTGTTTTTTCATAGAGATATTGAGCTTTTGTGTTGGGTAGGCTATGGTGATATCATCTTCTTGATTAAACGCATCAATGATCTCTGTGGAGATGACTGTTCGAAGCGTGAGGGTTGCATAGGCATTTGTGAGATACCAAGTCTCGATGCTCAAACCATTCTCTATGATGAGCGCATGGACTCTTGGCTCGACATTTGTATTTTTAAGGCTGTAGTGTTGTCTAAGTTTGTTGAGCTGTTTTCGAGTGATGTCGGTGTAGCCTTTAGAGAACTTTTTGGCTATCTCGCGAGTGATGTGCATCGCTTTTTTGTGATTTGAGTCAAAAGTGATAGTGATGGCAATACCATCCCAAACCGTTTTTAAGGAGTTGTGGGTGTAGTTGGAGATCATTCGAGTAAAGACATAGTTGTTTGGAATAAAGATAATCCTACCTGCACGACGGTTGTCTAAAACTGATGTAAGTGTCACATCTTCAAGAAGTGTCATGCGAAGCAGTGAGATATCCATAACATCTCCGACATACTTGATCCCATCCATATCTACACGGATTCTGTCACCGACATTTATGCTTCCACCAACAACGATGACAAGCCAACCCAAAATACTCATAAACCAATCTTTCATCGCAATGGCGATACCCGCCGATGCAAATCCTAAAATGGTTACAAGATAACCTGCGTTTTCAATGTAGTTAAAAAAGAGTATCAAAATGACTAAAATAAAATTTAAAAAAGTGATGATTTTATTTGCCATATAGAAGCGTTTATTGTCTGTAATGTACTTTTTAATGACTAACTTGAGCAGAAAAAAGAAGAGAAATACAACAACAATAACGGTAACGATTTTAGCAAATCTATAGAGCTGCGTTTGAATCTCTTTGTTGATATTTGTCTCTAGTATCTCTAAACGCTGTTGATAGATGTTAAGAGTGACGCTCATCGTATCGAGTGCAGTCTCAAAGCGTTCAAGCTGCGTTTTTTTCTCTTGGAGCTTGAGTTGTGTGGTCTCATTTTTATCTAAGTCATACAGCTCTGTATAGATCTGGTGCTCTTTTTTGAGTAGTAATACCACTCGAGTAAGACTCTCTTTTTTCTTTTGGTAGTCTGAAAAGTTTTCATTGAGCGTTTTGATAAGCGAAAAACCTGTAAAAATGTCAAAAGGATTTGAGATTTCGATGTTTTCATGAAGCACTGGAGGTGTAATGAGGTTTGAAAATGGTGCATCACTCTCACCTTTGAGCTTTTGCACCTGCAGTGTAAGTATGTTCTCCTTAGAGATAAGCGCATTGAGTTCGTCAGTGTCACTCTGCGTTTTGCCATATTTTGCAAGATAATCTATACGATTTTTAATCTTCTCTAGCGAATTTTTGATCTCCAACGATGTCAAGTATGAAGCATAGCTTTTCATCCAAACGCTATTAGAATCGATCTCCCTCTCTAAAACACCAAGCGAGTTTTGAAGTGACTGCGTTTGATGTTGCAGCTGTGTTTGCTTCTCTTGTGCCTGCTCGAGCGTACTATTTTGCTCAAGTTTAGAGAGATTTTGATCAACAGTCGATGCAAACGCAGTGGACCAAATAAGTGCAAATGCAAAAATCTTAATAAACATCATTTTGCTCCAAAAGAGTTGAGTACCTCAATTAGGAGCTCTTTTGAGAGATCATGCGGCATAACCACATCTCCAAGACCTTTTGGAAGAATGAAAGTGATGTTTGTGTCTGAGCTCTTTTTATCTAAAAAAAAGGCCTCATAAAAACTTTTTGCATCTTTGACTTCATAGTGTGTTGGGAGTGCATACTTCTCAAGTAGGTGCTGAACTCGCTGCGTTTGCTCTTGTGTCATGAGTCCCAAAGAGAGTGCAAGTCTGTTTGCCATAACCATACCTATGGCAACAGCCTCACCGTGTAGATAGCGTTTATATGCTGTCTCATTTTCGATTACATGTGCAAAAGTGTGTCCATAGTTGAGTGCAGCACGAATGCCTCGCTCTTTTTCATCCTCTGACACAACACGTGCTTTAGTCGCTACTGCCTCTTTAATCGCCTCTTGAAGAGTAAGATTATCACTCAAATCTGCACTCTCTAAAAAGCTAAAAAAGGTGTCGTTAAAGGTTACAGCCATTTTTACTATTTCAGCGACCCCAGCGCCAAACTCCCGTTTTGGAAGTGTGGTTAAAAAGTGAGGATCAATGTAGACTGCTTTTGGTTGATAAAAAGCTCCTATAAGATTTTTACCAAAATGGTTATTCATACCTGTTTTTCCACCTACACTGGCATCAACCTGTGAAAGCAGTGTCGTTGGAATCTGAATAAAATCTATACCTCGTTCGTAGATACTTGCTACATAACCGCACATATCTCCAATAACACCGCCCCCAAACGCTATAAGCAGAGAGTTTCTGTTGAATTTATGATTGAAAAGAGACTCTAAAATCAACTCAACAGAGGCTTGGTTTTTGTACGCTTCACCATCTGGAACAGTGATGATGTAGATCTCTTTTGCACTGAGCTTACTCAGCAGATAAGCAAGATGCAATCCTGCCACTTTAGGGTTTGTAATGATCGCCACTTTTGTGTCAAAATGAAGCGATGGCAGAGCATCGATAGTAATGTTATATGAGTTATCAATAGTTTTTTGAAGCGGGATATGTATTTGCATGATGTATCCAAATTTTATATGTTTTGGATATTACTTCTTTTTTGCTAAATAATGGCTAAAGTAGCCAAAATTTAGAGCTGAAGCGGAATAAAAACTTGGTGAAAATCATCCAGTTTATGCGAAAGTTTTTCACTGTCTGTTGAGAAGAGCGAGTAGATTCTCTTGGCACTCACTTTTTGGGTAAAAGGCAAGAGCTGTATAAAATTCTCTTTTTGTTTAAGCACACGTATTGGATTTTCACTCTCTTTAAAGAGTTTTATCGACTTTGAGAAGATACTTGAGAGGTTGTAGTAGTGCTCAATTACTGCCTCTTTTTCGACTTGACTTTCATTGAGATAATTGTAGAGTTCTAGGTTAAATCCAAGCTGTTCAGAGATGTCAAATATGGTACTTGAGACCTTTTCCAAATCACGATTGTCTGAGAGAATAACTGCGGCATCTTTGAGTGTTGAGAAGCGTTTATGCGAGAGCTTCATAACAGGAACATGGACATCATAAAGCATTTTTCTTACATGCTCCTCTGCAAACATCTCTTTAGGAACTATCACCAAACCTATGTGATATGTTTTAATATCATTGTGAAACTTCTGCTCATGATTCACTGCATCATATTCGATATTCACTCTAATTTTAAGATCTCTAAAACTTTTAATATATTGTAAAATCTCTATATTTGAAGGGTTGATGACTCTAATTATGAGTTCGTATTTAAACTTCTTGTAGATAAAAACCGCTCGACGAATCACCTCTTCTATGAGTCTGTGAGGAATGATATTCATATCGATATATAAGAGTAAATTTGTACCAAAAGGTTCAGGAAACTGCCCTAGTTCACGTTTGATAGCTCGATAAACCGACTTTAAAACATCAGGATCGCCAATAAGTATCAAAAGGTCATTTGGCTGTATCATACGTCTGCGTGAAGGCATGAGAAGTTTTCTGTTTCTGTATATAGCAACAATGCGCCAATTTTTTTGCTCGATAACACCGATGTGCTTGTAGACAAACGAGCTTCCAAATGGGACTAAAACCTCCATGATTTCACCCTCGCCTAAGCCGACATTTTGTGCTACCACAGGAACATTTGGGAGGTAGTCTATAAAACGCGATGCGAGTATCTCATTTGTATTGACCAGTACAACATTGGGGTCATCGCTGCTCATCTGCCACTGATTGAGCACTATTATGCGGAGTTGTTTCTTGATAGTACGAATATTTTTAATGGTGTTTTCTACATCACTTTGATTATCCATGATAATAAAAACTTGAACAAACTCCATCTTCAAAAGATTTACAAGTTTATAAAAACTAGTCGAATCAAAAGAGTAAAATTTAAATCGTGCAGGGTTTATGTCGGCATACTTTTTCTCTTTTGCCTCAACAACATAGTAGATATTTTCACTTGTATAGGTCTCATTGACTCTTTGAATGAAGTGTTCACCAACACTTCCATCACTAATGATCAATATCTTTTTCATCGTTTAACTTCTCTTTTTAGTAAGTTTTACACCCATTTCTACATGATGTGTATATGGAAACTGATCGAAGAGTGCCATATTGCTTACCTCGTGTGTCTGGGTAAGTATCTCTAAGTCACGGGCTAATGTTTCTGGATTGCATGAGATATACAAAATATTCTCATAGCGTGTGCAAAAACGGGCTGATTGCTCATCCATACCACTTCGAGGAGGATCTACAAAGATGCTCTGGATATTGTAACTCTCTATATCGATCTCTTTCATTCGTCTAAACTCTCTTACACCATCAAGTGCTGCTACAAACTCCTCAACACTCATACGTACAAACGCAATGTTCTCAACTCCATTTTTAGCCATATTTTGCTTTGCTGCATTTATGGAAGATTTTGAGATTTCTGTAGCAAGAACTCTAGGAAAAAGCTTTGCTAATGGAATTGTAAAATTTCCAGCACCGCAATAGAGCTCTAAAAGATCGCCGTTAGAGAGTTTAAACATCTCTCTAGCCCAAGAAATCATAGAGGCATTGACAGTCGCGTTTGGCTGTGTAAAGCTATTTTCAATATGCACAAACCTGTAGAGCTCTTCGTCTATAATGAGTTTCTCGATGACAAAATCATCACCAATAATCACTTTTTGTCCTCGTGAGCGTCCAATGATTGAGATACCAAGAGTTTCCGCTAGCACTGCTGCTTTACTCTTCCACTCCTCATCAAGAGCTCTATGATACAGTAGTGAGACCACGATCTCACCATCACTCGAGCTTAAAAAATCAGCACCAAAGAGCTTAAACGCCATATTGTTCTCATCTATGGCGTTTAAGAGTTTTGGCATAAGTGCCTCTATGTGAGTGTTCACCTGAGGACACTCCTCTATAAACACGACATCTTTTTTATTTTGATGATTCATCGCATAGTATATCTTTCCATCAAGATGCCAGATTTTGAACTCTGCTCTTGATCTATAGTGCTCTTGTGGCGAAACAAAAAGCCTCATTTCACCTTTGTAAAACCGCTTAAAACGCTCTTTATTGATGGCTACTTTTTGAGCCAATTGTCCCTCATAGCCAGACTCATAAACGCTGCAAGCACCGCATGAGCCAAAATGTTTACACTCCAAATTGCACTCCTATTTTATACTTGCCACAAGATTTCCAATGAGCAGGTTCCAACCATCTATGAGAACAAAAATGAGTATCTTAAAGGGCAATGAGATCATAACAGGTGGAAGCATCATCATACCCATAGACATAAGTATGGAGGCAACAACCATGTCTATAACCAAAAATGGCAGGAAGAGTAAAAAACCTATCTCAAACGCAGTTTTAAGCTCGCTAATCACAAACGCAGGAATGACGACAGAGAGTGGAACATCTGCTACGGTTTTTGGATTTTCCATCTTACGAATTCTAAAAAAGAGCGCAAGATCTTTCTCTCGCGTATTGCGAATCATAAAGTTTTTAAAGGGGAGTGTCGCTTCGTTAAAAGCCTCTTCGTACCCTATTTTCTCCTCTATGTAGGGTTTGATCCCTTTTTCGTAAGACTCTGTACCAATGGGTTCCATCACGAAAAAAGTAAGAATCATCGCAAGCATGACAAGTAACTGTGTTGGAGGTACTTGTTGTGTTCCAAGCGCTTGACGTAAAAATCCAAATACAATAACAAAGCGTGTAAAAGTAGTCATGACGAGCACCATAGATGGTGCCAAAACTAAAAGAGTAAGAATGACTAAAACATTGAGTGAGGAGACAAGCTGCTGCGGAGTCTCTGGAGCTGAGAGCTCAAAATTTACTGTAGGAACGGTGACACTTTCAGCCCCAAAAAGGAGTGATGCAAGCCCTAAAAAGAGAACAAGAAAACGCAACATCACTTCGCCGCTTGCTTATCGAGAATAGACTCAGGAGTTACATTTTTATCATTTTTTTTGCCATAAAAATGCAACTCAACACGTCTGTTTTTTTCTCTTCCAGATTTTGTAGCATTTGTGGCGACTGGTGCAAACTCAGCAAAACCTGCTGCACTAATGCGCTCAGGAGCGACACCATCAACGAGTAACTCCTGAAGTACAGAGATGGCACGAGCGCTTGAGAGCTCCCAGTTGTTTTTAAAAGGGCTCTCTTTAGCTGGAGCAGAGTTGTCAGTATGGCCTTGAACACTTACTTGCATCTCATTTGGCAACTCTTCTATGATAAGGGCTATACGTTTTAAAAAGAGGAGTGCATCCTCATTCTCTATCTCTGCACTTCCAGGCTTGAAGAGAAGTGCTGCTGGAAGTTTTATGACAAACCCCTCTTGCGCCTCCTCTACGGAGATGGTTGTTCCCTTTGTCTGCTCCATCATCTCATTGGCGTCACCCGCGGCTTGTTGGACACGGTTGACCATCTCTGCAGTCTCATCTTGAGACTCTATAGGTGTAGACTCTTGTATACGGCGTTTTGAGATCTCCGTCTTTGTTCCACCCTCTAAAACACTCATCGCCCCAGAGAGTGAACCAATAGCCTCAGAGACCTTTTTTGCATCCATGCTCGACATTGAGAGGAGTAGAACGAAAAAACAGAGCAGCAGTGACATCAAGTCCCCAAACGCAGCGAGCCAAGCTGGCAAACACTCAGGGCACTCGGGACATTTATTTTTCGCCATCTATCTACTCTTAATCAAACTGACTAACGCGATCAGCAGGTGCAAGATAGGCAAGAAGCTTTGCCTCTAAAACGCGGGGTGCATCCCCAGCTTGAATAGACATGATACCTGAGATAATCATCTCTTTTACAACAGTCTCTTCGTCATTTCGAATCGAAAGAATGGTATAAATTGGTGTTCCAAAGACATTTCCGATGATAGCACCATACATAGTTGTAAGGAGTGCAACTGCCATCGATGGTCCAATTGCCGAGGGGTCAGCCATGTTCAAAAGCATCGCAACGAGACCTATGAGCGTTCCAACCATCCCCATAGCTCCTGCAAGTCCTGCCCACTGATTGAAAATAGATGCATTGATCTTGTGACGCGAGCTTGTCTGCTCCATATCTATCTCTAAAAGTTCACGAATAGTATCAGGTTCACTTCCATCGATTGCCATCGACAAACCTTTTCTAAGAAATAAATTTGGTTCGTTATTTACTTCACTCTCGAGTGCCAAAATTCCATCTTTTCTGGCTTTGGTAGCAAACTCAACAAGTTTTTTGATAAGCGCTTGCACATCCTCTTCTCCAGGCTTGATCGCTTTTGCAAACACTTTTGTAAACTTTTTCATTTGGCTTGGTTTAAAAGAGATCATGAGAGCGCCAATACTTCCACCCACAACGATTAAAACCGAAGGAATATCTACATATGGTCCTACACCAACACCCATCGCCATAGCTCCCAAGAGAAGCACTATAATGAGAACTAAACCAATAACCGTACCTAAATCCATTTAGAAACCTTGTAAAAAGTTAAAATCGTATGATAATACCACAAAAGTTATTTAGCTCGACTTTAGAGGTCGCTTTTAGTGATGTAGCAGATCGTGCTCAAACTTTTTCTTGTTTTTTTGTGCAACACCCGCAGCTCCAAGGATCGTCTCAAAAACATTATCATGAGAGACACCAGTAGTGGTGGCAATTTTTGAGATGTTAAGATCTTTATGCGATGCTATAAACTTGTCTGAAAACCAAAGCATAAAGGGGACATTTCTCTGCTCTAAAGGTGCTATGCTTGGCGGTGTCGCGTGACCATATCTCGCCATCACACTCCCCTCACCTAGACTCTCACCATGATCAGATGTGTAGAGAAGCATCGCGTTTTTATCTTGAAGCTCTTTAATGAGTGTTGCTAAAAAATGGTCTGTGTAGAGTATGGTGTTGTCATAGCTATTATTTAAGCTCTCTTGGGAGCATCCTGAGACATTTCCAAGACAGAGTGGAGAAAATTTTTGAAACTCTTGGGGTACACGTGCATTGTAATCGAGGTGACTCCCTAACATATGCAAGACGACAAGTGTTGGTTTTTGTAGCGTTTGCAACTCTACGATAGGCTCAAGTAACTCCATGTCAAAGGGGGTTTTAGAGAAGTACTTACACACTTGCGCCTCTTTACAAAATGTATCGACACGCTTTTGTACAGAGTGTTTTGAAAACCAGTATGTATCAAAGCCCAAATCCTTAAGAATCTCTACAAAACTGCTCTCAGTGATAGTAATCTCATAATCACGCTCCAATACACGAGTCATCAAACATGGAATAGAGTTGAGTGTAGAGGTGTGACACGATGTCGCCCCTTTAAATGAGATGAGATTTTTGACATTTTGAAGCTCTTTAGATGTCTCTTTTGTATAGCCATTTATGGAAAATCTATCACCTCTGGCACTCTCTCCAAGAACAAATACGATCAAGAGAGGTTCATATTTATCCTCTAATATGAACTCATTGGAGATATTTTTTTTCTCTATTTTTTGGAGTCGCTCTCGAAGTATGACATACTCACTGAGTGAAGGTATCAAAAAAAGTGGTGCTACTTTTGGTGTATCGCTCGCACTAAACCTATCTATAAAGTCCCTATCAATTTTAAAAAATCCAAGTGCAATGACCAGAAGCAAAACAATAGCTGCAAAGTAGCGTTTTGTGGGAACTCTTTTGTAGCTCCAAATAAGTTTTTTGTTAAGAAGCACCAGAGCAAGAGAAGCGGACAAAAGATACAAAACAAAGCTTGCATTAAGCAGTTCAAATGTCTCTGCAGTATCCGTTGAGAGAATATTGTTGAGCATCTGCCCATCGAGTTCTATACCCATAGTTGCAATAAAATAGACTGCAAAGATAGAGACAATAAAATAAAAATTGATAAAAAATATGTAAAGAGAGCGCATAAACGCAGTGAGTGTTACTAAAAAAAGTATGACTATAAGGTAAGCAATAGACTCAAACGCAACATGATACCAAGAGTCATAGACACCAAGAAGTGAGGCAAAAAATGTGAGGTTAAGCATCCACAAAAGCAGAGACGTAATAAGGATATTTTTCATTATGGAGTATCTTCACTTCTTAAAAATTTGTTGCAATTATAATCACTCATGCCATAAACGCAGCCTTACTTCTGTACAATTGCGAAAATTTTATTTCACTATACGAGAAGAAGCATGT
This sequence comes from uncultured Sulfurimonas sp., assembly GCA_964548435.1. GTDB lineage: Bacteria > Campylobacterota > Campylobacteria > Campylobacterales > Sulfurimonadaceae > Sulfurimonas. Next base: position 33,805 of record CAZJRG010000001.1, on the reverse strand, counting down.
TTGAAAAACTCTACGCCAACCCAGAAAAAAGTGCCAAACTCATCATAGTTTTCGTAGCCATCTTTTCGACTCTCTACAATGCCTTTTTGCCACTTCATGGAGATGAGGCTTACTACTGGATGTGGAGTCACAATCTCCAAAGCGGTTACTACGATCATGCTCCTATGATAGCTTATATGATTGCCCTTACAAACTTTATTAGCGAATCGGAATGGGGAGTTCGTCTGGTGAATGTTTTTTCTATGAGTATCACCGCATATCTTATCTTCAAACTCACTCAAAAAGTAGCCGATGCTAAAGCGGCACTTAATGCACTGCTCATCTTTATGAGCCTTATTTTAGTTCATGCTGGTTACATTATCACTACTCCCGACTCGCCGTTACTTCTTTTTTGGACACTTACACTCTACTTTGCATTTAAAGCATTTTTTGAAGAAGAGAAGCTCTTAGACTTTTTTTTCATGGGTCTTTTCATGGGGCTTGCGATGGTGAGCAAATACTCTGCTCTCTTACTTGGAGTTGCACTACTCATATTTGTTTTACTCAAAAGACGCAGCCTCTTTTTTAAACCTCACCCTTACATCGCTATCGTAACTGCGTTTTTTGTCATCACCCCAATGCTCTACTGGAACTATCAACATGAGTGGATTAGCTTTTTATTTCAACTTGCACATGGTTCATCACAAACATTTTCTATAAATCTTCATGCATTTCTGGAGTTTTTTGGCGGACAGTTTTTACTCTTCTCGCCTGTTTTTGGGGCTATTTTATTTTTCGCTCTCTTTAAAGAGCGTCTGGCGTTTCAAAATGAAAAGATTCTCTTTTTTACCATTGTGACTGCGTTTACACTCGGTTTTTTTCTCTACAAGGCACTCTTTAAAAACCTTGGTCTCAACTATACCGCTCCGGCGTATGTCAGTGGCGTTATATTTGTCGCGTACATCATCTCCAAGTATGAACTTCAAAAACTTTTCAAGATAGGACTCATAGTAGCACTTCTTTTTACGCTTATTGGAAGAGTGGCGATGCTCTTTTTCTTAGACAAGGTTCAAGAACGTATGTATGCGAGTGATAGGATTGTAGAGCGATTTTTATCGCATAGAGAAGCAGGAGACACTCTTTATGGAGACCATCTTACCATAGCCGCCTACATCAATTACTATGCACCAGACCACCCAAAAACAGATGTAGCCATAGATAGTAGATATTCGCAATATGATATGTGGAGAGAGCCCCAAGAGTGGCATAAAGATGGGCTGGTTCTTGTTCGAAATGATAGAAGAGATAAAGAGTTGCAAAAATACTATAAAAACGTAACACTCATCGACACGCATACCCTCATACCAAATAAACGCATCTTTTACACATATCGAGTCAAAGATGCTTATACGCTACAAGAGCTCCAAAGCCGATAAGTAAGCGACTCTTTTAAGAGTCGTAGCGGTTTTTGTGAGGGAATTTTTCTATAGTTTGGTAGTCATCATCCCAATCATCCTCTTCCTCATCGTCATATACATTGTAGTTGATATCGAAGATACGTGGAAAACCTCGTTTTTCAAGTTCATCATCAATAAGTGTGAGGTCGATTGTTTTGTTGTTATAAGGTTGAAGGATTTCAGCAATCTCTGCTTTATCAACGCCAGCAAGTTCCATTTCAAATTGTAAATCAGAAATTTTCATTGGTGTCTCATGGTAAAATTGTGCCTATCCACTTTGGGATTTGAGCCGAAAATTATACTACTTTTTTTGAAAAGTTTAATCATTATTTAGATAAAATTCCCGCTCATGAAAAACATAATTAAGCTTCTTATTACTATTGCAATCTTCTATTTTCTATTTAGAAACATCGATTTTATTGAGTTTGGAAAAACGCTGCTCAACTCTCACGGCGGATGGATTTTGGTTGCTCTCATAATGCAGCTTACCTCTACATACATTGCGGCATATAGATGGTTTAAAATCTCACAGCTTCTTGTCTTTACCGAAAAACTATCATTTTACACGCAGGTCTACTTCAAAGGAACATTTTTTAATCAGGTGCTCCCCTCTAGCATAGGAGGCGATGCTGTGCGTATGCTAGAGCTTACGGGTAAAGGCTATGAAAAAAAAGATGCTTTTTATGTTGTATTTGTAGACCGTGTTGTAGGACTTGTTGGACTTTTGGTACTTAATCTTCTAGCAACACTACTCTTTTTTGGTCACTTCGATGAAGAGTTTTCACTGCTCATTATTGCCATCGCTCTCTCTGGAATTGCGGGTTTTGCGCTCCTTTTTCAGCTCCACCGCCTCACCTTTTTAACACACATAAAGTTTCTCAATCTCTTTGTGCGTTTAGCAAACAGACTCAACACGCTCTATGCTTCGCGCAGACTACTGATCAAACACATTCTCATCTCAGTAGTGGTGCACTTTTTTTCAGTTTTAACGATGTATGGAGCCTCTTTGGCACTCGATTTACACTTAAGTTTTCAGATTCTCCTCATAGCGGTTCCCCCTGTGTTTTTACTCATGATAGTTCCAATCTCACTCGCTGGTTGGGGAATTCGTGAAGGAGCACTCATAGGCATATTTATGCTCGTAGGAGCCAATGAGACAAAAGTGCTTGCCATGAGCATACTCTATGGTCTCATCCTCATAATCAGTGCTGCCCCTGGTGCATACTTCTGGATAAAGAGTAAAAAAGCGACATGATAAACAACACAAACCACAAAAGGATAGTTCAATGAATGTAGACACAATGAGACACATAGACCACTATGCAGGTGTTCCACTCACATTTTTAGGCACACTCATCAAAAAAACCGTAGACTTTTTTCTACCTCCAAAAGAGCTGCGAGCTAAAAATGTACTCCTCATTGAACTCTCTGAGATGGGAAGTGCCATCATTGTAGATCCTGCCATGCGCAGACTCGCTTCAAAGATTGAAGGGGAGCTCTTTTTTGTCATCTTCTCAAAAAACAAGGTATCTCTACAGCTCTTAGGAACTGTAAAAGAGGAAAATATATACACGATTGACGAGAGTAGCCTCTTTGCTCTAGCACGATCTACACTGGGCTTTTACAAGTGGTGTCGAGAAAAAGAGATTGACTCAGTCATCGACCTTGAACTCTTCTCGCGTTTTACTGCGATTTTGACTCTTTTAAGCGGTGCGATCAACCGTGTAGGGTTTCATGCATTTCACAACGAAGGACTCTACAGAGGTGACTTTTTAACACACAAAGTCGCTTACAATGCACATCAACATATAGCTAAAAATTTTATAGCACTCGTAGACGCACTCTTAAGTGAGACAAAAGAGCTGCCATACCTCAAACGCATCATCGGTGACGATGAGATTCGTATCGCAAAAGCGATCATAAGCGATGAGGAAAAAGCAGCAGTGCTCTCCACTATCAGTGGCATTTATGCTGGATTTGACAAAGAAAAAAATCCCGTTATTTTAGTCAACTCCAATGCATCAGACCTCTTGCCACAACGCAGATGGAATAGAGAGAATTATGCAGAGGTGATTAAAAAAATTCTCGCTTACAATGCAGACGCGATAGTTTTACTCACAGGTGCTCCAAATGAGAAAGCAGGAGCACAACTCTTGTGTGACTATGTAAGCGATGCACGTTGTATAAACTTTGCAGGAGCGGTAAAATTTTTGCAGCTTCCAGCACTCTATAGTGTGAGTGCGTTTATGCTCACAAACGACTCAGGACCTGCGCACTTTGCCTCCATCACCGATATGCACACCTTTGTTATCTTTGGACCTGAAACACCAGCACTCTATGGCTCACTAGGTCCAACAACCCCGATCTATGCTGGCATGAGCTGTTCACCATGTGTGAGTGCTTCAAACCACCGTAAAACGCCATGTAGTGACAATCTCTGTATTCAAGTCATCACCCCAGAATGGGTATTTAATACAATGAAGACAAAACTCGATGCACTTGCTAGATAGAGAACATAGAAGCGTACTTCTTTTTGTAGCGCTTGTCACACTTTTGAGACTGCTTTGTGCTCCTTTTATGGGGCTTGGTGTAGATGAAGCACACTACCTACTCTATGCACTCAACTTAGATCTTAGCTATTTTGACCATCCTCCTCTTGTTGGGTGGGTACATGCTCTTTTTACCTCTATCTTTGGTATGAATCCCTTTGGAGCACGCGTGAGTGCTATTTTATTAGGTGCGGTAACATCTTTTTTTCTTTACATATTTTTATACTCCATAGAGCGAGATGCAAAACTTGCTTTTATAGGTGTCTTAGCACTCCATGGCGTTTTTGTCTTCAATGCACTTTTCTTCATGCTGCTTCCAGACACTCTCCTTTTTGCACTCATCTTTTTACTCATCTGGAGCCTGCTGCGTTTAGTTGAAGATCCAAGTAGAAAAAACTACATTCTCTTAGGCCTTCTCTTAGGTTTGGCAGGTCTGAGTAAATACACTGCAATTTTATTTATTCCTCCGATTTTACTCTACATCATCATCAAAAAACGTTTTGATCTTTTGGCTTCCTACAATGCACTCATCACCATTTTTCTAGCTTTGTTGCTTATCACACCTGTCATCGTCTGGAACATAAATCATGACTGGATCAGCTTGAGTTACCAGAGTGCGCATGTGGTTTTAAGTGAGAGTATAAGTATCAAAAACTTCTTGCTCTCTTTAGGTTCACAGCTTTTAGCTTACAATCCATTTTTGATGCCCCTAGCGTTTTACGGACTCTACAAGGCTTTTGTAGCTAAAAATGATATGCTGCTTTTAGTGGGACTTTTTGGAAGTGTACTGCTGCTCTTTTTCACCTACTCCTCGCTCTATCAAAGGGCTCTACCACACTGGAGTGGACTCTTCTATCTCATCTTCATTCCCTTAGCTGTTTACTACCTCTATGAACGCTCTTTGAAGTGGGCAAAATACCTGCGTTACTCTATAGGATTTGGTATTATGCTCTCAGCGTTTATCTATATAGAGGCTGCAACTAAGTTTATTCCGCTTCCAGATTACAGCTCACTTCAAGTAGACATGTATGGCTTTGACACCATTGCAAAACGTGCGAATGCTCAGATACGCGACACAAACAAAGAAGCGATAGCTATAACGCACTGGACACTCGCAGCAAGAACCATCTTTTCAAATCGACACTACAATAGCCAAGTCTACCTTCTCGATAAACGCAGCGATCAGTTTGACATCTGGCAAAGTGAACCACCAAAAGGGATCAATCTGGTCATTGTAGATCTTCCTTTTGCGCATACAGATCTTGTAAACTATCTGCAGTGTGATCGAATCTCACGTCTTGACTCTTTTAATATTCTCGAAAATTTTTACAAAAAAAGCAACATTACTCTCTACAGATGTACAAACTACCAAGGGCTTAAATGAGGGTTTTTCTACTCATAATGGCTCTGCTCATTCTACTCTCGTACAATTTTGTCGATAGAAGTGTGCTTGGCTATTTTTTAGAGCACCAAAGTATCTACAAAGAGCTTGGTAAGTCATTAAGTCTGCTTGGAGAGTCGCAGTGGTACATCGGTGCGGGAATCATTGGAGCACTCTATTTTACTTTTGTGAAAAAAAACGAACTCTTCAAGATGCGTTTTTTGTTTCTGCTCTATGCCAACCTTTTTGCAGGTCTCATCTCCATACTCCTCAAAATCTCTTTTGCGAGGCTGCGTCCTTGGGAGTTTGAAAAAGATGCCACACAGTTTGGTTTTTTACTCCTACAGCATCCAGAGTTTTCACTTTTAGAACGTCTCTCATTTTGGCTGCACTCTCTTCTTGAGCGCTACCCTTATGTGACAAGCTTTCCATCAGGTCATACCACGACAAGTGTTGCAGTCTGCACTTACTTTGTGGCTCTTTTTCCGCGTTATGCACCGCTTTGGATACTCATTACCCTCCTCTCAATCAGCGGAAGAGTCTTGGCAAATGATCACTATGTAAGCGATGTCCTTGCAGGAGTCGTTGTAGGGTTGCTCTCAACTCTCTACCTCTACTCTAAAATGAAACATAAACTTTTTACGGAGCAAAACAGATGAACGATAAAAACATAAGCATAGTAATTCTAGCTGCTGGCAAAGGCAGCCGTATGAAATCAGACAAGGCAAAAGTGCTTCATACTATTAGTGGAAAGGCGATGCTCCATCATATCATCAGTGCTTCGCTTGAACTCAGTGACGATGTAAGTGTTGTCGTAGCACACCAAAAACAGGCTGTTGTAGCAAGTGTGCAACGTGAGTTTGATGGCATTACTTTTGTAGAACAAAACGCCATAGACTTCCCAGGAACAGGTGGTGCGCTGCGTGATGTGAAGCCAAAGCATGCAAGAGTTCTTGTACTCAACGGGGATATGCCACTCATCACCGCAGCTTCTTTAGAGGGTTTTTTACAGAGTGATGCAGATATAATCATGTCTATTTTTGATCTCAAAGATCCTAGCGGATATGGTCGTGTTATATTAAATCAGCAAGGGAGCGTGGAGTACATCGTAGAGCAAAAAGATGCAAATAACGCAGAGCTTGCCACCACTACTGTAAACGCAGGCATCTATGCCTTTAAAACAGCACTTCTAGAGCACTACATACCGCAACTAAGCAATGCCAATGCGCAAGCGGAATACTATCTCACAGACATCATCGCTATGGCAAAAAAAGATGATCACTCCATAGAACCACTCTTGGTTGATGAGGAGCACTTCAAAGGAGTCAACTCTAAAAAAGATCTCGCAGAGGCTGAGAGCATTATGCAAAAGCGTATCAAAACAAAATGGATGGAAGCGGGTGTTGCTATGCAACTTCCAGAGACCATCTACATAGAGTCAGACGTTTTGTTTGAAGGAGAGTGCACTCTTGAAAATGGATCTCGCATCACAGGAAAATCCCATATCATCAACTCCCACATTAAAGCTCATAGTGTCATAGAGGAGAGTGTTATCAAAGAGAGTGATGTCGGACCGCTAGCGCACATTCGTCCGCAAAGTCTCATTGAAGCGACTCATATAGGGAACTTTGTTGAAGTAAAAAAATCAAACCTCAAAGGTGTCAAAGCGGGTCATTTAAGCTACATCGGCGATGCCGTGATAGATGAAGGTACCAACATCGGAGCGGGAGTCATTACCTGTAATTATGACGGTATTAAAAAGTACCAAACAATCATTGGAAAAAATGTCTTCATCGGAAGCGACAGCCAACTCGTTGCACCTCTCACCATAGAAGATGATGTGATGATCGCAGCGGGTACCACGCTGACAAGTGGAACGATTCCACAGGGCTCTTTAGCACTCAGTAGAACGAAAGTGCGTTTAGTAGAGAACTTTTTTTATAAATTTTTTGGCAAAAAAGAGTCTTAAACCTCTTCTAACTTCTCAAGTGACGCACTAAACGCAGCCGTCTCTAGAGAAGCACTTTTGAGTATGCTCAGTGCATCTGCTTTACTCTCTTGGGTAATTGTTGCGTTTGGTCTTACAACTGCATAGATTGCTTTGAGTGCAAACGCCATCTTTTGAAGCTCTTGCTTGGCATCTTCTGGTCTCAGAGTTGCACGCATGAGTGCGCTCAGTTCTGGTGCGAGCCCCCACTGCTCAAAGAGTGCCGCACTCACCTCAAGTGCACTTACCCCGCATAGCTGCAACTCTGCCTCCTCCAGAGTCACGCCTGTTGCAAGTAGTGCCTCAAACTCCCACTCTAGAGAGTTCTCTAAGAGTGTTTTTGCGATGAGCACTCTTCCAATATCACCTAAAAACGCAGCAGGAGCTACGATGGAGCAGCTCTCTTTATCTTCTTTAGAGAACCACTCTATAGCAAGTGCCATCTGCAACTCCGAAGCATCACGAAACTGGGCTGGAGTTATCCCATAAGGGAGAAGGTCTATCTCAAATTGTGAGTCAATAATACTACTGAGTACGAAGGTACGAATAGCACTTTTTCCTAGAAGCGCCACAGCTCTTTGAAGATCATTTACCTTTGTCTTGAGCCCATAAAAGGGAGAGTTAGCAAGTCTGAGTACATTTGCCACAAGGAGGGGATCTTTTTGAATGGCGTTTTGCATCTCAACAACACCCGCATCAAGATCTTTGTAGATTTTTTCCACTTCCATCACCGACTCAGGAAGCGGTGCTATACTCTTTATTTGCTCTAGCACGACTGCTCTCATAGATACCCCTTTTTTAGTTGCGTCTCATTATATTGACTCAAGGTTAAATGAAACTTTTTAAGCTAAAATATCACTCATTTTAAACTCCAAAAATAAGAGCACCTCTAAAAACTCTAGTTGACTTCAGAGGGAGTTAAAAAAGATGAAAGGGTTTAAAATCTTTTTTGAATCGTAGCCAAAGCTACGGTGATAAAAAGTTTTAAGCCATATCGCTTTTTTAAACCCTCCCGTAGGGCTCTTAAGAGTGATCCACACTCTTCGTTACTCTTTCTCGCCTTAGCTTTGGCTAGGGCTTCAAAAGAGTGCCTTGATTGTGAAAAACTCTTAAGAGCTGAAGCCTTTTAGAGTTTTTAGAGGTGCCCTTAAAGTTTATGTTAAAATTGTGATAAGAACATTTGAAAAAAGAGAGTCCATGAGATGAGTAGAGTCAAGGGAGATGCAGCCGAAGAGAGAGGAAGCCGCTTTTTGTATGATGCAGGTTTTAGTATCGTCGAGCGAAATTACTACTCGCGTTTTGGTGAGATCGATATTATCGCGACGAAGGAAGAGGCTCTACATTTTGTTGAGGTAAAGAGTGCGGAGGATTTTGAGCTTGCCATTCAGAACATCACCCCAAAAAAACTCTCTCGTCTCATTAAAACGGCACAGATCTACATGAGTGCAAATGGGTATGACGGTGTTTTTGTTTTTGATGCACTTATAGTGACACCACAGAGTGTTACTATGGTTGAAAATATCACTTTGTAAACATTTTGGTTACACATTTTTAATTTTTTTCAATTTTATTACTTTTTTATCACATTTTAATTTTTATCTGTGTTAGTATAAAAAAAAATTATATAGATACAGGTGTGTTCGATGGTGTTAAAGCTCTTGATTTTGCTTGTGTGTAGCAGTTTTCTCTGGGCTTCATCTTCACAGACTTGCTACTCCGTTCAGCTAACTAGTTTTGTTTTTAAGAAAAATTCTACTTATGATTTTGACGCACAGGACTACCCAAAGCAGTGCCAACTTATCTCATTTGGTAAGATAAACGCAGTGCGATGTGGCTGTTTTGAAAACTATAAAGATGCTAAAAATGCTCATGAGGATCTGAGCTATTTTTATCCAGATGCGGCACTTGTAAGTACATATAAAACACGCTTTAAGCCAAAAAGCAGAGTGCAACATCAACAAAAAAAGATAGCGCCACCAAAGCAAAAAAAGAGCATAAAACCTGCAAAAACAGTCCAAGAAGTAGTATCTTCTTATGGTTTGCAAACTCCTTTGAGTGCTCAAAAAGAGAGTGAAACACTACTGCCAACAGAGTCGAGCTTTTTAGATGATGTAAGTGTAAGTGCGGAGGTAGCCCTCGTAGCTCAGAACTACTTTCAAGCTCCAAAAGAAAAAAATCTCTATAACTTAAGTGCCATGAGCACTCTTGGTCTGCGTTATGAGAGAGACGCACTTACACTTGCTACAAAGTTCAAAGGACAAGCTGACTACTCCGATGTGGCGACAAAGGAGAAAAATGAGCGTACTTTTGTGCGTCTTGATGAGCTTTATGGTGCGTATGATTTTGAGAATGATCAGATACTTGTGGGTAAAAGCATCCGTTTTTGGGGAGCTTTGGAAGCGCGAAACATTACGGATGGGTTTAATCCTGTAGAGCTCAGAGATGACCCTTTTTCTATGGATAAGCTTGGCGTTTATAACGCTTCGTACTCCCACTTTACACAGAGTGGAGCACTCAGTTTCATTGTAAAGTTTTATGAACAAGAGCGCTCCATGGCGGCATACCCTTATGTCTACTACTACTTTCCAAAAGAGCGTGGCGGACTTCCTTACATCTATAAAGAGGAGCTTCTAAGCGAAGCGGGTTCATACCGTCCAACACTCTATCTCACCTACTCGGGAAGCTTAGATGGAGATGTCGCGCTTGATTATGCTTTTATAGTTCAAAACGGCTACGATTCGCAGCGTTACTACTCTGCTACACTCCTTGGTGATCTCACTCAGAGCATCACACAAGAGAATGCCTATCTTGTAAATAAAATCAGCACCTACAACACCCTTGTAGTAGGAAGTACGCTCTATAAACTCGAAGCACTCTACAGCGATGTCTTAGAAGATAAAATCATCTCAGACTACATGCACATAGGTTTTGGTGTGGAGCAGGGTGTTGGGAGGGTGTTTGATTTAGGAGAGCTCTCTTTACTGGGCGAATACTACAGCTACACCACTTTTGACAAGAGTAAACGCAGTGATATAGAGCTTTTTGAAATCTTTGAGAATGATCTTTTCGTGGGTGCGCGTCTTGATCTCGATGATACTCAAGAGAGTAGCGTGAGTGCAGGTGTGGTAGCCGATATGGCTTATGGCGAGGAGCTTTACTACCTTGAGTATAGCGGACGATTTTGGGACTTTTTGAAGCTTGATTTTGACTACAGAGTGATTGAGCCATCTCTAAGCGAGATGACTGCGTTTAGACTCATGGGGCGTCATGAGCGTTTAAGTCTGCGTTTGGGAGCTGCATTTTGATGGAGAGATTTGTTGGGTTACTCATAAAGTTTCGCTGGTTCATCGTGGTTGCAACACCGCTTATCGCGTTTGTCTGCGCATATCTCCTTAAAGACGCTGCGTTTGATGGTTCGTACAGAATCTGGTTTGCACCCGAGTCACAGACACTCAAACGCTATGACCTCTTTAAGGAGCGTTTTGGTAATGATGACTCCATGATCATTCTCTTTCGTGATGAAGAGGGGATTTTCACTCCTAAGGCACTTGGTGTAGTGGAGCGTCTTACACAAAAACTTTGGCAAACACCCTATATCGCAAGGGTAGACTCCATTACAAACTATCAGTATGTGCATGTAGAGGCGGGTGCTTTAGATGATGTCATTGTGGAGAGTTTCATTGAAGATGTAAGCAGACTCTCATCGGCGCAGCTTGACGAGAAAAAACGCATCGCACTCCAAGAGGATATGCTTCTAGGTCGCATCATCAGTGAAGATGCAAAAACCACCATGATAGTGGCTCGCATCACTCCAAAAGGGGGACGAACCATAGGTGCGTCTCGCACCATCTTAGAAGCATTAGAGGGCTATCTTCAAGAGGAGCACTCCAGTGGGTATGTTTTTCATCTTGCGGGTGGACCTGTGGTCAACCAGACTTTTGCCTCGCTTGCACTCCACGATGTAAGTACATTTACGCCTTTGAGTATTGTCATAGCCATGGCGGTTCTTTACTTTGTGCTGCGTCGTATGAGTGCGGTGTCGATGACACTTTTAGTGGTGATCTTTACTTTTACTATCGTTATGGCGCTGCAGGTTTTGTTTGGGTATAAGTTTAACAACTTCACCGCAAATATGCCTGTCTTTATCATTGCCATTGGTATCGCCGATGCGATGCATCTTATCTGGGTCTATATCCTCGAGCGCAGGGGTGGCATGAGTAGTCAAGAGGCTATTTTTTCCAGTGTGCGTAAAAATTTTCTGCCACTCTTTTTAACCTCACTCACTACGACTGTAGGCTTTGCCTCTCTTGGCATCTCAAACATTCTTCCCGTTGCAACGCTTGGCATCGCTACGGCTACGGGTGCAATCATTGCGTTTGTGCTCACCATCACTTTTGTTCCAGCACTTTTAAGCATTTTGGCTCTAAATATCACACCAAGCCCAGCAGAAAAAAGCAGTGGCTTAACAGGTCGTTTTCTTGCGCGATACGTCGCTTTTGTCTTAGCAAACGAGCGACGCATTATCGCACTCTTTTCACTCATGGCGTTTGGCATAGCGCTTGGCATAACACAGTTGCAGATAGACTCAAACGCCGTGCGATATTTCCGCGAAGATGTAGCGTTTGTCAAGAGTGTGCAGTTTATAGAAGAGGAGCTCACAGGTCCGCTTACTTATGAAGTGGTCGCTGATTCGCTTCACAACGATGGCATCAAAGAGCCTGCGTTTATGAAGTGTGTGGAGCGTTTTTCGCAGGAGTTTTTAGCACGTTTTGATGATGCCAGACATGCCGCTTCGCTTGTAGATGTTGTGAAGCGTTTTAACGAGCTTCTTGCATCAAGTAAGAGTGTCCCAAGTGATAAAAATCTCATCGCACAGTATCTTCTGCTCTACTCACTCTCGCTTCCACAAGGCATGGAGATAAATGATAAGATGGACATAGACGAGCGTAGGCTACGCATATCGCTCTCGATGAACGTGAGCGATACCTCTAAAGATCTTGAGATGATTGCTTGGATAGAAAACTGGTGGAGTAAGACACCTTATGGCGTCGAGGTTACTGGACAGAGTGCCATGTTTGCCAAGATGCAGCAAGATGTGACAGAGACACTTGTAAACTCGACACTCATTGCTCTGGGAGTTATCTGTGTGGTGATGGCGTTTGTATTTAAAAATCTACGGATGATTCCTGTTTTTCTCATCCCAAACCTCTTGCCAATCCTTCTTGTGCTTGGTGTTATGGGGTGGCTTGGGATGCGTGTAGATATAGGCATAGCGATCTCGGGAGCGATTATTTTGGGAATTGCGGTGGATGATACCATTCACTTTTTACTCAAGTATCAAGAGGCAAGGAGAGAGGCAAAATCAGTGGAGGCATCGCTTCTGTATGTGATGCGCTATGGAGGTGGAGCGATGCTCTTTACCACTCTCACCCTCTGCTGTGCATTTTTTGTTTTTTCGTTTTCACAGTTTATGCTCAATGCGCACTTTGGACTTTTGTGTGCCATAGCACTCTCTTTAGCACTTGCAGTAGATCTGCTTTTGCTCCCTGCAGTGCTTAGTCGCATCGATCGTGCAGAGCCAAGCAAACTGATTTAGTATGGAGTTTATGAGATGATTGAGATTGAGAAGATATTTTTAAGCCGTTTTCCTCGGTTTATGCACTATGCCCCTGCGTTTGTAAGAGAGCCTCTGCTGCGTTTTATGAAGGGACTCTTTCATGAAGAGCTTTACAATGGGATTTATGCCAAAAACCACTACCTTAGTGGTTTGGAGTTTGTCGAGAGTATGGTCGAGCATCTTGGCATCACCTACACACTTAAGCCAAAAGAGCTCAAAAACATCCCCTCCACTGGGAGACTCATCGTTGTGGCAAACCACATTACAGGTGGTTCTGACGCTTTTGCCCTCTATGAGCTCATCGCAAATGCCAGAGAGGACAAGCGTGTAAAACTGATGGTCAATGGGATGTTTATGAGTGTCACACAAGCCAGTGAGATTATCATTCCCGTGGACAACATCACGGGCGCTATCACTAAAAAGTCTCTCAAAGCCATCGACACTGCACTGCAAAATGAGGAGGCGATCATCATTTTTCCAGCGGGAATTGTTAGTAGATGGCGTTTTGGAGGTATAAAAGATTTTGCATGGCAGCCTAGCTTCTTGCGTTTTGCACGCAAAAACACAGCACCGATTTTGCCCATCAAGATAGAGGCAAGAAACTCTAAACTTTTCTACTTTCTCTCGCTCTTTTTGCCGCTGCGTTTGAGTGCTATGATGCTGCCACACGAGTTTGCGACTGCTTCAAAACGCCAGGATTTGAAGTTTCACATCGGGCGTGTTATTCCGCTGCGTGCATTTAGTGATGAGCGTAGAACCCTGCAGGAGTACATGGAGCTTTTTTATCGACATCTCTACACGCTTGGCACTCAGCAAAAAGGGTTCTTAAAAACAGAGGTGACCATCACGCCAGCGAGCAACAAAATCCTCCTCAAAAAAGAGATAGCAGCAGCAACAAAACTTGGACGCACTCAAGATGGCAAGCTCATAGTGCTCGCCGAGTCGCAGCATGCTCCATTTTTGATGCAAGAGCTAGGACGTGTACGCGAGATCTCTTTTCGCGCCATAGGGGGCGGAACGGGTGGTGCCAAAGACAACGATCTCTATGACAACTACTATAAGCATCTTGTGCTCTGGGATGAAGATGAGCTCGAGATCGTCGGAGCGTATCGCATTGGTGAGGTGAACGACATCATTGCGCATCGCGGTATGGAGGGGCTCTACACCTATAACCAGTGCGACTTTAGCGAGGAGTTCGCCACCTACACGCAAAACTCCGTCGAGCTTGGTCGCAGCTTTGTGCAGCCGCGTTACTGGGGAAGTCGTGCGCTTGACAATCTCTGGCAAGGTGTGGGAGCTTACTTGGCAAACAACCCCCGTATCATCTACACCTACGGGATTGTCACCATAAACGCAGACACCCCTAGAAAAGCTGTCGCAGCTCTCGTCTACTTCTACTCACACCACTTCTCGTGTGAGTCAAAGATGATGAGTGCCAAAGAGCCTTACTATATGAGCTATGACGATAAAACAGAGTTTGATGAGCTCTTTAAGTATAAGAGTTACAAAGATGGTTTTGTGGAGCTCAAACGCTACCTTAAAGAGCTTGGTTGTGTAGTGCCAACACTCTTTAAACAGTATGCAGAGCTCTACGAAGAGGGGGCGTTTCGCTTTTTTGATTTTAGTATCAATGAGAAACTTCATGGAGTAGTGGAGGGGTTTATCATCGCTGACAACTCCCGTATGAAAGAGTCAAAAAAGAGTCGTTACATCAAAAATTTTGAAGAGACGCTATAATTTTGGCTATTTTTTAGGGAGAATTCTATGCAAGCAAAGATATTTTTTGGCTCAAAAGAGCAGAGTCGTGAGGCGCTAAGCCACAGAAGAAGTCCATATTCGCTTGAGGTCGTCTCAACTGCTCCAATATGCACCGCTGAGGATGCAAAAGAGGCTCTAAAAATCGCTCAAGGCGCCACTAAAGCAGCAAAAGCTTCTACCCTCTCTCAGCGCTGCGCATGGATGCTTGATGTGGCAAAAAAGCTGCGAGAAAACAAAGAAGATATAGCAAAAACACTCACCGATGAGGTAGGAAAACCCATCACTTATGCACGCATTGAGGTAGAGCGCTGTATCGAGACGCTCACACTCTCGGCTGAGACGATGCGCACCATGCATGGCGAGACCATCAACACCGACGCGATGGCGAGTGGCAAAAAGACGACGGCGTTTTTTATGCGTGAGCCTGCTGGTGTGGTGGTTGCCATCACCCCTTTTAACTTTCCACTTAACTTAATAGCGCACAAACTCGCTCCCGCTCTTGTCGCAGGAAATGCAGTAGTGCTCAAGCCGACACCTGAAGCACCGCTTACTGCTTACAAGTTTGCGAAGCTTTTTGTAGAGAGCGAGTTTGCCATCAAAGATGCACTGAGTGTTGTCTATGGCGATGCAGAGGTTGGAAGTGCGCTTATCACTTCAGATATTCCCCGTGTCATCTCTTTTACGGGAAGTGTTCCTGTTGGAAAGATCATCACCAAGAGTGCTGGCATCAAAAAAGTGAGCCTTGAGCTTGGCGGAAACGCAGCGACCTACATAGACAAGAGTGCGGATTTAGACCTTGCTGCGGCTCGTTGTGCCTTGGGTGCATTTGTAAACTCCGGTCAGGTCTGCATCTCGCTACAACGCATCTATGTCAACGCAGAGATTTACGATGTATTTGCCCAGAAGATGGCAGAGGAGACGCGTAAGCTCAAAGTCGGCTCACCCTATGAGGATGATACTTTCATGGGACCACTCATCGATGATGCCGCAGCTGAGCGTGCCATGGGGTGGGTAGAGTCTGCCATAGAAGAGGGGGCTGTAGCACTTTTAGAACCTAAGCGCGAGGGGAGAATGTTTCACCCCTGTGTCATGGCAAATGTTACCGACGATATGGCAATTGTCTGCGAAGAGGTTTTTGCCCCGATAGTGAGCCTTGTAAAAGTAGAGAGCTTTGATGACGCGTTGCCGCGCATGAACAACTCTCCCTACGGACTCCAGTTTTCACTCTTCACAAACGACCTGCGTTTAACGCAGCGTGCCATTAGCGAGCTTGATGCGGGCGGAATAGTCATCAACGATATGCCAACCCTGCGTTTTGACATTCAGCCTTATGGGGGTGTAAAACTCAGCGGTGTAGGACGCGAAGGCCCGCGTTTTGCCATTGAAGAGATGACAGAGATAAAGAGTGTGATACTCTGCTAAGCTTTTGTCAACTATTTTTTGATATTGATATATAATTTTATATACAATTGAAAAACAAATTTTTACAAGGAGTTTGGTATGCACTCAATTTCTCAATTAGAAAAGCAACAAGTCGGTCTGCGATTACCAAAATATTTGGTTGAAGAGATTGATGCTTTGACGCAACAGTTTTCGATTAACCGAACAGATGTCATTATTGAAGCGATTACATCATACTTGAATGAGCAAAAAGCGAATCTGTTTTACAGTGATTTTGATGCTGCGGCTAAGGAGTTAAAGAGATCACTCGAGAAGAAAGATAGTGCTTCTATGAAGTCGCTTGATGAGTTAATTGATGAACTTAGAGATTAAGACACTTAAAAGTTTTGAAAAAGATGTTAAGAGGCTTTTTAAAAAATATAAGCAGCTTCCAAGTGATCTTAAATCATTAAAAGATGAGTTGTATCAAAACCCAAAATCGGGAATTGAACTTGGGAATGGATGCTACAAGATAAGAGTCGCAAACAGCTCGAATTTAACTGGAAAAAGCGGTGGTTTTAGAGTCATCTATTATTTTATAGACAAAGAAAATAACCTCTACCTTATGAGTATCTATTCAAAGAGTGAACTAAAAAATATTGACGAGAGAGTCATTTTAGATATTTTAAAAGAGAATAGTTTACTCTGATAATAAATTTTTTCTCTTTTTTAAATACTAAAAGAGCAAAGAGAGACTCACTTTACCCTTCTCTTTTTCTATAGCGATGACCTCTATGTTTGGAAGATACTCTCCAAGACTCAGCACTTCAAGCGGGTGTTTGATGTGTTTGGTGCTCATCTTTGAGATGTGAATGAGTCCGTCATTTTTAAGCCCTATGTCTACAAATGCCCCAAAATCGGTAATGTTTCGCACTACTCCTGAGACTCTGCTTCCGATTTCTAGTGAAGTTATGCTCAAAACTCCCTCTTTAAAAGGAATAGCTGGAAGCTCCTCTCTAGGGTCGAAGCCTGGTTTTTGAAGCTCTTTTATGATGTCCCCCAAGGTCGCCTCTCCTACTCCAAATCTTTGCGCATCTCTCTTTATGTCTACTAAGTTAAGGTCTGATTGCAGAAGTTTTGTAGCGACCTCATAACTCTCTGGATGCACTCCGGTATTGTCAAGGAGATTTTTGGCATCTTTGATGCGTATAAATCCCGCGGCTTGCTCATAGAGCTTGGCTCCTACACCTTTGACTTGAAGGAGTTGAGCTTTGCTTGTAAAGACTCCATGCGTTTGGCGATACTCTATGATGTTTTTTGCCACACTTTTACTTACTCCTGCGACATAAGAGAGTAGAGAGGCTGAGGCGGAGTTGATGTCAACTCCCACACGATTGACAAGGTCGGTGGTGACGTCGTCAAGTTTTTTTGTCAGCAGTTTTTGGTCTACATCGTGTTGGTACTGCCCGATGCCCAAAGATTTTGGATCGATTTTTACAAGGGCTGCCATAGGGTCGCGAAGCCTTTGGGCTATGGAGATGGCGCCGCGGATGGTGACGTCAAGCGTTGGGTACTCCTCGCTTGCTATTTTAGAAGCACTATAGACCGAGGCTCCCGCTTCGCTGACTACCGTGTAGGGGAGTTTGAGTCCCTCTGCGTTTAGCTGTGCAAAAAACTCACAGGTCTCCCTTGAAGCGGTTCCATTGCCGATGGCAACAGCGTTTATCTGGTAGTTTTGCAGCAGTTTTTGCACTTTTTTCTTCGCCCCCTCATAATCACATCTGGGTTCAGTCGGGTAGATGACGTCATGCGTCACATAGGCTCCGTTTTCATCTATGAGAGCAAGCTTGCATCCGCTGACAAACGCAGGATCTACACCTAAAATGGTGCGTTTGTGAAGTGGTGGTGCGAGGAGTAACTGAGAGAGATTTTTCCCAAAAGTGTTGATGGATTCGGCATCGGCACGCTCTTTTAAGGTGGCATGCACCTCTCTCTCAAGCGAAGGGAGCAAGAGCCGTTTGAGTCCATCTACATAAGCCTCTAAGAGTAGTTTTGAAGAGCTTTTGGCATGGCGGGGAATCTTGTACTTTTGTATATTTTCTATAAAGCGCTCTTGCTCTATGACTATTTTGACGCTGAGCTCTTTTTCACTCACCCCGCGCATGATGGCAAGGTAACGATGTGAGGGTATAAACGCCACTTTTTCACTCTTCTCTATAAACTTCGCGTAAACGCCACCCTCTTTAAACTCTTTTGATTTTTTGAGGGTGAGCTCTCCGTGACGAAGCATAGCATTGCGAATCGCTTCGCGCTCACGAGGCTCTTGGGCATAATGTTCTGCCAAGATGTCTTGCGCGCCTTGCACTGCCTCGGCAAGAGTCGGCACTGCGTTTGAGAGGTATTTTTTTGCCTCAATTAAAAATGCCTCTTCTGTAAGCTCTGCTTTTTGTAAGAGATCCGCCAGCGGTGTTAATCCTTTGGAGATTGCCTCGCTTGCGCGGCTGTTTTTTTTCTCCTTAAAAGGGCGGTAGATGTCTTCTAAAAGCTGCAAGGTTTGTGCTGCGTTTATAGCGTTTGTGAGTTCTGGTGTGAGAGTGGAGCGCTCAGCGATAAGCCGAGAGATCTCCTCTTTTCGCTCCAAAAGTCGCCTCGAAGAGAGATACACCTCCTCAAAATCACGCAGCGTTTCATCATCTGCTCCCCCTGTGAGCTCTTTGCGATAGCGAGCAATGAAGGGAATGGTAGAACCCTCATCAAGGAGTTTTAAGATGTTTACGATGTGCTCTTTTTTGAGCTGCGTTTTGTGTGAGAGAAGTGCTATAAGATTGTTCATTGGGCTACTTTTTGGGAATTATACCTCTATTTTCCTAGTAACAAATGAGAAGTGATAAAGTATTTTTTCGCTATAATCGCGCAATTTTTTACAATAAAGAGCATAATATTATGGATATCAGAGAAGAATATTTAAAATTTTTCGAGTCAAAAAACCACCAAAGAGTTGCATCAGCTCCTTTAGTCCCAGAGGATGCGACACTCCTTTTCAATAATGCAGGAATGGTCCCGTTTAAATCCATCTTTACAGGCGAAGTGCCAACTCCAGCAAATCCACGTGCCACTTCTTGTCAGACATGTCTTAGAGCAGGTGGAAAACATAACGACCTTGAAAATGTAGGGCACACGGCTCGTCACCATACATTTTTTGAGATGCTTGGAAACTTCTCTTTTGGAGACTATTTTAAAGAGGAGGCGATTGCCTATGCTTGGGAGTTTGTCACAGAGGTTTTAAAGTTTCCAAAAGAGAAGCTTTGGGTCACGGTGCATGAGAGTGATGATGAGGCTGAAGAGCTCTGGAAAAAGCATGTAAGCGCTGATCGTATCATGCGTTTGGGTGATGCGGACAACTTCTGGTCCATGGGTGACACAGGTCCGTGTGGTCCATGTTCTGAGATATTTTATGATCAAGGGGCAGAGCACTTTAGTGGTCCTGAAGATAAAATGGGTGGCGATGGCGATAGATTTTTAGAGATCTGGAACCTTGTCTTTATGCAGTATGAGGTCAAAGTGGCAGGGGGTGAGCGCATACCTCTGGCACAGCCTTCCATAGATACAGGTATGGGGCTAGAGCGTGTGGTCGCTATCAAAGAGGGAGCCCTCTCAAACTACGGTTCATCTCTCTTTATGCCAATCATTGGCAAAGTCGAAGAGATGATAGGCAAAGAGTATCTCTATGCGAGTGGTGCTTCTTATCGTGTTATCGCCGACCACATTAGAACGGCTCTTTTTCTTTTAGCACAGGGGACAAACTTCTCCAACGAAGGGCGCGGCTATGTGCTTCGTAGAATTTTGCGTCGTGCAGTTCGTCATGGATACCTTCTTGGATTTCGTGAGCCTTTTATGTTCAAACTTGTCGATACTGTTGTAGGCATTATGGGCAAAGAGTACAACTACTTAGAGACAAAAGCTGATGCGGTCAAAGAGCAGATAGAGCTTGAAGAGGCGAGATTTTTCAAAACGATCGAGCGTGGGATTGCTCTTTTTGAAGAGGAGCTCGCTTGCACAAAAGAGGTCTTTAGCGGAGAGGTGGCGTTTAAGCTCTACGATACTTTTGGGTTTCCACTTGACCTTACGGAAGATATGCTCAAATCGCACAATATCACACTCGATCATGCAAAGTTTGAAGAGCTGATGCAAGAGCAGAGAAGCTCAGCAAAAGCAGCTTGGAAAGGGAGTGGTGACGAGGCGGTCGCAGGAGACTTTAAAGAGCTTTTAGAGAAGTTTGGCGAGAACAGATTTGTCGGCTATGATTTTGTTGAACACAGCTCAAAAGTACAAGCACTCCTAGATGCATCTTTTAAGCATGCAGATGTTTTGAGTGCAGAAAGCAAGGGGTGGGCACTTTTAGATGTAACCCCATTTTATGCCGAAAGTGGTGGACAAACTGGTGACTGTGGTGAGCTTGAAGGGTTTGCAAAAGTGCTCGATACCAAGAAGTTTTTTGGGCTCTCACTCGTTGAGATTGAGCTGATACAAGAGCTCAGAGTAGGTATAGTTGTAAACGCCAAGGTCGATAGTTCACGAAGCGAGATCATCAAGCACCACTCCGCAACACACCTCTTACATGCAGTGCTTTATGATGTTTTAGGCGATCATATTTCGCAAGCAGGTTCACTCAATGAAGCAACAAGACTGCGTTTTGACTTTTCACATCCAAAAGCACTCAGCCAAGAGGAGCTCCAAGAGATAGAGCAGCGCGTCAATAATGAAATTATGCGCTCCATTCCAGCACAAACGCAGGTGCTTGGTATAGAAGATGCTAAAAAATCAGGTGCAAAGAGTCAGTTTGGCGAGAAGTATGGCGATGAGGTGAGAGTGGTAAGTTTTGCGGATGCTTCTATAGAGTTTTGCGGAGGCGTGCATGTAAGCAACACCGCAAATATCGGCTCATTTATCATCACCAAGGAGTCTGGCGTTTCAGCGGGTGTGCGACGTATTGAGGCGGTGTGTGGAAACGCAGCGTATAGATATTTTGCGCAGCAAAGAGCACTGCTACAAGAGGCACAAGCAGAGGTGAAAAACCTTGATGTGTTAGCGGGGATTCACAGACTCAAAACGCAGATTACAGAGCTTAAGTCTGAACTTAAAAATGCGCAAGAGTCCCTCAAAGTAGAGATAGATCTTCAAGTGATTGAGGGTGTGAGTGTCGTTGTAGCAGAGTATCCATCGGG
Source organism: uncultured Sulfurimonas sp. (assembly GCA_964548435.1). Classification (GTDB taxonomy): domain Bacteria; phylum Campylobacterota; class Campylobacteria; order Campylobacterales; family Sulfurimonadaceae; genus Sulfurimonas. Next base: position 12,472 of record CAZJRG010000001.1, on the reverse strand, counting down.
TGATATCAAAGAGAAAATTGATGCACTCAAAAATGAGAATGAAAAACTCTGCGCGATGCTTTTTCAAGTCAAAGATGATAAGGTGCTCATCGCGTGTGGCGTGAAAAATGCAGACGCCAAAGCGGGTGAGTGGATTAAAAATATCGCTCCTATTTTAGGCGGCGGCGGTGGCGGGCGTCCAGATTTTGCTCAAGCGGGCGGAAAAGATGCCTCAAAACTTGCAGAGGCACTAGAGGCTTCACTGAGTTACATAAAAGGAGTGCTTTCATAATGGCTGAGTTTTTTGCAGAGTATAAGAGTGTTATCATCTTTTTTCATGTCTTTTCGGCAGTAGTTTGGGTAGGAGGGATGATCGCAATGCGTTTTGCAGCACACCCTTCATTTGTTCGCATTGAGTCTCCTGCGAAGCGTTTAGAGCATATCGCGTTAGCACTCAAAGGGCTCTTTACTATTGTGGTTCCTTTTGTTGTTATTTTGCTTGTGACGGCGGTTATCATGATAAAAGGGTATGCACTTTCACAGAGTGAGTTTGCTCCACTTGCACATGCTAAAGAGGCCATCTGGAGCATTATGGCTATCAATCTCTTTTTGATGATACGCAGACGCAACCGTGCAGTGAAGTTTTTAGAAGCTGGCGATATGGTGGGTGCGAAACTCTCTCTTGAGATGATTGGAAAATATATGGTCCCGCTTAATATCATTCTGGGCACAATAGCCATCTTTTTGGGATCACTTCTCTCAAGCGGACTCTAAAGTGTTACGACTCGCTTCTGCCTCAGAGACTCGTGCACTTCTGCTACAAAATGCAGGTATCGCATTTGTGCAAGAGAGTGTAGGGTTCGATGAGGATAGCATCATTGCCACATCTGCAAAAAACTTTGTTTACCAAGCAACTTTAGGAAAATATAACGCAAACAGAGCTGCGTTTGGCTGTGAAGATATGCCTCTGCTTGTGGCTGATACAGTCGTGAGTAGTCAAAATCAGATACTGCGTAAGGCAAAGAGCGAGAGTGATGCTCGTAATATTTTACTTACACAGAGTGCAAGTATGACAAGTATCATTACTGCGATGATTTATGAGAGTAAAAATCGAAAAATAGTCGATATTTCGCAGACGGATTATATTTTTAATCCATTTGATTTAGAAGATCTAGAGTGCTATTTGGCAAGTGGTGAGTGGCGCGGCAAGGCGGGTGCATGTATGGTAGAGGGATTTTGTAAGCCCTATATCAAAGAGGTAAGAGGGTATGAGAGCACAGCGATGGGGCTTTGTGTTGAGGTACTGCAAAACTTCGTAAAGGATAGAGATGCAAGTTGCGTTTGAGATAGACATTTACTTTTTTCTAGCACTTGCTTTTGGAGCTGTGGTGCTTTATCTGCTCTATAAAGAGTACACACACCAAAAAAAATACTACAAAAGAGTAATAGACAACTCGACAAATATTGTCATGCTTATAGGACCCAAAGGAATTTTAGAGGTTAATAGAACTTTTTTCCGCTACTTCAGAGCTTTTACCACACTCGAAGAGTTCTCCAAAAAACACAGATGTATTTGTGACTTTTTTGAAAAAGAGGATGAGTATTTAGAGGCTATGGATGATTATGGGCAGTGGGTGCAGTATCTCATTAATCACGAAAATACAAAACACAAAGCAAAAATAAATATAGAGGGCGAGCTCTACTACTTTTTGGTCTCTGCCTCGGAGATTGACATTGCAAGAGGTGTGAGTGCGGTGATTCTCACTGATATCTCAGAGCAGGTCAAAGCCAAAAAAGCACTCATGCTGCTCACGCTCAATGACGCACTCACAAATGTGGGCAATAGAAGATTTTTTGATCAAAAACTCAGTGAGCATATAACGCTGAGTGAACGCTACAACACCCCTTTTTCACTTATGCTTTTAGATATAGACTTCTTTAAAAAAATCAATGATAGATTTGGACACGATGTAGGAGATAAAGTGCTCATTGATTTTAGCAATCTCATTAAAAACAGTCTCAGAGATGGGGATGTGTTTGCACGCATTGGAGGTGAAGAGTTTGCAATTTTGCTTCCGCTAACAACCAAAGATAAAGCATATATTTTGGCACAAAAACTCAGAGAGATGGTCGAATCAAGCAAAGGCATCACCCCTATAACTGTAAGTATTGGACTTGTGCAGTATGAAAAGGGTGATGAAGATAAGATGCTTGTCAAACGTGCTGATGCGGTGCTTTATAAGGCAAAAGAGACGGGACGTAACAAGGTTGTCCTTGGATGAACTTCTACCAAAAAGAGCTTGATGCGCTACAGAAAGCCTCTCGCTATCGAAGGCGCCATCTCTATGATGAGAGACTCCATGACTTTGCATCCAATGATTATCTCGGACTTGCCCATAACAAGAGCATACATGAGGCAGCATCTAAAGAGCTCTTAAGTAAAAATCTCTATGCCTCAAAGGCTTCCATGCTTGTGAGCGGCTACCATCAAGCACATCATGATTTGGAACGAGCACTTTGTGAAGCAAATGGCTTTGAGGATGGTGTAGTTCTTGGAAGCGGGTTTAATGCAAACATAGCACTCATAGATGCACTTGTGCGTAAAGGTGACACCCTTTTTATGGATGAACTCTACCATGCGTCAGGGGTTTTGGCTTCACAACTTGCACATAAAAATGTCCTCTTTTTTAAACACAATGATGCAGAGTCACTGCGTTTGATGCTGCAAAAGAGTAGTGCAAAACGCAAGATAGTCGCAGTTGAGGGGATCTACTCCATGGATGGAGATCTCTGTGCAAAAGAGATCTTTGACGTGGTTGCAGAGGCACACGCACTACTGATTGTCGATGAGGCACACTCTAGTGGTGTAGTAGGCAGACGGCTTATGGGTATCTTTGATCATTATGGTATTAAGGTAGAACCACACCATATTAAAATGGGCACACTCGGGAAAGCTTATGGAAGTTTTGGTGCGTTTATTCTTGCCTCTTCACATATCATAGAGTACCTGCTCAACCGAGCAAAACCGATCATCTATGCGACATCGCTCTCTTTGTATGACACTCTTGCCGCACACAAGTCACTTGAGTATATTTTGCAAAATGCTTCAATGCTTCAAGAGGAGATAGCAAAACGCAGGAGGTTGGTTGAGGAGATTTTGGGTGTAGAGATGGATGGTCTCATCGCACCGATTCATATTGGGGATAATAGACGGGTTTTGGAGATACAAACGCAACTCTTGCAAAATGGGATGCATGTAGGTGCTATAAGACAGCCTACAGTTCCAAGTGCAATCATACGTCTCATCGCACGTTTGGGTGAGACACCAGAGACACTTAGAGATCTCTGCGAAGCCATAAATGAGCTTAGATGATAGAGATTAAAAAACTCATCATTAAAGATGAGCAGAGAGTCTTGGTGGAGATAGCCTTGGAGATAAGGAACTCTTTAGCACTTGTAGGTGAGAGTGGCAGTGGTAAGAGTCTTACGCTCAAAGCACTTTTAGGTATGTTGCCAAGTCAGCTTGGAGTCTCTTTAGAGCTTGGGAGTCCATTTGCTCTAGAAGCGGGTAAAAGTGTCGCGTTTGTACCGCAAAACCCTTTTACTGCGCTCTCTCCTCTTACAAAGATCAAAAAACAGTTTTTTGTCTCACAAGAGCGAATTGAAGAGCTCTTTGGCATACTGGGTCTTGATACCTCACTTTTAGAGCGGTACGCTCCAGAGCTCTCTGGAGGACAGTTGCAGCGTGTTGTGATTGCGATGGCTTTGAGCACAAGACCAAAACTGCTTCTCCTTGATGAGCCCACCACTGCACTCGATCCGCAGATGCGTATCACCATCATAGAGCTCTTAAAAAAACTCTCAAAAGATGAGGGCTTTGCTATGCTTTTTGTGACACACGACATCACTTCTGCGGCAAATTTATGTGAAGATATCTGTATAATTCGTTATGGAAATGTAGTAGAGTCTGGATCTATGGCAGCCATAATCGCAGCTCCAAAAGAGGAGTACACACGCAGACTCATAGAAGCAAATTTCCTCAATAGGACATTTAGAAAATGAAAAAATTTATAAAAACGCTCTTTGTATTGTTGCTACTTGCAATGCTTATCGCACCTTTTGGGCTCTTTGCTTACTACTACACTAAGTTTAACTATGACTTCTCTGTTCTTGTAGATTATAAGCCGCAAATTACGAGTAAGATTTACGACAAAAATGGTGTCAAGATTGCCAATGTTTTTAATGAAACGCACCGTTATTATGTCCCTTTTGAGGAGATTCCCCCGCGTGCAGTCGAAGCACTTTTAGCCATAGAAGATACTACATTTTTTGAACACCCTGGTGTCAATGTGGAGGCGATTTTTCGTGCTGCCATAAAAGTGTTGCGTGCTGGAAAAGCGGTCGAGGGAGCAAGTACCATAACGCAGCAGCTTGTTAAAAATGTCCTGCTCACGCGAGAGAAGAAACTCTCAAGAAAGATAAAAGAGGCGATTTACGCCATCAAAGTAGAACAGGTGCTCACCAAAGAGCAGATACTTGAACGCTACTTCAACGAGATCTACTACGGACATGGTTATTATGGGTTGCAAACGGCTGCTGATGGCTATTTTCACAAAAAGCTAGCCGACTTGACACTCAAAGAGATAGCCATACTCGTAGGACTTCCAAAAGCACCAAGCATCTATGCGCCTACAAGAAACTATGAGATATCTATGGGAAGAGCTAACCGCGTTATAGAGAGAATGCATGTTTTGGGTTGGATAGATGAAGCGACATATGAAGCCGCACTCAAAGAGAATCCAAAAGTCTATAACGAAACACTCACGCAAAATCAAGCGCCATTTGTAGTTGACGAGGTGATGCGTAAATTTGCAGAGTTAGGCATTGAGGATTTTAAAACAGGTGGCTATGAGGTTCATACGACCATAGATATGAAGCTGCAAACTGCCGCCCAAGAGTCACTTAAACACGCTTACGATCTCTCGCTCAAACGCATAGAGCAGTATAAAAAAGATGAAGGCAAACACAGGAGTACCACACTTTTGAGTGCGCACGACATCGACCCGAGCAAACTAAACGGTGCTTTGGTTTCGCTCGATTCTGCCACGGGAAATATTTTGGCACTCGTTGGGAGTGTAGATTATGCTGAGAGCTCTTTTAACCGTGCAACACAGGGAAAACGCCAGCCTGGTTCTGCGTTTAAGCCTTTTATCTATCAGGTTGCCATTGACTTTGGTTTTTCGGGTGCATCACAGCTTGTCGATATTGCAAAGACTTACGAGTATCAAAGCGATGGCGAGGCTAAGAAGTGGCAGCCAAAGAACTATGAGAAAAACTACAAAGGCATTCTCTCGCTGCGTGAAGCTCTGGTGCATTCGCGAAATCTTGCCACCATAAATCTTGTCAATGACATAGGACTCTCACAGCTCATTGGTGAGCTTGAGAAGTTTGGCATAGAAGATATTCCAAACAATCTCTCCATCTCACTTGGAACGATGTCGATGTCACCGCTGGAACTTGCGAAGTTTTACACTTCCTTTTCCAACAATGGCGAGCAGCAACTCCATACAAATCTCATAAGCTCTATAGAGCAAAACGGCAGAGTGATTTATGAGAGTCAGAGTGAGTCTAAGATGACGAGTCTACCAACGCAGGCTTACATCATGACGACCATCTTAAAAGATGTCGTCGATCAAGGAACGGGAAGACGTGCTGCGGTCAAAGGAGTAGAGATCGCAGGAAAAACAGGAACGACCAACAACAACATCGATGGATGGTTTGTGGGCTACTCACCAACCATCATCACAGCGGTTTGGTTTGGTAATGATGACAACACTCCGATGTATAGACGCGAAACTGGGGCTACCGTTGCAGGACCTGCATTTGCCAGATATTATGAAAATATTTTGAAGTTTTATCCGCAGATTCAGCGTGAGTTTGTCGCGCCTGAGGGGATCGTTGAGGTACAAATTGGGGGGAAAAAAGAGTTCTTTAGCGAGATCTCTAAGCCTCCGCGTGAAGAGCAGATGGAGGCAGCTGAGGAGGAGCTACTCTTCTAATCTGCTTTTGGTTCTTTTGGTTTAAGCTCTTTGATGTTTATCTTTCTGCCTGCGTTTTGAGGAGTTTGTACTTTCTCTTTTGGAGTACCATCGAAGCGATGATTTCTTGCTCCATCTTTGCCAGAGAAGATGGCTTTTCCATTTTCATCTTTGCCTAAAAATTTATTTGGAGCTTTTTTCTTCTTCTCCCAACGAGGATCTTTTGGTTTAGCGTCTTTGGAGTTTGGTTCATTTTTTGATTTGAACTCTTTCTTCTCTTTAAACTCTTTTTTCTCTTTAAACTCTCGTTTTGGTCTCTCTTGTGTTTTCGCATCGTAACGTTTTTTCGCCTCACCTTTGATCTGCTCTTTTGAGAGCTGTTTTGGAGCATTTGACAGAGGTTTTATTTTTGGGGCGATGCTATACTCAAAACCTTCGAGTCGCTCTTGTTTAATGGCACGACCTAGAAGCATCTCAATGCCATGGAGCTCTTTTTGCTCCTCTTCATCAAGCAGCAAAAATGCTTTTTGAGTTGCTTTGGCAATTCTAGCCATGTAGACTATGGCTTTTATGGGTAGATCATAACTGATGAGAAGTTCACAGCTGAGTGTTTTGTCATTTACAAGATCTCTATCTTCAATCACTCGTATGGTTTTGTTCGCAATTTTTTCTTCGATGCTTGGGGCATCTTTAGAGGTAACTACCACTATATGTAAAGCTGCGTTTTGTTCGATGAGAAGATTGAGCAGGGCTGCTTTTTTCTCTGTTGGGGATTGATAGATGCGATGGTTGTTGGCTTTTATGCTGTGAGTCTCTGCTTGCATACAAAATCCTAAAGTATTATTTTTTGTAATTATATCGATAAATGCCATAAATTATGCTATTATGAACGATTACACCAATATTAGGAAAAAGATGTCATTTGCAACACTCGGGCTCAATGCCCATCTCTTAAAAGCCATAAAAGAACAGGGCTATGAGAATCCCACCCCCATTCAAACGCAGGCTATACCCGTCATTTTAGAAAAACGCGATATTTTAGCTGGAGCACAAACAGGAACTGGTAAAACAGCTGGTTTTACACTGCCACTCTTAGAGCTTTTATCACGCAAAAGAGAGAAAACGAAAAACACACACCACACACTCCAAGCACTTATACTCACACCAACACGTGAGCTTGCCCTGCAGGTTGAAGAGAGTGTGCGGCTCTATGGAGCGCATCTACCTTTTAAATCTGCTGTCATTTTTGGTGGTGTAAAGATGAACCCTCAAGTAGTGGCACTCAAACGCGGTGTCGACATCGTTGTGGCTACTCCTGGACGGCTCCTTGATCACATCAATCAAAAGAGTATCGATCTTAAAAAAGTAGATTTTCTCATACTCGATGAAGCGGATCGAATGCTTGATATGGGTTTTATAAACGACATCAAAAAAGTGATTTCACATCTACCAAAAGAGCGTCAAACGCTACTCTTCTCGGCGACATACTCTGATGAGATAAAGAAGCTCTCAGAGAAGTTTTTGCGTTCACCCGCACTCATTGAAGTAGCAAGAAGAAATACCTCAAGTGAGATAGTAAAACAGTCGGTCTACCATGTAGACAAAGAGCGCAAGCGTGAGCTACTGACTCATCTCATAAACGAGGGAAGTTGGCAACAGGTTTTAGTATTTACTAGAACAAAACATGGAGCAAATCGTCTCTCAGAGCAGCTGAGCAAAGATGGCATAAGTGCCACTGCCATTCACGGTAACAAGAGTCAAAATGCAAGGGTGAAGGCACTTGAAGATTTTAAGTCGGGGAGTGTGCGCGTGCTTGTGGCAACAGATATAGCAGCTCGTGGTATCGACATAGATCAGCTACCTCATGTAGTAAACTTTGATCTTCCAAATGTGAGCGAGGATTATGTCCATCGCATCGGACGAACAGGGCGCGCGGGCAATGAGGGAGAGGCTATCTCGCTTGTCTGTGTCGATGAGGATGAGTTTTTGAGAGGCATTGAAAAGCTCATCAAAAAAGAGATTCCAAAAGTGTGGCTCAAAGGCTTCAAACCAGACCCATCAATAAAAGCAGAACCCATAAACATGGGTGGTAACCGCGGAGCTAGAAACAAAGCTCATGGTGGTGGTGCAAATAAGAAGGCTGCTGCTAGAACAAGAGGAGATAGTTCTAAAGGAACAGCTCCAAAAGCCAGCACTTCAAGAGGTAGAAGATAGTTTTATCTTCGCCTCTGTTATAAAAATATTCTAAGAGAAAGTGCGATTAAGTGCACAAAACATCGCTTTTATGGAAGCGGTGGCAATGTTGTTGTCTTCACCTACACCAAAACGCGAGTAGGTCTCTTTTGTGCTTATCTCTATGTAAGCCACAGCTTTTGCTTCACTAGAGTCGCCACAGGAGTGCTCTGAATAGGACTTGATAGTGAAGCTGTTTTTATAGTCTTGCATAAGTGCATGTTTACAGGCATCTATTGGACCGTTGCCGCTTGCAGTGGCTACTATCTCCTTACCTTCAAGAAGATATGTCAATGTGCAGTTAGAGACTCCATCTTTTGAGGAGAGCATTGCGTTTACAAAACGTACATGCTCTTTTGGATGAAAATAGGCTGCTTCAAAAATAGTATAAATCTCATCACTGCTCAGCTCGCGTCCGACAATGTCTGTTTGTGCTTGAACTATCTGTCCAACCTCTGGGTGCATCGCTTTTGGAAGCTGATAACCATAGTTTTTCTCTAAGATATAGGCTACTCCACCTTTTCCAGACTGCGAGTTTATACGTATAATGCTCTCATAGGAACGCCCTACGTCGCTTGGATCTATTGGGAGGTATGGAACCTCCCAGAAACTATCCTCTTTTGCTTTTTGGTATGCAAGCCCTTTGTTTATGGCGTCTTGGTGTGAACCTGAAAACGCAGTGTAGACAAGCTCTCCCACATAAGGGTGACGAGGATGTGTTGGCATCTCTGTACAGCGTTCCACCACATCTAAAACTTCGCTGACATCAGTAAAGTTTAGCTTCGAGTCTACACCCTGTGTAGTCATGTTTAAGGCAAGAGTAATGATGTCTACATTTCCAGTTCGCTCGCCATTACTTAAAAGCGTCCCCTCAACTCTGTCAGCTCCTGCTAAAAGTGCAAGTTCAGTCGCAGCTATAGATGTGCCTCTGTCGTTGTGTGTATGTGTAGAGATGATTACATTTTCACGGTTCTCTAAGTGTCGCGACATCCACTCTATCTGATCAGCATAGATATTGGGTGTCGCCATCTCAACAGTTGCAGGAAGATTGATGATAACCTTTCTTGTAGGTGAAATCCCCCATGCATGAGTCACTGCGTTTGAGATGCGAGCGGCAAACTCTAGCTCTGTTCCCGTAAAGCTCTCAGGCGAATACTCTAAAAATATCTCACCATCGTGGCGTGCTTCATACTTTTTGACAAGTGCAACACCCTCTAACGCGAGTGCTATGATCTCCTCTTGCGTTTTAGCAAAAACTATCTTTCTTTGCGCTACGGATGTTGAGTTGTAGAGATGCACGGTAGCTTTTTTCACTCCGCGAAGTGCTTCAAAAGTCTTCTCTATAAGATGCTCTCTTGCTTGCACAAGCACTTGAATGGTGACATCATCTGGAATGAGATTGTCATCGACAAGACGGCGTAAAAAGTCAAACTCAACCTTTGAAGCGGAGGGAAATCCCACCTCTATCTCTTTAAATCCGAGTTTGAGTAAGAGTGTGTAGAGTTCAAGTTTCTTCTCCATAGACATAGGGTTGATAAGCGCTTGGTTTCCATCGCGTAAGTCAACACTACACCATTTAGGAGCTTTTGTGATTGTATTGTCTGGCCATTGTCTATTTGGCAAATCTATCTTTGGATAGGGTCTATATTTTCCTTCTGGAATGTGATTCATTTTGAATCCTTTGTACTTGAACTTAATAACACACTCTTACATTTGTTATTAGTGGCGCAATTATATCGAATTTGCCGTTATATTTTTGGTTTGGAGCTGCGTTTAGGAGAAGAAAAGAGGATGTTTGTGAGGGTTGTAGTGAGGCAAAAGCCTCACGAAAAAGAGATTAACACTGATAAGTTGTTTTAAACTCATAAGCTGTTGGACGACCTTCATCTGGCCATACATCACGCTCAAATCTGTAGTGTCTGTACGCTTTAAGGAACTCATCTGTAAATACAGGCTGAAGATAAGCATAGTCACGTACAAGCGCTTCGAGTGAACCACGAAGCGTGTGTGGCATCTGTGGAATACCTTTTTCACGGATCTCATCAAGTGAGAGTTCATAAAGGTCTTCATCCATTGGACCAATTGGAATCTCTTTGTTTTTGATACCGTCAAGACCTGCCATAAGCATTACAGCAAACGCAAGGTATGGACAAGCTGTTGAGTCTGGGAAGCGCATCTCAACACGTGTTGCTTTCTCACCAGCTCCATAAGGGATACGGCAAGATGCAGAACGGTTTTGCATAGAGTATGTAAGTACACTTGGTGCCTCAAACCCTGGAAGCAATCTTTTGTATGAGTTTGTTGTCGGGTTTGTAAACGCAGCTACTGAACGAGCATGTTTAAAGATACCACCGATGTAGTTAAGACCCATCTCAGAGATGTTTGCATAGTTTCCTTCTTTATAGAAGAGGTTTTTGCCATCTTTCCATAGAGACTGGTGTACGTGCATACCGTTTCCATTGTCACCAAAGAGTGGTTTTGGCATAAATGTAGCCGTTTTACCATTGAGGTGTGCTACCATTTTTACAACATATTTGTACTTTTGAACATTGTCAGCTGCACCGATGATGTCAGAGAATACTATACCGATTTCGTGTTGCCCTTGAGCAACTTCGTGGTGACCAAGAACGACTTCAAGACCAACTTGCTCTAAAACTTGCATCATCTCAGCACGAATATCAACGCCACTGTCAGTTGGAGCTACTGGGAAGTAACCACCTTTTGTTCCTGGTCTGTGTGCTGAGTTAAAACCGTTTGGATATGGATTGTTTGAGTTCCATCCACCCTCTTCAGAGTCGATTTTGTATCCTGCTTCGTTCATGTTGTCAACAAAAGTTACTGAGTCAAACATAAAAAACTCATTTTCTGGTCCAAAATATGCAGCGTCTGCAATTCCTAAAGACTCAGCATGTTTGAGTGCTGCTTTTGCGATTGAACGTGGACATCTCTCATAGGCTTGTTTTTTGTAGATGTCATAAACATCACAAAACACGATGATGGTTGGATCCGCTGTGAAAGGATCTAAAAACGCAGATCCCGCATCTGGGATGAGCAACATATCTGACTTGTTGATTGGCTGCCAAGCATCTATCGAAGAACCATCAAATGGGAGCCCACCCTCAAAGTATCCTGCGTTTACAGCACTCATTCTGTAGCTTACATGGTGCCATGTTCCTTTAATGTCTGTAAATCTAAAATCCACAAATTGGACATCATTGTCTTTACAAAATGTAAAAAAATCTTCAACACCGTTTACAAATTTTCCCATTTAAAATCTCCTAAAAATTTATTTAGCAGAAGTATAGCTGATTTCGGCTTTTCATTAAAGAGTTATGGTGATTAAAAAGTAATCAATTGTATGTTTTTTGTACTTGGTCGTTTTGGAAACCTTCTTGGGATATAATTTTGCTTATTAAAATTTTTGATGCCATCTGGAGCCGATATGATTTACAGTTTTTTTAAAGATTATGAGGAGCTTCTCTCCTACGAGCAGGCATCTTTGCTTGACTATCGCCTCGATAGCATCGCCATCAAACTCAATGTTTTTTTTCAGCGTTTAATCGTCAAACATATCAAAAAGCAGGATATAAAATTTTATCTCGCTGGTTCGTGCATCAAAGCAGACACTTTTAGGGATCTCGATCTTTTTTTTCCAGATAATGCAGACAGAGAGCTCATCAACAGCTCCATGAACCAAGACTACTTTGAGTATGAGAACAACTCCTACACTTACCGCTATAAAAACGATCTCTACCAGCTTGTCTACAGAGAGCGTTTTGATGGAGCGAGCTTGAGTGAGCTTGTCGATGGCTTTGACTTTGACTCAACTAAGATCGCGTTTGAGTGTAACTACAACACAAAAAAAAGACTCTTCACCATTCTTGCTTGCGATATGCGTATAGAGTTTGTAAACTACATCAATACACGCATAAATCACCTGAGTAAGGTAAGTGCAAACCCTTTTGTATCGCTCCAGCGAGCTATCTACTTTCTCAAACGCGGCGATGATGTACCTTACGAGGTTTTCTTGCAAGTCTGCTCGAAAATAGCTGACTTGAAACTACACAAAAGTGATGATCCAAGCATACATTTTAGAAATCTTCAAGGTAATCCAAACAAACTTACCAACATCAAAGAGGCTATCGCTCACTTTATCGATGAAGAGATAGAAGAGACAAAATAAAAAGGGCTCTGAGCTAAATAAGGCTACTTATTGCGATGTT